>JBFEWO010000101.1:0-10037 GCA_041546305.1 Thiohalomonadaceae bacterium | reverse complement strand
GGCGGGCAGCTGCATGAGCGCAGTCGCTTCGTACGGGAGGAAGGCCGTTGGGTCTATGTGGATGGCGAGATTCTACCGCCTGTCGAGCCGGTGAAAGTCGGGCGGAATGATCCCTGTCCGTGCGGTAGCGGGAAGAAATACAAAAAGTGCTGCGGGGCGTCGTAACCTGTCTGACCTGGCGCACCACCGAGCCTCTTTGGCTCCTGAATGAAGAAATAAAAAAGGGCAGGGACCTTTCGGTACCTGCCCAGCACTCTCCGGGGGGAGAGAGTATTAGCTGCAGCCCTTCGGACGTGGCAGACCGGCGATCTTGTTGGCAGACTTGATCAGGCCGTAGGGGAACAGTGAATAGATATACTGCTGGGAGCTACGGTCGGCGCCAAATTTTTCCTTCATCAGCTTGGAGAAGACACGCGGCTCGGCAACCGTACCGTACTCGGTGAAGTAGTCGCGGGCCGTATTGATGATGTCCCAGTGTTCATCGGTGAGGGAGACATTTTCGTTCTTGGCGATGCCTTCGGCGACTTTCTCGCTCCATTCGCTCAGATCTTCCAGCCAGCCGGCTTCACTCAGGGCGATGATCTTGCCGTCGATTTCCAGTTGCATAGTGCTTTCCTCATTCAATATGTCGATAAATCATTGACTCTACAGGCGGCAGGGCCGCGTGTTGCTCAGGGTTAATCTGAGCAAAACAGTGAGGATATTTTTATAAATCATACAAAATTTGTCAAGTATTTTTATGAAAGGAATAAATGATTCGTGAATTCAATCACTTATCTTTATGACGAAAGGTCCAGCAGCGGTGAATATGAGGGTTGCGGGCGAAGTCCCTCGGGAGGGTGTGGGATGAGATCTCTTCGACATCAACATCGGCAAAGGCCGCCGCATCCAGTTTGAAGCGGCGGAAGTTGTTGGAGAAGATTAGCAGCCCCTTTTTGTCCAGCAGTGCCAATGCATTGCGGACTAGCGGGACATGGTCGCGCTGCACGTCGAAGGTGTCCTCCATGCGTTTGGAGGTGGAGAAGGTGGGTGGATCAAGGAAGACCAGGTCGTAGCGCCTCGCCGGCCAGGGTTTTTTGGCCTGTTGCTCGAGCCAGGCGGTGCAATCGGCCTGAATGTATTCGTGGCTCTTGCCGTGAAAACCGTTGAGCGCCATGTTGCGCCGAGCCCACTCCAGGTAGGTGTTGGACATGTCCACGGTGGTGGTGGTGAGCGCGCCACCGGCGGCGGCGTGTACGGTGGCGGCGCCAGTATAAGCGAAAAGATTGAGAAAGCGTTTGCCTTTGGCCGCTTGCTCAATCATCTCTCGGGTGATGCGGTGGTCCAGGAACAGGCCGGTGTCGAGATAGTCGCTGAAGTTGACCAGCAGGCGGCAGTTACCCTCACGGACCTCATGGAAGTGTTTGCTGTCAGCAAGTTTCTCGTACTGTGCCGTGCCCTTCTGGCGGCGGCGCACTTTGAAGAAGATCTGCTCGGGCGGGACTTCGAATACAGCTGGTAACACCGCCAGAGCCTCCTGCAGGCGCTGTAGTGCCTTGTCAGGATCGATTGTCTTTGGGGCCTGGTACTCCTGCACGTGCACCCAGCGTCTCTCGCCGTGGTAGAGGTCGATGGCGAGGGCATATTCGGGGAGGTCCGCATCGTAGACCCGGAAGCAGTCGATCTCCTCCCGGCGGGCCCATTTGCCGAGATTTTTCAGGTTTTTGCGCAGGCGGTTGGCAACCATCTGTGCCCCCTCGCTGGCGACCAGGGCGGTATCGATAGCTGGCGCTTCCAGTGATTGTTGCTGTTCCGCAGGGACGGGATCGTAGCGGAACAGACGGCATTCGATAGGGCCGTTGAAGAAGGTGATCGGCTTGCGGCTCTTTAGCCCGGTGCGGGCGGCCAGCTCCGGGTTGCCGGTAAAGAGCGCCATCTCCCAGTTGGGTAACTGGCGCAACAATTCGCCAAGACGGCCGTAGAGCGATTGCAGCGCATTGACCTCGCCGAGGCGTTCACCGTAGGGCGGATTGACCACTACCAGGCCGTGCTCGGCCGGTGGCGTTGGCAGCTGCTGCTCCAGGTCCTGCTGTTGCACCTGAATATGATCGGCAAGCCCGGCCGCGGCGATGTTGGTCCGGGCGGCCTCGACGGCCTGGGGCTCGCGATCGAAACCGACAATCGGCGACAGGGTTTGTAAGCCTTCACTGCGGCGCTGTGCGGCCTCGGTTAGCAATCGTTGCCACACTTCACTATCGTGGCGGCGCCAGCCGAGAAAACCGAAGTAGTCGCGGTAGAGGCCGGGGGCGATGTCGGCGGCGATCAGCGCCGCTTCGATGAGAAAGGTGCCGGAGCCGCACATGGGATCGAGCAGCGCACCACCACTACGGGCGATCGCCGGCCAACCGGCCTCGAGCAGGATCGCTGCGCCCAGGTTCTCCTTCAGCGGGGCGATGACCCCCTCGGCGCGATAGCCCCGCTTGTGCAGGCTGCTGCCGGAGAGGTCCAGGCTGATACGGGCGCGGTCACGGCGCATGTGGACATAGAGGCGGATGTCCGGATGCTCAAGATCGACCGAGGGACGTTCGTTGAATTGCTGGCGAAAACGATCGACCACCGCGTCCTTCACCGTCAGGGCTGCGTATTTGCTGTGGCGTATATCCGCATCGGTGGCCTTAAGCTCCACCGCGAAGGTGCCGCTGGAGTGCAGGTGCTTCTCCCAGCGGATCGCCTTAACCTCTTCATAGAGTGCCTCAGGGGTGGCCGCATTGACCGTGGTGAGCGGTAGCAACACCCGGCTGGCGATGCGCGACCAGAGGCAGACCCGGTAGGCGGTCTCCAGATCCCCCTCAAAGTTGACCCCGGCAGTAGCAGGCACCACCTTTTGCGCGCCAAGGCGGTGTAGCTCGGCAGCGAGCAGGTCGGGCATGCCGCGAGCGGCGCTAGCGTAGAATTTCATCGCGAGAGGGCTCGATCAAACCGTTCAGTAGTGGGGCGGTGGGGTCTCTTCCGAGCGAGGTGCAACGGCTGATGGAGCGAGTTCCTTGATCAAAGATCGAAGGTACTCGATCTGCACGCTCAACTCATTGATCCGCTGCTGCTGGGCAAGGGTGGTGCGGGTGAGCTCCTCCAGGGCCAGCTCCTGATGGGCGATGCGGATCTCCAGGTCTTCGAGGCGTGATTCCATGGCGGCGTACGGTATGGTGGATCGAAACGGCAATTGTATCACGCACGCCTATGGTCGGTGCGTGCGACGACGATCTCAGTCGAAGCGATAGTGCTTGCGTACTGCCTTGGCGATCACCCAGCGGCAGCGCATACCGGCAGGGAAGGTGACCAGATCGCCGGCACCAAAACGGACCGTCTCGCCGCCCTCCGGTGTGACTTCCACCTCTCCTTCCAGTAGGTAGCAGGTTTCGGCGGCATCGTAGGTCCAGGGGAATTCCGAGGGTTCCTTCTCCCAGACGGGCCAGTCGAAGACCCCCAAGCTTTCCAGTTTCGCCGGTGCAGGCTGTTGTTCGATTTTGATATTCATCGGCTAGTCTCCCGAATTATTTTCGTCGCTGTGTGCTACCGTCAGCCAGCGCCCGCCTGCTCCAGTTCCTCACTGAGAAGCAGCCAGCGCTCTTCGGTGTCGGCGAGGGCCTGGTCGATCTTCCCCTTTTCCTGCAGCAGGGATTTGAGTTCATCTTTGTTGGACTCGCTGTAGAGTCCGGGATCGGCCAGCTGCTGTTCCAGTTCCTTCTTGTGTGTCTGCAGTTTGTCGAGCTCTTTTTCCAGGGTCTGGAGCTCCTTGCGCAGTGGCTGCAAGCGCTGGCGCTGCTCGGCTTCAAGTCGCTTGCGCTCTTTGCGTGCGGTGGCGCTGTTTTCCCCGCCGCGGGCTTCCGGTGCAGACTCTTCGCGCTGCTGCTCGCCCAGCCAGCGGCGGTAGTCCTCCAGATCGCCCTCGAATTCGCTGACCCGCCCACGGTCGACCAGCAGCAGGGCGTCGGTGACGCTGCGTAGCAGATGGCGGTCGTGAGAGACCACCACAAGTGCCCCTTCATAATCCTGCAGCGCCATGGCCAGGGCATGGCGCATCTCCAGATCCAGGTGATTGGTCGGCTCATCGAGCAGCAGCAGGTTGGGGCGCTGGTAGACCAGCATCGCAAGAACCAGGCGTGCCTTCTCGCCACCGGAGAAGGGAGCGACTGGGCTCAGTGCCATGTCGTTGTTGAAGCCGAAACCGCCAAGGTAGTCGCGCAGTGTCTGCTCGCTGGCTTTGGGATCGAGCCGTGCCAGATGCTGCACCGGGCTGGCCTGAGGGTCGAGGATCTCAAGCTGGTGCTGGGCGAAATAGCCGATGCGAAGTTCCTGCGCCGGGGTCAGTTCACCTGAGAGTGGCTCCAGTTCACCGGCGATGAGCCTGATCAGGGTCGACTTTCCGGCGCCATTGTGACCGAGCAGGCCGATGCGATCGCCCGGCTGCAGGGTGATCTTGACCTCCTCGATGATTGGTTTGTCGCCATAGCCGGCGGCGATTCGATCCAGGCCGAGCAGGGGGGTAGGCAACTTGTGTGGCGGGCGGAAACTGAAGTGGAAGGGGGAGTCCACATGGGCTGCGGATATCATTTCCATCCGTTCCAGCGCCTTGATCCGGCTCTGCGCCTGGCGCGCTTTGGTGGCCTTGGCGCGGAAGCGATCGATAAAGGACTGAATGTGGCGGACCTCGCGCTGCTGCTTCTCGTAAGCGGCCTGTTGGTTGGCCAGCCGTTCGGCTCGCATACGCTCGAAATCGCTGTAGTTACCGGTATAGAGGGTGATGGTCTGCTGCTCGACGTGGGCTATGTGGTCGGTGATGTCGTCGAGAAAGTCCCGATCGTGTGAGATCAGCAGCAGGGTGCCACGGTACTGTTTGAGCCACTCCTGCAGCCAGATCACCGCATCGAGGTCCAGGTGGTTGGTCGGCTCATCCAGCAGCAACAGATCCGAGCGGCACATCAACGCCTGGGCCAGATTCAACCGCATGCGCCAGCCGCCGGAGAAGGCGCTGACCGGTTGCTCCTCCTGTCCACTGCGAAAACCGAGGCCATGCATCAGCCGGGCGGCGCGGGCGCGGGCGGTATAGCCGCCGATGGCATCGAGCCGGGCATGCAGATCACCCTGACGCTGGCCGTCGTTGCTCGCTTCGGCCTCGTGCAACTGTTGCTGTAGTTGGCGTAGCTCCGTATCGCCATCCAACACGTAGTCGATGGCCGGTGTATCGACCGCCGGAGTCTCCTGCGCCACGTGGGCAATCACCAGGTTTGGTGGTAGCTTGACATCGCCGCCATCTGCATGGAGCTCGCCTCGTAGCAGCGCGAACAGGCTGGATTTGCCGCAGCCGTTGGCCCCGGTCAGGCCCACCTTTTGCCCGGTGTGGATGGTGAAGGTGACCCGCTCGAACAGCAGGCGGGCGCCGCGGCGCAGGGAAAGGTCAGAGAAATTGAGCATGGCGCGGGAGTGTAACAGCGGTGGTTTAAACCGCCAATGTCAAAAACGAGGATGGCTACGGCATACAGGGAAATGATCTGGTCCTATCCAGCAACCAGCCTGCATAGGTAAGCAGGCGATCTGCTTACCTGGGTGGAAGGTTCAGTCGGGTTACGACAGGACCTAACCCGACCTACTATCCGGAGATTACGTTGTCATTGAGCTCTATTAGCAGCAGCCGCCGCAACAGCCACCGCCGGGCTTGACCGCCTCGATGGTGGCCGAGACCACGTAGTCCTCCACGCCGCGGCCGGGGGCCCAGTCGCGGATAAATTCGCGGGAATCGTCCTTGGGGGCGATGCGTACCTGCTCAAAACCGGCCTCGGCGATCATCGCCTCGAGTTCCTCGATGAGGGAGGCGTTGCCCATGCAGCCGGCGATGAGTGCCTCATCATTGCGCATCTCCTCAGGCAGTTCCATGGTGGCGACCACGTCGGAGATGGCCAGACGGCCACCCGCTTTGAGCACACGGAAGGCCTCGCGGAATACCTGCGGCTTGTCCGGCGAGAGATTGATGACGCAGTTGGAGATGATGACATCGGCCGTGGCATCGGCCACTGGCAGGTACTCGATCTCGCCAAGACGGAATTCCACATTGCTGTATTTGCCCTTGGCGGCATTATTGCGGGCCTTGCTCAGCATTTCCGGGGTCATGTCGACACCGATCACGTGCCCGGTCGGGCCGACCTCAGCGGCGGCAAGAAAGCAGTCGAAACCGCCGCCGGCACCGAGGTCGATCACCACCTCGCCCGGCTTGAGCGCAGCGATCGCCTTGGGGTTGCCGCAGCCGAGGCCCATGTCGGCACCGCTGGGGACGGCCGCCAGTTCCTCGGTGCTGTAACCAAGGCGGGTGGAGATCAGGGTGTTGATCGCGGCATCGTCGGAAACGCCGCAGCAGCTCGATTCGACACCACAGCAGCTGCCGTTGTTTTCCGCCTGTGCGACCTTGGTATAGGCGCTGCGCACGCTCTGGCGATGGCTGTCGTATTCGTGTTGTTTGCTCATGCTGTGCTCCTTAGATAGGGGAATAGTTGTGGTGAACCGAAGCAGTATTCTGGGCTGATGATTGGCGAGGCAGTGGTCAGGTCTTGCCGGAGAGGAAGGCGGTGAGCGCCTCCAGTGTGGCCGGCTCGACCCAGCACTCCACATGCTTGCCGCGTCGCTGCATCTGCACCAGGCCGGCACGATTGAGTTCCTTGAGGTGGTGCGAGAGGGTGGAGGGGGCGATCTCCAGTCCCTCGCCGAGCTGGCCGACATGGTGGCGTTCTTCATCCGGATCACAGGCCATCCCGGGCGCACAGCAGGTGAGCAGGCGTTGAAACAGTGCCAGACGATGAGGGTTGGCCAGGGCCTTGAACATCTGTGCCCGCTGCTCAATTTCATTTCTACACTTCGACATGTTTCGAAATGTATAACCTTGAGGGATACATTTCAAGTAACAAAACCACCAAGGAGCTACTCCTCGCCAGGAGACGAGTAGCCTGTGCATGACAGGCTGGTGACGGCACCGTTTTCCAGCTGCAGGGCGGTAAGCGTGCCGCCCCACAGACAGCCGGTGTCGATGCCGTGGACATTGTCTGCCTGGTAAAGGCCGAGGGTAGACCAGTGACCGAAGATGATAGGGGTGTCGGTGCTTTGGCGTTGCGGCACCTTGAACCAGGGCAGGTATTCTCCCTCTTCTTCGCCCGGTTTGCCCTTGTGCCGGAATTCGAGTTCTCCGTCAATGCTGCAGAAACGCAGGCGGGTAAAGCAGTTGACGATAAAGCGCAGCCTATCCCAGCCGGTGAGGTGAGCTGACCAGCGTGCCGGGTTGTTGCCGTACATATGCCCGAGGAATTCGGCAAACTTCTCGCTGCGTAGGACGGCTTCGACCTCGGCAGCACAGGCGAGCGCAAGTCCGAGATCCCACTGCGGAGGCAGCCCGGCGTGGACCATGGCGATGCCGAGCCCGGTATCGTAGTGCATCAGCGGGCGGTAACGCAGCCACTCCAGCAACTCCTCGCCGTCGTTCGCCTGGAATATCCCGGCCAGGCTGTCGTTGCTTTTGAAGTGCTGGTGGCGGTGTTGCCACAGGGCAAGAAGGTGCAGATCGTGATTGCCAAGCACGGTGACCGCCCGGTCTCCGAGCCCCTTGACGAACCGCAGTACCTCCAATGAGCGGGGACCGCGGTTGACCAGATCGCCGGTCAGCCAGAGCCGGTCTGCTGTAGGGTCGAAGCCAATCTTCTCCAGTAGCTGCTGCAGCTCGTCATAGCAGCCCTGAATGTCACCAATGGCATAGGTGGCCATGTCACTTTCCGTGGTTTTTGCTGGTACGGGTTATGGTACCAGCTTTGCCAAGGCTGAGTGACAGGGGAAAAGCGCGTGCTTTTAATGCTAATGCAGCGCGTGCGGCGCTGAGAGGGTGAACACGGGAATAATAGCGTCGAATTCTTCACCATCGTCGGCAATCATTTGGTAGCTCCCCTGCATTGTGCCGACTGGTGTGTCCAGCACCGTGCCGCTGGTGTAACGGAAGTAATCGCCGGGGCCAATGTGCGGTTGCTCACCGACCACCCCTTCGCCTCGCACCTCCTGGGTTTTGCCGTCGCCGTCAGTGATGACCCAGTGCCGATGGAGCAGTTTGGCAGGAAGGTTACCGTTGTTCCGGATAGTGATGGTATAGGCGAAGACGTAGCGGTTCTCGTCCGGAGCGGACTGTTCCTCAATGTAGTGGGTCTCGACGTTAATATCGATCAGGTAGGGAGTATCACTCATTATTCTCTCCGCGGCTTACAGGCGGGCAGCGAAGCAGGCCGCACCGAGTAAACCGCAATGGGGGTTGGTGATCACCTGGACGGGAAAGCGCCGCATTAGCCCCGCCATCCGGCCCTTGTCAAAAAAGGCTTCCATAAAGCCACCTTGCTTAAGGTATGGAAGTAATTTGGGGGCGATACCGCCGGCAATAAAGACCCCTCCGGTGGGATTGCAGGCGAGTGCCATATCGCCAGCGAAGGCGCCGTAGAGACGGCAAAACAGGGTGACCGCCTCAGCAGCGATCACATGATCACCGCGAAGCGCCTGCTCGCCGATGGCCGCCGCTGGGTCGTCTGCCGTCAATAGCGTTTCGTCGAATTGCTGTTGCCGTTCAGAGAGAAAGCGGTAAATGGCTACCAGGCCCGATCCGGAGATCAATCGCTCGCAAGAGACTCGCTCGGCACCGGTTTGCATGAATTCGAGCAATTCCTGTTGCAGCGTGTCCCTTGGGGCGAAGCCGATATGGCCACCTTCCGAGGAATAACTGACGATATCGTCTCCATCGGGCATGACCAGGCAGACGCCCAGGCCAGTTCCGGCGCCGACGACCAATTGAGGTCCGCGGGGCTGGGGCGGGGCCGGGTGCAGTTGCGAAAGATCGCCTGTAGGCAATGCGGCGAGGCTGTAGCCAATGGACTGAAAATCATTGAGCAGTGCAACGCGCGCGATCCCCAGGCTGTCGGCGAGTTGCCAGGAATTCACCTGCCAGGGCAGGTTGGTCAGCTGGGCCTGTTGTCGGCTACCTTCGGTGGTTACCGGGCCGGCCACAGCAAAACAGGCGCTACGTGGCGGCGATTGGTGGGCCTCCTCGAGAAAACGTTGCACCATGATTTCCAGGGAGTGGAAGGCCTGACTGGTATAACGCTGTTCAAAAACGACTGTCCCATCCCGGTGCCGTAATGTCAGCAGCGTCTTGGTACCGCCCACATCGGCGGCAAGTATCAGATTTGGGGTGGATGTGGTGCTGGCTGGAGCAGGACTCATGCGGAGGGCCAGGCCTCCTCTTTCTCCTGGAGAAGATGGCTGGCTTCCCGATCAATGAACCATTCAAGGTGCTCCCTTTCCAGCAACTCGACAGGTAATGGCATCGCATTGCGGTGACCCTGCATGACATGGCGGATGATATCGGCCTTTTTCTCCCCACTGACCAGCAATATCAGGTGGCGCGCATTATTGAGTGCAGGCAGGGTGAGGCTCAGGCGCCAACTGTCGAGTTTTTCTACATAGCTGGCACCGAAGGGCACGACCTTTTCCTGTAATAACGGACTGCCCGGAAACAGCGAGGCAATGTGGCCGTCAGCACCCATGCCAAGGAGCACCAGGTCGAACCGGGGAAGCTGGTGCAGGTGAGGCACATTTCGCAGATCCTTCAGATAGTGTTCGACCGCGGCAGAGGGCTCCAGCTCGCCCGGGATGCGGTGGATGGCGCTATCGGCAATACCAAGCGGGGCAAACAGTGTCTCCTTGGCCATGAGATAGTTACTGTCAGGATGGTCGGGAGCGACATGGCGTTCATCGCCAAAATAGAACTCGAACCGACGCCACTCAGGTGCCTCGGACATCGCACTTAGCAGGCGATAAAGCTCTCGCGGGGTGCCGCCGCCGGCCAAGGCAAGGTGAAAACGCTCCTGGGTTGCCAGGACTTCGCGGGCAAGTTGCAGAATCCGTCGGGCGCACTGTTCGTAGAGTGTCTCCGGGTGCTCGAAGATGAAGACCTTGGACACGTTGTCACCCTACGCCAGCTCATCCGC
>JBFEWO010000100.1:0-10222 GCA_041546305.1 Thiohalomonadaceae bacterium | reverse complement strand
TTTATGTGCTGCTGCTCACATCCGTGCTGTTTCCTCTGACCGGGCTAATCGGCATCATTATCGCCTATGTTTACCAGGATGAGGCCCCGGCCTGGATGCAGAGCCATTATCGGCTGCAGATCCGTACCTTCTGGATCAGCTTTCTCTACATCATCCCGGGCCTGTTTCTTGCGCTGGTCGTTATCGGCAGGCTGATACTGCTGTTCTGGCTGGTGTGGTTTCTGGTCCGCTGCATCAAGGGAATCCGATTTCTGTCTCGTGGACAGGCGTATCCGAATCCCGAGGGCTGGTTATTCTGATCCGAACCCGGAGGAGTTGTATGAGGTTTCGCTATCTTTCCCTGGCGCTCGGCGCCTTGCTATTAACCGGCTGCGCGGCGTTGCAGCAGCAGTTTAAGGAACCGAGTGTCACGGTGCAGGATCTGCAGCTGCGCTCGGTCTCGCTGGCTGACATGGAGCTGGATTTTATTCTTGGTATCGACAATCCCAACCCCATGGGCATTGCCATGAGCGGCTTGAGTTATCGACTGGAGCTGCAGGAACGGCCGCTGTTCGAGGGAAAGACCCAGGAGCGGGTGAAGGTGGCGGCTAATGGCAGTTCACGTGTTACCCTGCCCTTTAAGTTATCCTACGAGGATCTTGCCGGTGGTTTCGATGCGATCATGAACAACAAGTCTCTGCCCTATTCTCTCAGCGGTAATGTCGACCTGGGGCTTTTTTCACTGCCGTACTCGCGCAAGGGTGAACTGAAGCTGCCGAAGCTGCCCGAGGTGACAATCAGCCAATTACGGATTGAGGGTTTCGATCTCAGCGGGGTGGCGTTGCGTCTCGCCTTGTCCGTTAGTAACACCAACGATTTTCCGCTGCTGATTTCAGGGTTGCGCGGAGGGATCAAGCTGGGCAATACCACACTGGTTGAGGCACGTAGTCTCGGCAAGCTAGATATTGGTGCAAAAAAGCAGGATAAGGTGGAGCTCGCACTCAAAGTGGGTTACCGGGAGCTGGGAAGTGTGGTGGACACACTGCGCCGCGCCGACACCCTGCCGCTGAGTTTTGACGGGGCAATCGCTGTACCACAGGGGACGGGAGAGCGCCTGTTACCGTTGCGCTGGAACGGCAATGTGCCGGTCAGCCGTTAGATAGAGTGCGCTGCGTAGTTGAAGGGGGGGAGATGATGGGAGATCAGTTGGAGGCATTGCAGCAACGACTTGCTGCTTTTGCCAGTGATCGGGACTGGGAGCAGTTTCACTCCCCGAAAAATCTTTCCATGGCGTTGATTGCTGAGGCAGCCGAACTGGTGGAGCATTTTCAGTGGCTCACTGAAGAGCAGAGCAGCCAACTTCCGCCTGACAAAAAGGCGGCGGTGCGGCTGGAGCTGGCCGATATCCAGATCTATTTGATTCGGCTTGCCGACCGCCTCGGTATCGATCTGTTCGAAGCGGCATGGGAAAAAATCGAGCTCAATGAATTGCGCTATCCGGCGGAGCAGGTCAGGGGAGACGCGCGGCGGGTAGCGGAATATGAACGGGAGCTGCCAGGGGGGGAATCCGGGAGTTAATCCCCCGGATACATGTAGCTTTTGGCTTCTTCACCCGGATCGGGCAGACCGGAAATACGCCAGGCCTCCTGCGGTGAATGGAATAGGTGATCGACGCAATGGGGATCCATGCGATGCAAGTCGCAGGCGGCACGCATCGGCGGCAGTGCTCCGTACTGGATGTAGTGTTCACGCAGGGTATGGATGATTTTCCAGTGCGCCGGCGTTAATTCCCCTATCCCGTCCTGTTCAGCGATGTGGCGTGCCATCTCTTCGTTCCACAGGCGTGGTTCAATGGCCGGAATGACAGGGATATCAAATTCGGTGGTCATTGCGCACCCTCCTCTTTTCGGTTTATTGCCAACCCATATGAAGTGATAGCATGGGGCCGGTTGATTTCCAGCCAGTGGCCTCGGAAATAATTTCACTTCACAAACCAAGGGACATCCGGCAGTTTCGGCGGCTAGCACCACATAATGGGGAGATGTGTGCAGAATGCGGCCTTATCCAGTGCATAAGGTGCGTGGACAGCAATTTTTTTGTGCTGCATGGGTGCTCGGGAGGTAAAGAAATGCGGATTGGGATTGATCTTGGGGGGACCAAAATAGAGGGAATTGCGCTCAGTGATAAGGGCGAGGTGTTAGAGCGGCGTCGGGTGTCGACCCCCCAGGGCGATTATGAGGCAACGGTAACGGCAATCGTCGCCCTCGTTGAGGGGATTGAGGCGCATCTGGGTGAAGAGGGTTCGGTGGGAGTCGGGATCCCCGGGGCGATCTCACCGGAGACTGATTTAATCAAGAATGCCAACTCCACCTGTCTGATCGGTCGCCCGCTGCACCTGGATTTGAGCGAGGCGCTTGGTCGAGAGATCAGGTTGGCTAACGATGCGAACTGCTTTGCCATTTCCGAGGCCACCGATGGTGCGGCCGCAGGAGTGGAGGTGGTGTTCGGTGTGATTGTTGGGACCGGCACCGGTGGTGGCGTGGTCGTCAACGGTCATTTGCTGATCGGGCCGAATGCGATTGCCGGGGAGTGGGGGCATAACCCCCTGCCCTGGCCACGGCCCGAGGAGTTGCCCGGTCCGGCGTGTTACTGCGGCAGGCAGGGGTGCATTGAAACCTGGCTCAGCGGTCCGGCGCTTGAGCGGGACTACGCAAGCGACAGCAAAGAAGCACTCAAGGCCGCAGCAATATTGGCTCGGGCCGAAGGGGGTGATAGCCTCGCCGAGGCGGCTCTCTCCCGCTACGAGCATCGTATGGCCCGTGCCCTGGCCTCGGTGATTAACCTGCTCGACCCGGATGTGATTGTTCTCGGTGGCGGAGTTTCCAATATCGACAGGCTCTACCGCAATGTTCCGGCCATCTGGGGGGAGTACGTGTTTTCAGATACCGTGAGCACGAGGCTGGTGCCTCCCCGGCACGGTGATTCCAGTGGGGTGCGGGGTGCCGCCTGGTTATGGCCGGCGTCTTGAGCGGCTATGCACTAACCAGCCCCAGCCAAGCAGTAAACCAAGCAGAAAGAAAACATCAGTCGCACCACCGCCACTATAGCCGGGACGGTGCACCACCGTTGCCACCTTTTCCTGTTTCACCCGATCGATGAACCGGTTCAGTTCGCTGTCGAGACTGATGGTCATGTTCTCCATTGCTTTGTCGAAACTATCGGTGCGTTGCTGTCGGCTCTCTTCGATGGTGTTAATGAGCGTTGCGGTGCTTTCTCTTTCGTCTATACCAGGGGCGCGGAACAGCAGTTTGTGAGTCTTTACATCGAACACCGAGGTGTCCACAAAGGTTTGCACATTGTTTTTACTACCCTTGATGAAGTAGGCACCGACGATGGTCCAGTAGAGGATGGAGGCCTTGGTATCTTCGGTATGCACCACCTGATCGTAAGAGACCAAGGCGATGGTATCGAGACCGTAGATGCGGGCGATTTGATCGATGGTTTTGAAACCACGTGACGAGCGCAGGTAGGTATCGGGGATGATGTCGATGCTGCTGATAAACTCGCGCTGCTGGAAGGCCGCCTTGACCCGATTGAGCAGGACTTGCTTGTGCGCTTCTGAAAGCCCCTCTGTCTGACGTGTGCTGTTCGATGGGACAAAGGCCAGGCCCACCCGTAGCGGCAGGTTCAGCTGTGGCACGGTTTCATCGTAGGGTGGCGGCTCTTCACCTTCCAGATAAAGGTAGTCGACGAGGCTGCTGGACACCCCGCCGCGGTTGCGATCTCCCCCCAATTCATGCCATGCCCGTGTGCAGCCGGATAACGCGATAACAAGAAGAAGCAGTAGCCATGACCGTGTTGCCATCCTGATTTATCCCTGATTCGTGTCTTTATAGAAGAATATAGAGAAGCGTAGGAAACGTGAAGGCCAAAAGCCATGACTAAACGGCTAGAAAAAGTAAGGTTGTGTTGGAAGATGTGGGTGTCAGAGCTGGTGAGCAAGGAGGACGCGATTTATAAAGATCGCTGTGTGCACATCAGGAGGGAAGTGGCTGGCGTGACCTCACGCCAGCCCTCTGGATTCTAGTTCGACTTTTTGACGAATTTGGTGAGGATGACTATCTGTTGGCCGTTGACCCGGCCTTCAATATGTTCCGGATTGTCGGGAACCAGGGAGATGCCGCGTACTGCGGTGCCGCGCTTGGCAGTGAAGTTGGCTCCTTTTACATTGAGATCCTTGATCAGGGTCACCGTATCGCCGGCCTCGAGCACTGCACCATGGCAATCGACATGTTTAACGCTCTCCTCATCACCCTCTCCTTCACCGGTGGCCTTGGCCCAGGCGAGGGTCTCGTCGTCCAGGTAGAGCATGTCGAGCAGATCCTGTGGCCAGCCTTCGGCACGCAGTCGGTTGAGCATGCGCCAGGCCATGACCTGTACAGCGGGCACTTGGCTCCACATACTGTCGTTGAGGCAGCGCCAGTGGTTGACGTCGACTTTTTCGGGATCTTCAATCTGCTCATGGCAGGTGGCACAGAGCAACACGGCCTTTTCGGCACTGCCATCGGCATCGGGCGGGACCTCGTAGACGACGAGATTGTCGGTCGCACCACACAGTTCACACTTGGCGCCGCTGCGTTCGAATAAGGCCTGTTCTTTATTCATGGGTTACCACTCTGCGATCGGATGAAAGCGGCCTATTGTAGCGCACGCGAGACCTGTTGCATTGAGGCTCTGCAGTGTGGTCAGTGGATTAAGCGATTTTTTCGAACACCAAATCCCAAACCCCATGACCGAGGCGGTGACCGCGTCGCTCGAATTTGGTTTCCGGACGGTAATCGGGTTTGGTTACATAGTCGCCATCGGGGGAGGTGTTGCGAAAACCGTCGGCTGCAGAGAGTACCTCCAGCATGTGTTCGGCGTAGTTCTGCCAGTCGGTGGCCATGTGTAGCTGGCCACCGATCTTTAGCTTTTGCCTGACCAGTTGTGCCCATTCGGGCTGTACCTGGCGTCGTTTATGATGACGTTTCTTGTGCCACGGATCGGGAAAGAAGAGGTAGAGAGCAGCCAGAGTTTGATCCGGGATCTGCTTTTCCAGTACCTCGACCGCATCGGCGCACATAACGCGAAGATTGGTGAGGCCGTACTCCTCGACTTTCATCAATAGATGACCTACTCCGGGGCGGTGGACCTCGATGCCGATATAGTCCTGTTCCGGATGGTTCTTCGCGATCTCCGCCAGCGACTCACCGTTGCCGAAACCGATCTCGAGGATACGGGGTGCATTGCGACCGAAGATGGCAGTGAAATCAAGCGGGGTCTCGCCTGCCTCGATACCGAATCGCGGGAACAGCTCATCCATCGCCCGCTGCTGGCCCGGCGTGAGCCGGCCCTCGCGACGGACGAAGGAGCGAATACGGCGCAGGTATGGCGTTTCGTTCATGAAAAACACTCAACGCAAAAGGGCGGGGCGAAAAGGATCGAATGCGAGGTCAGGTTCTTTCGCTAGCCATTCGCTGTTTTGCGGTGTTGGCCTCGTGTGTTTTAAGGTGTTTAGAAAAACGTCCCGTCGATGGGACTCGAGGCAGAAGCATAGCGCTTACGCGGAATACGCCCGGCCAGGAAGGCCTCACGACCAGCCTCGACCGCCTTTCTCATCGCGGAGGCCATCAGCACGGGATTCTTCGCCCCGGCAATGGCGGTGTTCATCAGCACGCCGTCGACGCCCAGTTCCATGGCGACGGCTGCGTCCGAGGCCGTACCAACACCGGCATCGACAAGAATCGGCACCTTGGCGTTTTCGACGATGGTGAGGATGTTATAGGGGTTCTGCACCCCGAGGCCTGAACCGATGGGGGCGGCAAGCGGCATCACCGCACAGCAACCGATCTCCTCCAGGCGCTTGGCGAGGATCGGGTCGTCTGAGGTGTAGACCATCACATCAAAGTCATCCTTTACCAGGATCTCGGCCGCCTCCAAAGTGGCGGTAATGTCCGGGTAGAGCGTCTTCTCGTCACCCAGTACCTCAAGTTTGACCAGCTTGTGGCCGTCGAGCAGTTCGCGGGCGAGACGGCAGGTGCGTACTGCATCGGCAGCGGTATAGCAGCCAGCCGTGTTGGGCAGGATGGTGTACTTCTCCGGTGGCAGCACATCGAGGAGATTGGGCTGGCTCGGGTCCTGGCCGATATTGGAGCGGCGGATCGCCACGGTAACGATCTCGGCGCCGGCCGCTTCAGTAGCCAAGCGGGTCTCTTCCAGATCCTTGTACTTGCCGGTGCCAGTGAGTAGGCGAGAGCTGTACTCTACCCCGGCGATGATCAGCGGATCGTTGTTCTGTGCCATGGTCTGTTTTTCCTGCGGATTTGATGTCGATGCGGCAAGAGGGCCGCACAAGAGAGATGAATGGGATTATAACGCGTCGCGCAGTCTGAGACTAACGGTGTGAAATGCACGATTGGTGGGCCGGACACGCTTCCCTACTCACCCACCGCCAATGGCATGGACAATTTCCACCTTGTCTCCTGCCTGGAGAAGATAACTGTCATAACCACTGCGTGGGAGGATCTCCAGGTTCACTTCCATGGCGATGCGTCGACCTGTCAGACCGAGGCTATCCACCAGTTGGGCGGCGGTGCAGTTGTCGGGCACATCGCGTGCCTCACCATTGAGATAAATTTTCATGGGCGCAAAGACTATCCGCAGGACCCTTCCGGGTCAATGCCAGGGCGAGGTTCTGATTGTGGTGTGGTCGTGGCCGGTGCTAGAATCGCACCTCGCCGCGGGTGTAGTTCAATGGTAGAACGGCAGCTTCCCAAGCTGCATACGAGGGTTCGATTCCCTTCACCCGCTCCAGATTTCCGTATTGCCTCGCGCCCATCGTTACGCAGAACCTGCAGCGAGGGTTGATGGCAGCCCTCCATGGAGACCACCCTTCGGGTCACTTCGCGCTCCCATTCTGTTCCAGACAGAATGGTCGATTCCGTTCATCCCCTCAAATCATGTGCGTTCTCTTTTCGCTGCTCACGCACGCCAAGGTATTCCACAATAAAGCCCGCATGAGCGGGCTTTATTATTACGGTGGTTGTAAATCAGGCGGCGACCCCGGGCACAACGAAGTCGCTTTGAGTCATCAAATCAACGCCGCATTCCAGGTTTTCGAACCAGTTGAGGAATTTCCCGATCGTTTCTTTGCCGGAGAAGCAGGCACCATGCTGTGGAACTATCATTTCCACATCGAGGGTACGTACCATGTTCACCCACAGGCGGCAGACCTTGTTGGAGTTCATGTAGCGCCGGTGGAAGCCAAGCATTTTCGGGATATGGGCTTCAAAGTCGGTCACAGGGAGTCCGCACAGCTCTTCGGGCACCGCTGAGGTGCCGACGTCGCCAGTAAACAGGATCTTGCTGATCGGGTCGTAGAAGTGGAAGTTACCTTCCGAGTGAAGGAAGTGTGCTGGTAGAGCCTTGAAAGCGGCGCCGCCAATCTCGATGTCCATGCCCTTGTCCGGAATGCCGACGAGACGACCCTTGGTCGCACCGGGCGAGCAAAAATGCGGGACGAAGCGCTTCCACAGTTCTGGTACCAGAACTTTGGCACTGGTGCCGACCAGCCACTTGTTAAGTGAGGCGACGATATCCGGGTCCTGGTGGGAGGCAATAACGAAATCCAGGTTCTTGGGAAAGACATACTGGCTGATACCCAGGAAAAGGCGGCTGTAGGTCAGGTTGCCGCCCGGATCGATGAGTGCGGCATGCTCATTGTTTACAATGAGAAATTGGTTGGCCTGTACGCTGTCACAGGTCTTGGCGCCCTTGTCTTCCTTGTCGCCATCACAATTGACGAGGTCGGGGAAAGCGATGCATTTGTGGTGTCCGTTGTCGAAGAGGGTAATAGGCATGGTGGCATCCCTAAGCGGTTGGTAAGGTAGTACTTGGTCTCCAGGGGCGGGTGATTTTAGCATATCTCTCCCCTTACGTTACAAAGTTGTAACAATTGTGGGTAAAGTGGCGTTGGAATCACCGCTTTGCCTTGGGGCGAGAACGAGCGGTGTTGACCGCTGCAATTAACACAACAAGGTAGATGCAGGAATGAAACGCTTGCTGAAATGGCTGCTGATTGCTCTGGGTGCGGTACTGGCGCTGGTCGTGGGGGCGGTAATTGCCCTGACTCTCCTGGTCGACCCCAATGACTACCGGGATCAAATCGCCACTCAGGTGCAAAAGCACACCGGGCGGGAGCTGACGATCGAAGGCGAGATCGCCCTCTCCTACTTTCCCTGGCTGGGCCTGGAACTGGGTGCCATGGCGTTGGGAAATGCCGAAGGCTTCGGTCCGGAACCCTTTGCCTCCCTTGAGGCCGCAGAGGCCAGAGTGAAGATTCTGCCGCTGTTCATGGGCCGGGTGGAGATGGATACCGTAGTGCTGCATGGGCTGGAACTCAGCCTTGAGCGACGTCGTGGAGGGGAAACCAACTGGGGCGATTTGGCCGGAGAGCCAGCAAAAGTGGAAGCCGAGGTGGAACCGACCACAACCGCCCCGCCAGGGCAGGCATTGGCCGCGCTGGCCATCGGCGGTATCGATGTGCGGAACGCCTCGGTCCAGTGGAAAGATGCGGTGGCTGACCAGCGTGTGGCCATTACCGATTTCAACCTGACTAGCGGTGCGATCAGTTTCGAACAGCCCTTCCCTCTGGCGATTACCGGCAAGGTTGAGAGCAGCCAACCAGCGCTTAAGGCCAGTATCGATCTGGCGAGCAATATCGGCGTCAATTTGTCGCAGCAGCAGTACCGCATGGGGGGCACAAAACTCTCGCTGGAGGCGCAAGGGGAGGTGATTCCCGGTGGGCGAGCGGATCTCTCACTCCGTGGCAATCTAGCAGCGGATCTGGCAAAACAGACCGCCAGCACCCAGGCGCTTGTCGTTCAGGCCATGGGGGTAACTCTGACGGCCTCGGTGCAAGGAGAGCAGATTATCGATAAGCCGGCTTTCAAGGGTGAAATCGCACTGAGTGAATTCGTCCCGCGCCGGTTACTGAGCGACCTCGGTATTACCCTGCCCGAGATGGCCGATCCTAGCGCCATGACCAAGGCCTCCCTGAGCAGCCGTTTCGACGCGGGTCTGGATCATGCCTCATTGCAGGGGCTGAAGGTGCAACTGGACAACACCACCCTCAGTGGCGATGCCTCGGTGCGGAATTTCAGCGCACCGGTGATTCGTTACCAGCTGGCGGTGGATGACATCGATGTGGACCGTTATCTGCCACCTCCAAGCGAACAGCCTGGACCGGCGCAGCAAGGGACCGGTGTACCGTCGTCGGAAGCGCCCGCCGGTCTGCCGCTGGCGCTGCTTCGCAGCCTGGATATCGACGGCACCATCAAGGTTGGCAAGGTGAAGGTGGTGAACCTGCATAGCGACACCATCGTCGCCACGTTGCGCGGGCAAAAAGGGCAGTTTCGAGTGAATCCGCTCAGTGCCAGGCTCTATCAGGGAGCCTATAGCGGCGACCTACGCTTCAATGTGCGAGAAGACACCCCCACTTTGGGCATGGACGAGAAGCTCACGGGGGTCGAGGCCGGCCCATTGTTGAAGGATTTCCTCGGTAAAGACTACGTGACCGGTAAAGCGAACCTGGCAGCAAAGATGACAGCCAGGGGAATAGAGCCGATGGCGGTTCGTCAGAGCCTCAATGGTAACGGCAGGTTCAGTTTCGAGAACGGCCAGGTGAAAGGCGTGAACATCGGTTACCTGATCCGCAAGGCCTATGCCCTGTATAAGAAGCAGCCGGTACCTCCCGAGGAGGTGCAGGAGACCGACTTTACAGACCTTGGCGGCAGCTTTACGGTGAAAAACGGCCTGGTATCGACCAACGATCTCTCGGCGCGTTCGCCACTGTTCAAGGTCGATGGTAAAGGTACCGCACACCTGGTGAGCGAAAAACTTGATATGCGATTGGAGACCACCATCGTTTCCGATCTGAAGAACGCGGCCAACCAAAACATCGATGAGCTCAAGGGGGTGACAATACCGATCACCATCAAGGGCAGCTTCACCGATCCCCGTTTCGGTGTCGATGTAGAATCAGTACTTAGGGCAAAGGCCAAGGCCGCAGTGGAAAAGAAGAAAGAGGAGGTCGAGCAAAAGGCCAAAGAGCAGCTTGAGGAGAAAAAGCAGGAGCTGCAAAAGGGGCTGGAGGAGAAATTCAAGAACATGCTGAAGTTCTAACCGGCATGGACAGATTTGCAGA
>JBFEWO010000056.1:0-16157 GCA_041546305.1 Thiohalomonadaceae bacterium | reverse complement strand
ACTGCGCACCCTGGGCGCCAGCCGGCGGCAGTTGCGTGCCGGCCATCTGGCCGAGTATGCGCTGCTCGGTACGTTGGCCGGACTGCTCGCCGCCAGCGGCGCGGAACTTATCGCCTTCATCCTCTACCAGCAAGTGTTCCAGCTCCCCTACAGCATAAAGTGGCTGTTGTGGCTGCTTTTGCCGCTGATCGGGGCCTTGCTCATTGGCGCCGCCGGTTACTGGGGAACACGAAGGGTGGTCAGACGAAGTCCGCTGGTGGTGTTGAATACTCTGTGAGGGGTAAACAGTTCAAAGATGAAAGTTCAAGGTTCAAAGAAGAGTATTCAACCCGCGGCGAAGTAACGCTACTGCACTTTGAACTTTGAACTTTGAACTTTGAACTTTGAACTTTGAACTTTGAACTTTGAACTTTGAACTTTGAACCTAACCTGCCCGTGGCAAGGTAAAGGTAAAGGTTGCTCCCAGACCGGGGGTTGAGGTGGCCCAGAGTTTACCGCTATGGGCCTCGATGATGGAGCGGGAGATGGAGAGGCCCATGCCCATGCCGCGATCCCCTCTGGTAGTGAAGAAGGAATCGAAGATATGGCTGAGCGTCTCCGCATCCATGCCGGGGCCATTGTCGCGGATCACGGTGCGGACTTCGCCGGTTTCGGTGAGACTGGTCAGAATAGTCACCTCTCGAGGTTTGTTCACATTCGCCTGCAGCGATTCAATGGCGTTATGGATAATGTTGAGCAGTACCTGGCGTAGCTGAATGGCATCGCCTTCGACCGTGGGCAGTTTCCGGGACAGTTTGAGCTGCAGTTTCACTTGCCGGTTTTTTGCCTCCAGCTGGAGAAAGTCGCTTACCTCTTGGATGAGCTCATTGAGCTGCATGCGGATCGCCTGGGGTTCTTGCTTGAGTGCAAATTCGCGTGTGCGGCGAATGATCTCCGCCGCGCGTTGCGCCTGGAGCTGGATCTCGTCCAGATGTTGCCGCAGTTCGTTCACCGGTGTGTCCGCCGACGCGAGCATGTCCTTGCCGGTGGCAGCATACAGACTGATGGCGGTCAGCGGCTGTTTGAGCTCATGGGCGATACTCGCAACCATTTCGCCCAGGGTATTGATACGCACCAGATGTGCCAGGTCGGATTGATGCTTCTTCACCCCGGCTTCGGCATTTTGGCGTAGTTTTTCTTCTCGATTGAGACTAATGGCAATGTGAATGATAAATACCGTGATAAGCAGGGTGGTCAGCACCTCGTGCATAGCCAGGCCGAAATAGGGGGTAATCACGCCGAAGCGCTGGGCTGCCAAGGTCAACCAGCCAATCAACAGCGGTGCTACCACAACGATAGGGAGGAGGCGCCGCATGATCACGCCGCCAGAGGCATCGCTGGTGATCAGCCGCATAATGCCATCATGAGGCCGTGAAAATAACAGGCCGTTGGTGAAAAAAGCGAGGGCCAGCGCAGTTGGCGCAGCCATGCCACTGTAGGCACCATAGCTGTAGAAGGCAGTGACGCTGTAGATGTAGCCGAACAGGAGCACTACCGCCCCTGTCAGTATGAGAACGGCAAGCCACTGGATCAACGGTAACAGCCCCGGGCGGCGAAATCCCAGAAGGAAGAGCGCTAGCGCTCCTAAGGTGAAAGCGACATCGCGATTGATAGTAGAGCCGGCTATGTCGGCGTCTGCGATACCGGTGGGTAGTAACCACTCAGGAAGAGAGCCGTAATCCAGGTAGAGATTGGCGATACTGGATGCCGTGGGAAGCAGGCAAAGCAACGCCAGTGCCTGTCCGGCGCGCCGGCGTAATAGAGTTATCTCTTTCGGATGGAGCAACCAGAGCGAAAGCGCGAAAAAAAGTAAAATTACCGCTTCACCCGTACTCATGACGGGAAGCCCCGGGAGGAAGCTTTGCAGTACCGGGACACCGAGCACTTCTCCTAGTAGCCCGGCCGCGGCGATCAGGATCATGACGATTACAGCAAGCCGTGGAATCCATTCAAGAGGGATGGTATAGAAGCGATGAATCTGAAAACGACGTTCCCTGCGCGAGACTTCCCCATGACCCATTCTCTTTCCTCCTGCGCTACGACGAGGTATTAGTGTCGAGGCGCTTATTGTTGTTATGGTCTCTTTCCTGATGTTGTTATAAATAGTGATAGATAGGTGGTTATTGACTGTCAATCAGGGCGTCAGGCCACTGTTCGGAATATCTTCCGGCATTCTGGAGGGGGAGAAAGCCACTGCGGGGATATGAAGACAGCGGGACGAAAATGAAAAAGCCCGCCAGAAGGCGGGCTTTGGAGAATAGTGGCGGAGCGGACGGGACTCGAACCCGCGACCCCCGGCGTGACAGGCCGGTATTCTAACCAACTGAACTACCGCTCCGCAGTTCCCAGCCAAGGGCCAGGAAGCGGGGTATTCTATCGGCTTTTGCCCGGGCGTCAAGGCCTTTCTCTATGGCAAGTGCTTTCTCGCATTGCCGTGATGCCCATGGTGAGGGTGGCGCCGAGCAGGGCAAGTCCCATATCCTTTTGTGCATCCCAGATATCGCCCTGAGTGCCAAGATAGGCATCGCCCAGATCCGGGCTGACGAGTACCGCAATGATTGACTCCAGAACCTCAAAGAAGCCGCTGAATGAGAGGACGATATTAACGGTGAGAAACTGTGCCCATCCTGCCGGGGTTGCAACAACACGGCGCAAAAGCTCGTAAAAGGGATAGGCAAGCAGCAGGCCGTAGGCAAAGTGGACCACCCGATCGAAATGGTTACGATCCAGCTCCAGCCACTCCATCATCCAAAATCCTGGCGGGGCTTCAGCGTAGGTATAGTGGGCGCCGGTCAGGTGCAGGGTAATGAACAGGGTGAACAGGGCGTAGCTGATATTGGAAAAGGCAAAGCGGTGGTAGCTGGCAATTAGCAGTATGCTGTATACGAGTACCAGGATGTTCTCCAGCAACCAGTCCTGGCGATTGAACGGATCGATGGCGGTGATTGTCCAGTAAATCAGCAGCCAGGCAAGCATGCCCTGTAGTAGCCGGTTGCGGGAGAAAGGCAAGGGTGTCTGTTCCATTGCATAGATTCCTGATTTTGCCTGACGTGTCGTTGCACGCCGTTAATTGTATTGCGACAGTTTGTAAATTATCACGTGGTGGATTGATGTTAAAAGCAATTAAAGCCTTTGTTGAAAGTCGGATCATGGTACCGGTTCAGAGGGACACTGCCAGCGCCGAGCACGCCCTGCGTTTGGCTACGGCGGCTCTTCTGGTGGAGATGAGCCGGCAGGATGACACCATTCATGAAGCGGAAAGAGAGGCTATTGCCAACGCCCTGCGCACAAAGTTCGACCTCTCACCTGATGAGGTGTCAGAGCTTTACACCCTTGCCGAGGCCGAGGTGAAGGAGGCGATCGACTACTACCAGTTCACCTCATTACTCAAGGAACATTTTACTCCGGCACAGAAAGAGAAAGTGGTGGAACTGATGTGGCAAGTGGCCGCAGCCGATGGTCATATCGACAAATACGAAGAGCATATGGTGCGGCGTATTGCCGAGCTGCTCTATCTAACGCAGACCGAGTATATCCGGGCCAAGTATCGGGCATTGGGGATGGAGTAGGGATTTGTGTCGCTGTCGCGACGGATGGATTAGATGCGGGGGGCTGCCCCGCGCACAGGTCACTTCCTCTTGCGCGGCCAAGAGAAAGTAACCAAAGAGAAGGCCGCCCTCTGCATCGCCCTACGGGTCCCCTGTGCTTCTTACTCCGGGAGGGTCCTGCAGACGGGCCTTCCCTGGCCCGACTGCAGGATTGCGCACGTCCTGTGCGCAACCCTTCGGGCGAATCCTCCCTCCGCTGCGATGCTCGGCGATGCAGAAAGGGAGCTTGTTCGTACCAGCGTTTAGCTTTTGAAGAAAAGCACAAACTAAAACGAAGCGGTTTTCTTCCCGTCAGGCGCAGCCGAGCATCGCAGTCATTTCAGGGGAAAGTGAGAGCATGTCTGAGCGAGGCGGTTTTTGCCTCGCGAGTTGCGCGAACGGCCTGAAATGACGAGAAGCGCAGGGTACCGCGAAGCGGCAAGCCTTCGGGAGCGTTTCTTTAGGTACTTTCTTGTCGCTACAAGAACGTACCTCGCCTTGCGGTGCGAGAACCGCTTTCAATAAATCGTCGCGAAGAGACACGGTCCTTGGTGTGCCTCCAACCCTATAACCCCTAATAAACCAGCACATCCTCACCCCACCCAAACTCTCCAAACAACCGCTCAAACTCCACCGGTAGCGGTGCCCGGATGGCTAACATTTCCCCACTTTCCGGGTGACGAAATCGCAGCTCCCAGGCGTGTAGCAGCAGGCGGTTTACATTGAAGTGATCGCGAAACAGGCGATTATGGCGCCCTTCGCCGTGGGAGGTATCGCCGACCAGCGGATGGAAGATGTGGTGGAAGTGTTTGCGGATCTGGCGTGAGCGTCCGGTTAGCGGTTGGATTTCCACCAGCGAGTAACGGGCAGTGGGGTAGCGTCCCACGGGGATCGGCAGCTCCACCCGCGCCAGGGTGCGGTAGTCGGTAACGGCCTCTTGGGCCGGCTTGTGCGGTTCTTCCTGCAGCGGGTAGTCGATGTGACCGGCATCGTCGGTGTAGCCGCGGACGATGGCTAGATAGGTTTTGTCCACCTCACGGTTTTCGAACAGGGTGCACATGGCTCGGGCGGCATCACTGCTGAGGGCAAACAGGATCACCCCGGAGGTGGGGCGATCCAGACGATGGATGGTGTAGACGCGTTGGCCAATCTGATCGCGAAGTCGTTGCAGGAGAAAGGCCTCATTTTCCTCGCTGATCCAGCTGCGATGTACCTGCAGTCCTGCCGGCTTGTCCACGGCAATATAGTGTTGGTCGCGATAGAGGATGGTGAGGGGGGCGTGAGCGGGGGTATCCATGGGCGCAGATGATAGCCAATTCCCTCGGTGGCTGGAAAAGCTTTATGACGCTCAGGCGCTGGTGGGTTTGCCGATACGGTTGCGGCCGCGCTCTTTGGCCTGGTAGAGGGCCATGTCGGCGCTGTGCAGGAGCTCTTCGGCTTTTTCCGGGAAGCGGGGAATATGGCTGGCAATACCAATGCTCAGGGTAATGAACGGTTCAACATTGGAGCTTTCATGCTCGATGTGAAGTTTGCGAATCGCCTGTTGCAGTTCACGGGCCACCTGTTCGGCACCGCTCAGATCGGTCTCGGGCAGCATGATAATGAACTCCTCGCCGCCATAGCGTGCTGCCACATCGACATCCCGTTTGACCGCATGCTGGATCGCCTCAGCGACACGGCGCAGGCAGTCATCGCCCTGGAGGTGACCGTAGTGATCGTTGTAGCGTTTGAAATGGTCGATATCGATGAACAGGATGGAGACCGGCCATTGCTGGCGCGTTGCACGTGACCACTCCTCGTGCAGTCGCTGCTCGAAATAGCGGCGGTTGCCAAGGCTGGTGAGGCCATCGATGTGGGAGTGACGCTCCATTTCATTCATGTCGTGCCGGATTTGCTCGATCATGCTGTTGAAGGTTTCACCGAGGATGAACAGGTCGCGCAGGCCCGAGGGGCTGATGCGGGTATCAAGCTCACCTTCGCGGTAGTCTTCGATTCCATGGAGTATGCGCTTGAGGGGTTTGAAGATCCCCTGATTGAGTGCCAGCAGGAGTAACAGCAGGATGATAAAGGTGATGACGATAAAGGTGACGGTGGTAGTGACCTGATTGTCATGAATGTCCTGATAGAGCTGATGCACGTCCTCCAGCCCGAACAGGCGATAGGCAGGACGGTTGTCATCGCCGATAAGCAGATACTCTATGGGCAGTTTCTCGTTCTCTTCCAGGGTTCCTTGCTGAATACCGGCCGGTTGTTCCGGGCTCGAAATATCGATGGGGATGCCGCTTATCCGGCTGATTTTTTTCAAGGTCAGTGCCGGATCGAACACCAGTTCCAGATAGCCCTGGATCTGCAGGCCGCCTAGTGGCAGCAACATGGAATAGAGGGGGCCGCGCTCGGACACCCACAAGCCGCCAATGGCCTTGAGCCGTTCAACGCCTTTGCGTTCGAGCCCTTTGGTTTTGATGAACTCCGGCAGGCGCGGGGGAAGCCCCTGAAGTCCAGCTCGGCTTTCAGCCAGATAGTTCAGGTTAAGGTCGTAAACACGTAGCTGTGCCAGATCGATTTCGCTCAACCCGGGGTAGCCATTAAGCAGTGGGTCATCGAGCGCCGAAACCAGTGCACTGGCGTCACCTCCCTGGTGGAGATGCTGAAAAGGGACTAGCAGACTGTCGTTATCCGTGAGAACGCCATGGAGAGTAATGGCGTGTTGCTGAATATCGTGAAGGACCTGATTGCTGGCCACTTCAATGATGCGTGAGAGGCTCTTGGTCTGGGCGTTGATAGCGGCCTCGCGGAAATAGGCGCCGGCGCTCCAGGAGAAAAGTACAAAGAGGCCACCAATGACGGTGACCGCAATGGCGGTGGCTGTCTGAATGGAAAGCCTCCTTCTCGTCATCGGCTATCTCGCTATCGGCAGCTTTTTTTCACGCCATTCGAGCCATCCACCGCGGAACCAGTAAAGCTGGCGGTAGCCCCACTCAAGGGCCTTGGTGATGGCGTTGGTGCTGCGCAGGCAGCGTGGGCCGTTGCAGTAGAAGAGTATCGGATTATCGTAGCCGGGGACATGGCGTGCCAGATCCTCCCGGCTCATGTCCGTATCAGGGAGGTTGACTGCGCCCTCAATGTGTCCCTTCTCAAATTCTTCCTCTTTGCGCGAATCAATGACTACCAAGGTCGGATCACGGAGGATCAGCTCGACCACCTCCTCGGCGATGAGGGAAGTGGTGCCCTCAATCGAGGCGGGTGCAAAGGGCTTGGATGTTGCCCACGCTTGCGCCATGGGTAGGACAATCAGAAGCAGAAGTGGCACTGGTCTGTGCATGCTTTTCCCCGTGTGATGGCAAGTTTCCGTCTCGCGATTTTTATTGTAATTGTTGAGGGTATTGCTTGGAAATTCTTTTAATTCAACCAGTTATTGTTCCACTTATACCAGAATAAGAACAATTTTCCAGCGTAAACTATTGACCGGGGAGGTTGGGGGACCGGCGGCGGCAGATCGCCGCCGAACGGTAGCCGGGGGACTTAATGCAGCTTGACCTGAGGGTCGATGCCCTTGCGCAGAAAGTGCAGCAGGCTGATGAGGATGGCCCGCGGCCAGCCATAGAGTGCCGCCTGGTGCATTTTGTAGAGGGAGAGGTAAACCATCCGGGCGAAGAAGCCCGAGATGAAGAAGCTCCCGGTAATCCCTCCCATCAGGCTGCCGACGGTGCTGTAGCGCCCCATGGCAATGAGCGAGCCGTAATCGTGGTAGCTGTAGTCGAGCAGCGGCTTACCCTTGAGGCGTCGGCGGATGTTCTTGTACAGCAGGGATGCCTGCTGGTGTGCCGCCTGGGCGCGCGGTGGTACCGTTGCGCCGCTATCGTCGAGGGGGCAGGCGGCACAGTCACCGAAGGCGAATATGTTCTCGTCGTGGGTGGTGCGCAGGGTCTTTTCGACAACCAGCTGATTGATGCGGTTGGTCTCCAGCCCGTCCAGGCCCTTGAGAAAATCGGGGGCCTTGATACCGGCGGCCCACACTTTAAAGGCGGCGGGGATGAAGTGGCCGCTGGCGGTGCGGATCCCCTCACGCGTTACCTCCACAACCCGTTCGTTGGCGTGGACGGTGACTCCGAGTTTGGCTAATGCTGCATGGGCCGAGCGGGCGATGCGCTCAGGCAGGGCCGGCAGGATGCGTGGTCCGGCCTCGATTACATGCAATTTGATATGGCGCGACGGGTCGATGGTATCGAGGCCGTAGGCGGAGAGCTGGCGGGTCACCCGGTGAAGCTGGGCGGCAAGTTCCACCCCAGTCGCGCCGGCGCCGACGATGGCTACATCAAGCTGTCCCTCTGCAATCGGTTTACCCTGGGTGTGAGCGCGCAGCATGTTATTGAGTAGCTTCTGCTGAAACTTCTCTGCCTGTTTGGTGGAATCGAGAAATAGGCAGTGATCCTTTACCCCGGTGATGCCAAAGTCGTTGCTTTCGCTGCCGACCGCGAGGATCAGGGTGTCGTAGCGAAAAGCACGTTGCGGGATGACCTGTACCCGATCCTCATCGAACGTGGGGCTCAGGTAGACCTCACGTTTCTCCCGATCCAGGCCAATCATACGCCCCAGGCGAAAGCGAAAGTGGTGCCAGCGCGCCTGTGCCAGATACTCCAGTTCGTCCTCGCTGGAGTCGAGGGTGCCTGCGGCGACTTCGTGCAGCAGGGGCTTCCAGATGTGTACCCAGCAGGCATCGATAAGGGTGATATCCGCTTGTTTGCGCTTGCCGAGGGTATCCCCCAGGCGCGTCGCCAGTTCAAGGCCGCCGGCTCCACCGCCGACGATGAGGATTTGGTGGCGATCTGTCATGTTGGTGTCGTTCGTGTGCCGAAAGTGAATGGGGGAAAGTATAGTGGCCACGCATACGGTTTCCGTGACTAGTTGCAGATTTTGTCATGCATGCCGCCTTGATGAAAGCGCGGAGCGCAGTATTGGGAATGATCGCCTGCTAAGGGGCCGCGTTGATTCATTGTGGTGCATTCCCCATAATCAGCGAATGACTACGTTCACGGCAGAACATACCCAGGCGCTACGGCAGGCCCCCCTGTTTCGGGGGCTCTCCGACGAGCAGTTCGAGCAGTTGCTTCAAGAGGCTGCTATCTACGCCTTGCCACAGGGGCAGCATCTTTTCGAAGCCGGTACCCAGGCTCATGCCTTTTATTTTCTGCTGAGTGGTCGGCTTAAGCTTTATCGTCTCTCACCGACCGGCCAGGAAAAGGTGATCGAGATCGTGCGGCCCGGCCAAACCTTTGCCGAAGCGTTGATGTTTCTCGATATCCCCGCCTACCCGGTCAGTGCACAGGCGCTGGCCGATACCGAACTGGTTGAAATCAAGAACAAGACCTTCCTCAAGCTGCTTTCCACGTCGGTCGACACTGGTTTTCATGTGATGGCCCAGCTCAGCATGCGCCTGCGAGGACTGCTCAACGAAATCGATGCGCTGACGCTGCAAAACGCCAGCCTGCGCCTGGTGAATTATCTCCTGTACCTGGTTCAGGAGGCGGGTAATAGCTTGGCGGAAAACGCCGAAATCACTCTTCCGGCGGCAAAGAATATCATCGCCTCCCGTCTCTCAATTCAACCCGAAACACTCTCGCGCATTCTCGGCAACCTTTCCGCCAAAGGCCTGATCAGCGTCGACGGGCTGAATATCCAGGTACTCGATCTCGACGGTCTGCGAACCTTCAATGCCTAGGCAGTACATGGCGTTTGGAATTTAGGCGCGGCGGGATTCTTCGATCTTCATCTCGCGAGTCAGGAAGTAGTTCAGAGCGGTCCGGATCACAGCGATGGCGCCGAGCTTGCCTATCTGATCCCAGGTCGGGGCAATCGCCGTGGAGAGGATGTCGGCGCCGAGTTGGAACTCTAGCGCCAGGGCCAGATATCGGGCCAGGGTGAGGCGGACGCTGAAAAAGTCACTGCTCGTGCCACCGATGAATACCCGAATGACACCGGTGATGGCAACGACCACCCCAATGGCGATAATGACGGCACCGGTGGTTTCGACACCCAGGCGCAGCCACTCCACGGCGCTGATGATCACTCCCTCGGTGTCATGAAAAAGTGAGCTGTTGTGGGTCAGGTCGACAGGCACCGGGGCATCGTTCATGCTGCTAATTCCAGCGGCGGGGTTAATTGCACCATAGCAAAGCGCATTACCGTGTAAAGGCCGTGAGCGGAAATATCTCGACAGGAGGGAAGATAATGCAGGTGGCGATCCGTAAGGCCCGTGCCGATGATGCCGTCGCTGTTGCCCGCTTGTTTCACGAAACCGTACACCGCGTGAACGCGGCGGACTATACGCCATCGCAGCTTCAGGCCTGGTCGCCACGGGTTCGCCCCGAGGCATTCTGGCGGCGGCGTTTTCGGCAGCATCAGGTGTTCGTTGCGATTGCCGGTGATACCCTGGCCGGGTTTGTCGAACTGGGCAGCGATGGTTATATCGAGGCATTTTTCGTGCATTACGGATATCAGCATCAGGGTGTGGGCAGGCAATTAATGCAGGTGCTGTTTCAGACGGCCAGGACGCAAGGCATCGCCAGATTAAACGCCGATGTCAGTATTACCGCTCGACCCTTTTTCCAGAGCATGGGTTTTCAACTTGTGCGACGCACCAAACGCTTTTACCGTAACCAGGTTTTCCGCCAGTACCGGATGGCCAGAAGCGTTCGGCGTTGAGACCGGGGCGGCCATCGTAAAGAAACGGAGAGAGTGATGTTCACAGGAATCGTACAGGGCACCGCCGAGGTGGTGGAGATCATCGAAAAGTCCGAGTTTCGTACCCACATCATGCGCCTGCCTGCGGCCATGCTGGCCGGGCTTGAGCCGGGGGCCTCGGTGGCACATAACGGCTGCTGCCTGACGGTAACCCGTATCGATAACGACAAAGTGGCCTTCGACCTGATGCGGGAAACGCTGAGGGTCACCAATCTCGGTGAGCTTCAGGTGGGGGACCGGGTCAATGTGGAACGTGCCGCGCGCTTTGGTGATGAGATCGGCGGTCATGCCATGTCCGGTCATATCCTTGGCACCGCCGAGGTGTCGCGCATCATCGAGTCTGAGAATAATTGTCAGGTCTGGTTTCGTATCCCGGCGCAGTGGCGCAAATACATTTTCACCAAAGGCTACATCGGCATCGACGGGATCAGTCTGACAATCGGTGATGTGGAAGGCGATGAGTTCAATGTCAATCTGATCCCGGAAACCCTGCAGCGTACCAATATCGGTTCACGCCGTGTCGGCGAGCGCATTAACATCGAGATCGATCCGCAGACCCAGGCGATCGTCGACACGGTGGAGCGGGTGATGGAAGAAAGGATGAAATAGATAGAAATCGGAAAAATCAGGCGATCGCCTGTACCACTTCCAGTACTCCTCGCACCACCCCGCTGACCAGTAGCGCCACCGTTACGGAAAGCAGGATCGAGAATAGGGCCTCCTTTTTTCCGATGGTCTTGAGCATCACAGCGAAGGTCGAGATACAGGGGATGTAAAAGGTGAGGAACACCAGGAACGTCATGATCTGAACCCAGTCCAGATAATCCCCGAGCTCGAAGGTACCAAGCGCCTGGAACACCATCAGCAGGGAGAGTTCCTTGCGCAAAATCCCGAAGAGAATGGGTACACCTAACACCACCGGCAAGCCCAGCCACCAGTAGGTGATCGGGGTGAGCAGGGTGTTAATGGTGTCGTCGGCACCGACATGGTTGAGCAGGGCCAGCACGACGCTCCCGCCAACCAGCAGGGGGGTGACGATAGTAAGAATGTCGCTGGTGCGTATCCAGGTATTGAACAGCAGGGAACGCAGTGTGGGCAGGGCATAGGGAGGGATCTCCTGCACCTGACCGGGACCGGTTTCCGGATAGCGGCGGGTCAGGACCTTGCCCATGACCGCAATCACCACAATCGTCAGCATAAAGACGGCAAACACACCCAATCCGCCGAGGTACTTGCCGGCCAGTGCCAGGATGATGGCCGAGCGCGCCGAACAGGGGACGAAGGTGATGAGCAGCGAGGCGACCACCCGATCCCGGCCCGTGCTGGCATTCGCTGCCGCCGAGATCGCCGGTACATTACAGCCCAAGCCCAGCAGGAAGGGGACAGCAACTCCCCCATGCAGGCCGATGTGGTGAAAACCACGGTCGACAACAAAGGCGATGCGCTGCATCACTCCGGCCTCTTCCAGGGCGACCAGGAGCATGACAAGAGGGATCATGTAGGGCACCACGATGCCGATTAGCCCGATCAGGCCCTCGACGATGGCGCGTCCAATGACTCCGCCGGTCGAGGTCGGTTGCCAGGCCTCGGCATATTCGATGAGCCGTGCGGCTGTCATGGAATCGAGCCAGGCACTGACCTCGAAGACCACGAATAGCACTGCCGCGAAAACTGCCAGGCTCCCCACCAATCCCCACTGCGGATGGAGAAACAGCTCATCGAGCCAGTAACGCCAACGGCTTCCCTCATAGGGTCCGCCGATGCGCGTGACCTCCTCAAACAGTGTGGCCGCCCGGTGATGGCGGTCCGCGTGCAATTCTTCGGCCAAGGGGCGGGGCAACGCATCCTCGGCTTGCTCGCGCAGCGCGAGCAGTTTCATCATCAGCTCGGGAAAGTGTTGTTGCATCTCCTCGAGAAAATACTGATTGCCCTCGGCCAGTTGCATCAACAGGAATGCGTGCGGCACGTTGAAGGCATCATTAATGGCTGGGCAGGCGAGTTCTTCACTCAAAGGCTTGAGAGCCGTCGAGATGTGTTTGCTTGGCGGTTGCGGCAACGGACAGCTCTTCTCGCGCATCACCTCTACAGCGGTGGCGAAGAGTTTGGAGAGGCCATGGCCCATCATGGCAACGGTCGGCACTACCGGGATGCCGAGTTGCCGGCTCAGCGCCTTGATGTTGATGTGTAGCCCTTTTTCGCGCGCCTCATCCATCATATTCAGCGCCAGCACCACCGGACGACCAAGCTGGCACAGTTCCAGCGTGAGCTCCAGATGACGTTCCATTGCGGTGGCATCCGCTACCTGAATAATGACATCAGGCGGGGCGAACGGGGCAGGGGGCTCTTCTGGTTCGTGCTCGGACACCGGTGGTGGCTCATTGCCCCACAGCAGGTATTTGAGTGCCCCAGAGTTTTCCCGCTGCAGATGGTGCATGGAGTGGAGGCTCGGCAAGTCGACCAGACTGGCCTCATCGAGGCCGATTTGAACGGTGCACTCGCCGTAGGATTGTTGCGTGCCCGCGAGTTCCCCGGTGTGGATCGAGGTACTGGAGACCGCCTTGAACAGGGTGCTCTTGCCGCTGTTGGGCATACCTACGAGGGCAATACGCAGGCGGCGATCACCGCGAAAAAGCGGGCCACGTAGCGGGATAATAGTCTCAACGTGAGGTTTGCTCATGTCGGCTATTGTTTCGCAGCGGCGGGCGGGCCACAAGGGGGGCGATGGCAAAGAGTGGAGAAATCTTCTGCTTTAGTTGGATTGGTGTAATCCCTGCGCACCACCACGACCCGTGCGATCACCGCGGTTTTCGTCCATCTGCACCGGACTGAACAGTGGTGCGATGGCCAGCAAAATCACGGCTACCAGGCCCAGCAGTCCCAGTGCCGCACGAAGCCGTGTCACCTCTTTCAGATGGCCGCGAAACAGGCCAAGTACAAAGCGCCAGTGCTGCAGCAGGTGAAAAGCCAGCACCGCGAAGAATACGAACGCGATCCAGAAATGGACCTCGCCCCACTGGTGGCGGCTCATTCCCCAGAGTTCACTCCAGCGGCCACTGCCCGGAGGCAGGAGATAACGCAGCAGGATGCCACTGCTGGTGAGAAACAGAAAGGCGATGAAGGCAACCACATCGATAAGCGAAATCAGCGTTCCACGTTTCATGTGAGACCCACTCAAGCCACAGGCAAAACCTTAGTGTAGTCGGATTGGTGTGGCCGATTCGCATTCACTACTGGAGATGAAGAGTCAGACTCTTTCAACTTTTAACTTATACAACTTGCCGTACTAGTGCCTGGCCAGCAACCGATCGAGTGCATTGGCAAAATTACGCCGGTCTGTCTGGTTGAGCGGTGGTGGCCCGCCAGTCTGGATACCACTGCTGCGCAGGGTGTCCATGAAATCGCGCATCCCCAGTTTCTGGTTGATGGTTTCGTCAGTGTACTGCTCACCACGCGGGTTAATTGCGTAGCCGCCCTTTTTCAGCACTTCAGCGGCAAGCGGGATGTCGGCGGTAATGACGATGTCACCCGGCGCCACCTGGGCGGCAATGTAGTCATCGGCCACGTCAAAGCCGTGGCCTACCTGTCGGGCGGTGATGTAGGGCGATTTCGGGGTTTGCAGAAATTTGTTGGCCACCAGGGTCAGCTGAACCTGCTTGCGCTCGGCCGCACGATAGAGGATCTCTTTGATCACAACCGGGCAGGCATCGGCATCGACCCAGATATGCATCGCCCTTACAGTGCCTCGAGGCTGTATTGGGCAACCAGCCGATGCTGTGCGCCAGCAGCAAGGGTAACGCTATCCTTGGCGGCGTTGGCGGTCTCCAGACAGAGCATGTGCAGATAACCGTCTGGTCCCAGATCACCCATTTGCGCGGCCTTCTCAAACCACGGATTCCACACCACAGTCGAGCGGCTGCCCTTGGTGCGGATTACGATGCGACGTTTCATCGCCGGATCGCGGATCTCGGTGATCGCCGGGGTGTCGAGGTAGATGCGATCCACCTCGCCACAGAACATCACCGGGCCATGCTGGGTAAAGCGCTGGAAGCCATTGACCTTGTCCAGGTAGTCGCAGCCTTGCAGGCCATTCACCGACACCTTGCGCACATCCCCCACCTGGAAATAGGTGTGCAGCGCCTCGCCGATCATCATTGGCGTGCTGCCATGGTTGCTAGTAATAAGTTCATGCTGCAGCGTTGTGCCGATGGTGATGATGTTGCGCACGCGGCAGGAATGCGGCCACTGGGCTCGGGTAGCAGGGCTCGATACAAGTTCGAACTCAAGGCGGGTGCTGCCGTCGGGCAGGGCGTGCACCTGGTTCAGGCGCCACGGCACGGTGCGGGCGAAACCGTGTGCTGGAAATTTCGGCTCAGTTGCGTGTGCGCCAAACCAGGGCCAGCAGACCGGTACCCCACCGCGAATGGATTTACCTTCGGCGAGTTTTGCATCTGGGCTTATCCAGATCAGCGGTGCCTGGCCTTTTGGTTGAAAGCTCATCAGGTGTGCCCCCTGCATGGCGATGGTGGCACTGGCGAGAGCGTTGTTGATCTCCACCATGACGAAGCCGTTGTTATTTTCAGTAAAGTTCACCATGCCTTCGATGGCGAAGCGATTGTTGAGATCAGCCGCTGTGCTCATGCAGGTTTCCCCGGTATGATTGAGAGAGGAGCACAGGCTAATATGCGGAAGGGTAAAATGACAATACGCGGGAGTAGAAGTTCAGCTGCATGGGTGTAAATAAATTAAAAATATTAGTGGCAATCGGTGTGGCAGTAGCCTATAGTTTGCACAGCTACAGATATTGTTAATTGGCTTTTCCAGCAGTTCCTTCCGGTTACTTCTCGAACACCTCTTCATTACCTGTACGCAAAACCCGATCTATTCACTGCTTCATTAAAGGTAAATTCATCATGGCTACAGGTACTGTAAAGTGGTTTAACGAATCCAAGGGCTTTGGCTTCATCACCCAGGACGACGGCGGCGCCGACGTGTTCGTGCATTTCAGCGCGATCCAGGGTGGCGGTTTCAAGACCCTGGCTGAAGGCCAGGCCGTCAGCTTCAATGTGGAAAATGGCCCCAAAGGTCCGCAGGCAAGCAACGTCGTTGCTGGCTAATGCGCTGAGCTGATACGCGCCTACCGGCGCGTTCCAGCTCATCCACAAGAAACGGGCCGTGATTTCGCCCTTCCGATAGAGGGAGCGAAACGCGGCCCGTTTCTCTTTATCCCGCTCGCCGCTACCCTCCTCCCGGCGTCACCCGGTGTAGCCCCTGTGGGCTACCGTCCATCATCACCATTCGGGAACACACTTATGAAAATGCTCTTTGTCGGTAACCTCGCCCCCCTCGCCACAGAAGATGATGTCAGGGAACTTTTTTCCGAATTCGGAAAGGTGCGCAAACTGGAATTGCCTCGCGATATTTTCAGTGGTCGCAACAAAGGTTTTGCCTTCATCGGCATGGAAGGGCATGAGGCACGCGCTGCCATGGCCGCACTGAACGGCAAATTGTTTATGGACAGCAATCTGAAGGTACGCGACGAGAAACCCGGTGGCAAGGGAAAGGGACGTCGTCGTTAAGAGAAAAAAGGGTGGCCCCCCTTTCGCATCACACCTGGGGAAATTCTAGCGTTTGGGGTTCGTCTCCCGTCATCGCTATAACGGCGGTTTTGATACTGCCGGAAGGGTGATACTCGTAGCTGTGGCTGAATTCCACTTCGCCATACACCCTTTTTTCGCAGGCGACCATTTTCCCGTCAGCGTCGTAATAGCCACAGAAGTAGGTGTTGCGGTT
>JBFEWO010000087.1:0-11436 GCA_041546305.1 Thiohalomonadaceae bacterium | reverse complement strand
TGAGCTATGACGGCGGGGTGATCCGGGCAACGGCCGATGTGATGGTGACTACCATCGCCACGGTCCCGACGGTGACGGTCGATCAGGTGGCGCAGAGTGGCGTCTCCGGCGATACGGTGATCTACACCTATACGCTGACCAATAACGCCAATGGCGCCGATACCTATCAGCTCAACGGTGTGGTCGTTGATACCACCATTTCAGCACCGGGAATGGCGATTAAGGACAGCAACGGCACTGCCGTGACTGGCCTGAACCTCGGTGGTTCCGTGACCAGTCAGGCCTCGACCGACGGGGTGGTTTACCTCCCGGCCGGATCGCAAACCGGGTTGCAGAACGGTGATATCGTGGTGATCGGCGGTAATCGCTATCAGATCACCGGCATCGTCGCCGGGACACCGGCCTCCACCGATATCGCCACCGGGGTGACGACGCCCGAAAGCCCTACCGCACTGACGCTGGTTCCGGCAGCGGGCTCTGCCTCACCGGCGATCACGGCGGGCTCGGTAGCGGCCGGTATCCAGATCGGTGAACAGCAGACCTTCACCGTCGAGTTGATCGCCGGGGTGCCGACCGCGGCCAGCGGTAGTCATGCCCTGGATCTGACGCTCACGAGTACCGCCACGGATGCCATGGGCGCTGCGGTCGCCTACACCACCAGCGTCGCCGATGGTAACCACACCACCACCACGGTGTCACCAAGGGTGGCCCCGACGTTGGTCAAGGATGTCTGTAACCTCAGTGCCACCAATCCCTGCCTGGATACCGATTACCTGCAGACCGGCCTTTACGCCCAAAGCGGCGATACCCTCCAGTATCGCATCACCATGACGGCGGCCGTGAGCAACAGTGCCACTGGCAGCGTGCTCAACGATGAGCCTTCCATTTACACCACGTACGTGCTCGGCAGTACCACGCTCAATGGCACTGCCGTGGCGGATGACGTGGGGGTGGAGCCCTTCCCGCTCAGCGCGGTCAATGCTGGCCTCGAGGTGAACAGCCCCGGCGCCCCCATCGGGGAGATCGCGGCGGGGCAGCAGGCGGTGGTGCTCTACAGGGTGACCGTGCAGTAGACCAATGCGCAACCACCACGCCCAGACAACTCGTCCACCCATCGCACCGGCGAAATTGCTTCACCGGTGTGCTGGCGTGTGCCGGGCGGTCAGGTCGTGGTTGTTGCTGCTCACGGCGTTTATTTGCTCGTTCAGTGTCTCTGCCGCCGCCAATTATGCGATCACCACCACGGCGACGCTGCAAACGACGTGGGTGAATGGGCTCACTTCAACAAGTATCGTCAGGGTGGGTGCTCGCACCGCCGCCCAGATTGAGTTCATCCAGTACGCCCCGGCGGCGGCCTCCAGCACCCCGACGCAGGTCAATACGACCTACTGCTCCGACGGCAGTGTCGCACCTGCACCGACACCGATCACTGCTGGCGGAGCGGCGCTGACGGTTCCCGCCTCGTTGCCCCTGCTGCCCGCCGACTCCTATAAGGTGGGGAATACACTTTTTTTGCGTGTGCTCGACGCCGATGCCAATCAGGACCCGATGGTACTGGATACGGTTGAGGTGGTGCTGACGATCCCGCGCAGCGACAACCCATCACTACTGCTGGATACGGAGCGCCTGACGCTGACGGAGACGGCGGTGGATAGCGGCATCTTCGTGGGCTATGTGCAGTCGACCATTGCAGCCACTGGCGAGAACGATTGCCGTCTGACGGTGGAGAATCACTCCGAGATCACCGCTTCGTATACCGATAGTTTCGATGGCACCGATACCGCGGCCTCGGCCGTGTTGGTCGATCCCTTCGGCCTGATCTTCGACAGCCAAAGCGGGGCTCCGGTGAGCAATGTGACGGTGACGCTGCTTGATGCGATGACCGGCATGCCGGCAACTGTTTTTGGGGATGACGGGGTAAGCCTCTACGACAATCCGGTCATCAGCGGTACCAGCGCCACCGATTCGAGCGGTGCGGTCTATACCTTCCCGCCGGGCTACTACCGCTTCCCCTTTGTGCAGCCAGGCGATTATATCCTGCAGCTGGATGGCTTGCCGACGGGCTTTTCCGCCCCCTCGGCACAACGGGATCTCGCGCTAATCAATGCCCTGCCCGGTGGGCCCTTTGCCATTCATCCGACGGCTTCATACGGTGAGCGGTTCAACATACCGGTTGGCCCGGTGATGCACATCGATATCCCAGTCGATTCGGCCAGCGGAGCGCTGTTTATTACCAAGCAGGCCAGTCGCAGTGAAGTGGCGATTGGGGATTTTCTCCAGTACACCCTGACCCTGACCAATCCGAATCCAATCGCCAATAATCCGGTGCGGGTGGAGGACCGGCTGCCGCCGGGGATGCGCTATCAGCAGGGCTCGCTGCGTATCGGTGGCGCCACCGCGGTAGACCCGCAGATCGGAGAGAACGGGCACCTAATGACGATCTCCCCGGTTAATGTGGCGGCAAACGGCAGCGTCACCATCAGTTATGTGGTTGAGGTCGGTGTGGGAACGCCGAAAGGCGAAGTTACGAATACCGCATGGGTTGTGGACGCGGCCAATATCAGCAGTAATTTTGCCGAGGCAACGGTCAAGGTCCGCGATGATCTGTTGCACAGTATCAGTCATGTTGCCGGCCGGGTGATGGTGGGGAACTGCCCGCTGCAGTCACCGCCGGAGGGGGAGGTTTCGTTGCGCCTGAGCAGTACCTCACAGGAGCGTCGAGTTGAATACCGTGCCAAGGTCGGTGTGACGCAAGTGGCGGTTCGTGACCTGATGCTCACGGTTGCACTTCCCGAGGTACTCGATTATGAACCGGGCTCGGCCCGTTTGGGGGGACAGGCGCTACCGGACCCGCAGCAGGTGAACGGGCAGCTGCTGTTTGACCTGGGTATGCGTGATGCGGACTGGAGTGAGCAGCTGACCTTTGCCACCCAGGCGCGTAGCGATCAATTCGGTGAGTTCGCCACCCGTGCACATCTTAAATTCAGTAGCGCAACAGCCCGTGGAGTCCGCACGCCAATCGCGGAAAACACGCTTAAGGATTTTCACTACCGGCTGCGCCCGCACTTTGCCTCCATGGAGGCGGAGCTGAATGAAACGGATATCGCAGAGCTGCAAGCATTGCTGGCCAAGGTGGCCGGCGAAAAGGTGCTTCACCTGCATGTGATAGGGCATACGGATAACAGAAAGATTCGACCCCGGGCGCGTCAGCGCTATCGCGACAATTACGCGCTATCCCTGGCCCGTGCCGCGGCGGTGGGCGAGTACCTGCGTCAGGCGCTGCAACTCGATGAGAAAGCGTTGACTGTGGAAGGGCGCGGCCCGGATGAGCCGATCGCCAACAATGCGACCTCGGAAGGACGTGAACTGAACCGTCGCGTCGAGGTGTATTTTGACACCGAACGCCAGCGTAGCGGGATGCGCTTTTTGTTGCCGGTGGCCGACAGCGGAGAGCAGAAGACCACCATCGTCGGTGAGACGGCAGGGCGCGCTCAAGCGAGCGTAGGCACCGATCTGGATGGGGTGGAGGGGATCCGCATGGTAATGGAGGACGGCCGTTACGCGATCACCGACAAGTTGGGCCTGTACCATTTCGAAGGCCTGCGACCCGGGGTGCACCGGGTGCAGATCGATCCAGAGAGCCTGCCCTCGCATCTGGAGCTCATCGCCTGCGAGCAGAACACCCGCTTTGCCGGTAATGCGGATTCGCGTTTTGTCGAGATGCAGGGCGGCACGCTGTGGCGGAGCGATTTCTATTTGGCCAAAAGACAGCCGATAAAGGGTGAAGTGTCGCTGCGCCTGACCAGCCACCCACGTGAAGGTAGGGTGGCGTTTCATGCTGAAGTCGAAGGCCATCGCCTCACAACACAACAGCGTGAACTGGTGGTCCGTCTGCCCCCTGCCCTGCAATATGTTGCCAATACGACCGTTATCGATGGCAAACCCGCCTCGGAGCCGCGCCGCGATGCTGAGCTGTTACGTTTTTCCTTGCCAGCGAATGACGCTGGCGAGTGGCGTCATCAACTGCTGTTCGAAACCCAAAGCGATTTGAAACGACTGGGTGAGCAACAGGTGATCGCTCGAGTTGAGTACACCACCAGTAATGGTGAAGAGGGCACTGGACGGTGGGCAGAAAACCGCATTGAGCATTTGCCTGTTATCACCAGGGAGTATGTATTCAATGCCAACTTCGACCTTTTGGGGAGTTCGCTTTCGCCACGCGATCGACGCAGCCTTGATGAGGTGGTGTCAACGCTGCGCCAGACCGATGTGCGACATCTCCGGGTCATTGGTCATACCGACAATTTGGCAATCCATGGCAGTTCCCTCAGCCGATATGAGGACAACTATGCGCTGTCACGGGCCCGAGCTGCGGCCGTTGCCGATTATCTGCGGTCACGCTTGCTTCTACATCATGGCCAGATTGAGGTCGTCGGTATGGGGCCAGACCAGCCTGTGGCGGATAACGCCACCGCTAAGGGACGGCAGGCCAATCGCCGTGTTGAGTTGCAGGTTGAGATCGTCGATCTGAACCAGGATGCACGTATCGAACCTCGTGATCACGATAGCGGCGTTGTCAGCGACAGGGTCATCTATGGCGCTCCAAGCGAAAAGGTATCTGCAGCACCTGCGGATGCTGCCACGGATGAGACGCGCGAAGGGATGTTGTCGCTGGTTGAGGGCGAACGGGTGGTGCAGCGAATTCGTTCGCTGCGGGTGCGTCTTGATTCGCGTCTCAAGCTCGAGTTGCTGCTCGATGGCGAGGCGGTCTCCAATGAGCGTATCGGTTTCCGAATGGTCGACGAAAAGAATCGTCGCACCCTTTACTCCTTCATTGGGGTGGATCTGGGGGGCCCCGGTGAGCATACCCTGGAGGTGCGAGGCATCGATCCCTTTGGTAACGCCCGCTACCAGCAGAAGGTCAATTACACCCGGACCGGTGAGATCACCGATATCAGGCTGGTGGAAAGCGGAGGAAATGTCGCCGATGGCAATACCCCGGTGCGGATCAAACTCCAGCTGATTGATGAGAGTGGTGAGGCGGTGCAGGCCGCCTCTGAGCTGCGCCTGATTTCAGGGAATTTAACGCCGTATCTCAGCGACCAGGAGCGCAACCAGTTCGATCCGCGGCTGGGGCGCGATACGCAGCTGGTCAGGGTGGATAGCGATGGGGTCGCAAGCTTTGCCGCTGTCGCCAAAAGCGGTCTCTATCAGGTCGAGTTGGGCTACAACAACATTCGCCGCAAGGTGAAGGTGTACGTTAAACCCCAGTATCGAAAAACCTGGTTGATGGTGGGCGTGGCTGAGGGCACGGCAGGCTATAACACGCTCTCCGGCAACCTGGAAAGTCTGGCGGTGGACGGTGGTGAAGAGGGCGGTTACACCGATGGGCGCATGGCCTTTTACGCCAAGGGGCGTATTAAGGGGGAATGGCTGCTGACCATTGCCTACGATAGCGCCAAGGAGACAGGCCGGGAGCCCAACCCACTGTTCCAAACGATTGCCCCGGATGCCTACTACACGCTTTACGGAGATAACAGCCAGCAGCAGTTTGATGCGCAGAGCGCCGAGAAGCTCTACCTGCGCCTGGAGGCAGACCAGTTCTATGCCTTGTTCGGTGATTACCAGACGGGACTGAGCGTTACCGAATTGTCGACCTACAATCGCACCATGACCGGCCTGAAAACCGAATACGTGGGAGAGCATGTCTCGGTCACCGCCTTTGCCAGTGATACCAACCAGGCCTTTATCAAGGATGAAATTCCTGGAAACGGTACCTCCGGGCTTTATCGCTTGTCGCGCAGCGACCTGCGCAGGGGAAGTGATAGCGTGCACATCGAGGTCCGCGATCGCTTCCGTAGCGAGAGGGTGATCAGCAGCCGAATGCTTGTCCGCTACAGTGATTACAACATCGATTATCGCGACGGTACGCTCTTCTTCAAGGAGCCGATCTTTAGTCGCGATGAGAATTTCAACCCGGTTTACATTGTCGCCCGGTACGAAGTCATCAATCAGGAGGAGACGGCAATCGTTGCCGGTGGACGAACCGCGGTGAGCTTTGCAGACAATCGCGTCGAGCTGGGGGCATCGGTCATCAGTGACACCACCGCCGGTGCGCCTGCGGATTTATATGGTGTCGATGCCCGCTATGACATCTCCCCCGAGACTTCGGCTCGTGCAGAATATGCTGCCAGTGAGCAAGGGGTAGGGGTTGGCGCGACATCGGGAACGGCCTATCTGGCAGAAGTCACCCACAATGATGGCAAATTGAATGCTTCGGCCTACATCCGGGAGCAGTCGGCCGGCTTCGGCATGGCTCAGCAGCCTGGCAGCGAGGATAGCACCCGCAAGATGGGGGTGGACGGGAAGGTCAAGCTAAGTGACCAGATCAGTGTGTTTGCCGAGGGGCGGCGAGAGGAGATCCTGTCCACCAATGCGGTTCGGGATATGCTCAATACCGGAGTGACCTACAGCGAGGAGCTATACACGCTGGGTGGCGGCATGCGTCTCGTCCGCGATGAAACGGGCAACGGGAGTGTCAACGAGTCCAGTTTGCTCACCGCAACGGCAAACCGTCTGTCCGAGGACCGCCGGTTGCGCACCTACGCAAACGGTGAATTTGCGGTCGGTGACGATGCCAGCAGTGACTACCCGAGCCGCCTCATCTACGGTGTCGAGTACCTGCTGGTGGAAAGCACCAGCGTGTTCGCGGCGCAAGAGTTGGCCTCCGGCGAAGCGCAGGACAGCGTCATGACGCGTATCGGTCTGAAGAGCGCGCCCTGGGAGAATGCGACATTCACGTCGGTGTTACAGGAAAATAGCAGTGAATACGGCCCTCGGCGTTTTGCCACCATGGGGTTGAATCAGAAGTGGCCATTGAGTGACACCCTGGTTGTCGATTTCGGCGTTGACCACTCAAAAACCCTGACCGATCCCGGTGCGGTGCCGCTCAATCCGAACGCCCCATTGAGTTCCGGCAATGTCAGTGGTGACTTTACCTCGATGACCACAGGAGTGACCTCAACACATGCGCTGTGGTCGGCCAACCTGCGTGGTGAATCGCTGTGGGGTGAAAATGAAGACAAGCGGGGGCTGTTGGTCGGTGTGTATCGTCAGCAGACCCCCGGGCTGGGACTGGCCTCGATCCTAGAGTACTGGGATCGTGAGACGACCGTGGGGGCGCAATCCACCGAAGCCTCGGTTGAGTTCTCTCTGGCCTATCGACCGATCGCCAGTCGCCTCATCCTGCTGGATAAACTCAAGTACAGCTATGATGACGAGCGTGGCGGCCTCGATGATATGACCCAGTACAAACTCGTCAATAACCTGAATGCCAACTATCTGTTCGATCGTGCCAATCAGCTGGCGGTGCATTACGGGGTGAAGCAGATCCGCGATAACATCGAGAGCCTGGTTTACCGTAACCTGCTAATGGCGCTGGGTACCGAGTATCGGCATGATATTTCACCCAAGTGGGATTGGGGGCTGCGCTTTAGCGTCCTTTACGATACGAACCTGTCGGCCTATACCCACTCGGAAGGTCTGTCGTTGGGCTATAACTGGGCGCGTAATATCTGGGCGAGTGTTGGCTATAACCGAAGAGGTTATTCTGAGGCGGATTTCACCTCAGCGGGCTATACCGCAGAAGGCCCGTATTTGAAGCTGCGTATCGGTCTGGATCAGCGCACCTCGCGTGATGTGCTGGCCTGGTGGGAAGGCAAAGGCGCCGACAACCATCCGGTCTCCTTGGCGGAGTAATTGACCTTCAACTGATACTAGCCGTGATTAGCGGGTCGCCACCGGGAGGATAAAACCGTCCCGCCCTCCGTGGGATGGGCCGACGAGATCTCCCGTGGTATACCCGGCGATGAGTGCGTTCTCACAGCGATCCACGGCAACCGCAGTCGGGTAATCGGTACCGGCACTGCTCCATTGTATGGCCAGGATCTTTTTTCCGCTGGAATCGAACTTGAGAAGAAATGCGGCTTTGCTGTCCGCATTGGTTTGGCCCGGTTCGATGATGCCCAGCGTTTCACCGACCACATAGATATTTCCCCTCGCATCCACGGCCATGTCGGTGACCCAGTCGGTCTCGCTCGAACCCTCCTGCGCGGCCCAGAGGATGTCGCCAGTGCTGGCATCGAGTTTGATTACCACCACATCCATCTGGCCGTAGGCGGTTTGTCCCAACTGGGCAAAGGTGGAGCCGGCCAACAGAAGATGGTCGTCGGGTAGAACATGCAGGGCGGCCCCATTGTCATAGCCGATGCCGGTGAGCTGCCGCTGCCAGAGTTTGCTGCCCTGGTTGTCGTACTTTGCTACCGCAATCCCGCGCTCGGCGCCCGCGCTGTTCCAGCCGGTGACGTAAATCGCGCCGTCCGTGGCGCTGGCTACGGCTAGGCCGTTAAAGATATCCGATTGGGGGGTGTCGATGGTTTGTTGCCATACGGGGGTGAAGCTTTCGCCAACCCGACCGAGTTTGACCAGTAACGGGTTTTCCCAGGCGGCGACATAATTGGTTGGCACGTAGAGGTCGTCATAACCGGCAATGATCAACTCATCCGACAGACCCAGTGCCAGGCGCCGCGGGTGTTGCGGGCGCTCATTACCGAACTGGGCCAGGTGGGGCAGCCACTCTGCGGTGTGCAGCCAGCCGGCAACCCCATCGAATTTTCCCTGATTGGTGTAACCGGCCAGCACACCGCTGGTGCGCCCGGCAAGGAAGAGCTCATTTGTCTGGGGATTGAGCGCAAGGGCCTCAACGCTGCTTGCCCCGGCGGTGTCCAGCGTCAATGTGGCCAGCAGTTCACCGCTGTTGCTGAATTTCAGGACGATACCCCGGGCATTCCCGGAGGGGTCAACGGTCGCCTGTCCGGTGATGCCGTTCTCGTAACCGGCAAAGTAGCTGTTGCCATCCCCGTCGATGACCACACCCAGCAACTCATCGCTGAGTGCAGTGCCGACCATTTTGCCCGTCACCCAGGAAGTACAACCTGTATTTTCAGCCGGAGGCAGGGAGCCATTATCGCTGCTCTGGCAGCCGGCCAGCACGAATATGAGGAAAAGCACCTGTCGGTAAGACATTTTCCTTGCCTCCAAAAAGCTTGGTAGCGGTGGTAGACAGTTAGACTGTCTAGTTATTATTTTAGTCAGCCAGGCTGACTAATATCAAGGGGCGGGTGCAAATACTCATAATTTAGGTATCGGCATTCCGGGCGGGGTTATGGGGCATTATCGGCTTGTGCAGGCGTACTGAGAGGATGCCGGAATCGGTGAAGTGACTGATATGTGCTTGTTCGTCCTTGAACTTGGCGTAGCACTCAGAGGTCTTTCTGGTCCCGCGCGGGGATATCAGGGTTAGAAGCGGTCGTTGTTGTAGACCATGTCATTGCCCGGGGCTTTGGCGTGACAGGCGATACAACCCTCGGTCTGGTTGCCTTTGGCGACCCGCCCTGCGAGGGGGATGCCTTTGGGGTTTAGCATCACCTGACCACTGGGGGTGTATTTGGCCCAGAACCAGTCCTGATTCTCGGGATCATACCCCTTGGTGCGCTTGTACATGACGGTAACGGCCTGAAGATATTTAAGCGGTTCGTTGGACACCATTTCTTTCGTCACACCTTCCCCGCCATAGTTACGCTTGATGATGAGGCGCCCATCGTGATGGTCCATCATGAGCTTTCCGTCGAGCGTGTCGAGAAAGTCGCCGTGGGGAAAGAGCCCCTTGTAAGGTGTCGAGATTGTCGCGTACTCGCCGACGAGTCTGTTCTGTTCCATGGTGTCCCAGAGTTGTCGGGCGTACACCAAATCCTCATCGGTACCAAAGGGGGCCGCCTGGAGAGGGACGCTGATCGCCAGGGTTAACACCAGGAGCGTCTTGCAGAATCCAGAGGGCATAGTCATGTCTCCTCCTGATTGATGATTGGGTTCGAGAAACAACTGAAGCATACGATTGTCTTAAATCAAGCCGATCTACCCACTCTTTGTATCGCCATACCAGCGTGAGCGGTTTTTCCGGATGGGCGGGACGTGTGACCGTATGGCCTGTCTTGCACTCGTTACGGGGGCATCTACTGTTATTCAACAGGCCACACCCGTGGAATGAACCTTTATAGGAGGTCGTTATGGAAGAGATCGATAATCTGTTCAGTAAGGCGATTAATGAAATCGAGCGCATGCTGAATACCAAGACGGTGGTGGGGGAGCCGATCAAAGTGGACGGCAACACCCTGATCCCGCTGATTAGCGTGGGCTTTGGTTTCGGGGCCGGTGGTGGCAAGGGGACCGATCCGCAAAAAGGTAGCGGTCACGGCGGCGGTACCGGTGGTGGTGGTGGGGTGAAGCCGGTGGCCCTGATCATTATCAATGAAGAGGGCGTGCGCCTGGAACCGATCAAATCCGGTACCGCTTCGGTGCTGGAGAAGGTGGCTGAAAGCATTGGCAAGGCGGCAGCGGCCAAAGGTGAGAAAGCGGCCGAATAACAGGCGCTCCATGCTGTGTTGACCGCTATCGCATTTATCCTGCTATTGCTTGTTGTCCTGCTGACGATGCCGGTGACACTGATGTTTCAGCTGTCACGCCGGCGGCACTTCGAAGGTTATGTGATGCTGCAGTGGGCATTTGGCCTAGTTCAGGTTCGCATTCCTGTTTCCGGTATTCAACAAAAAGCACGGGCGCCGCGGGAAAAGAAAAAGAAGCGGTCGCAGCGGCGTTCCCATGGCGGTGCGAAGCCTCTTGCCCTGATTCGTTACCGACCCTTTCGCCGCCGGGTGTTCCGATTGCTTTCCGGGTTGTGGCGGGCGATCCGCAAGGAGGACGTTGTGCTGCAGATCCGGTTGGGTCTGGGCGACCCGGCCGATACCGGACGAATCTGGGCACTGGTCGGACCTGTATCGGCACTGCTGGCCAATGTGAAAGAGATGCAGGTGGAGATCGAACCGGAATTTATGGAGGCGGTGTTTGAACTTGATAGCCGCGGGACAATTAGGATTATTCCATTGCAGATTATCGCCCTTGTCGTTGCCTTCTTCTTGTCGCCGCCTTTCTGGGCGGGAATGCGGCGAATGCGCCAGGCGGGGTAAGTGATGGAACGACTGCGCACCTGTGAGATCTATCGCGATGACAAAGTGACTGTGTTCGGGGTGGAGTCGGTGGCGTCACAGTACGGGAAAAGCGCTGCGGCCTACCAACTCTATGGCAAGGTGGAGCCGGTTGCGGTGCTGGTGTGTACGGCGGGGGGAATTTCAGCTTTGGATATGCTCGCGGAGCCCATCGCACTGGAATCGCTGAGAGAAACCGTGCCTGACCTGGATGGAATTCTGAAGAAGTGCTCGAACTTTAATCGTTAACGCTCCATGGTCGAGGCCAGAGCGACGACCGCCTGACCGAGGGAGAGCCCGCCGTCATTGGCCGGTGTTTTTCGCGGTGCGATCACGC
>JBFEWO010000044.1:0-18666 GCA_041546305.1 Thiohalomonadaceae bacterium | reverse complement strand
CTCCGGCCAAGAAAGCGCCGGTGAAGAAGGCCCCTGCGAAGAAGGCTCCGGCGAAGAAGGCTCCGGCGAAGAAGGCTCCGGCGAAGAAAGCGCCAGTGAGGAAGGCCCCGGTGAAGAAGGCGCCGGCCAAGAAAGCGCCGGTGAAGAAGGCTTCGGCCAAGAAAGCGCCGGTGAAGAAGGCGCCGGCCAAGAAAGCGCCGGTGAAGAAGGCGCCGGCCAAGAAAGCGCCGGCGAAGAAGGCCCCAGCCAAGAAAGCGCCAGCGAAGAAGGCCCCGGCGAAGAAGGCGCCGGCCAAGAAGAAGCGCTAATAATCGGTCCTTCGAAATATAGCGGCGGCAGGAGCTTTCCTGCCGCCGTTTTTTATTGCCTGGCCTGAAATGGTTTCCGGTTTTCTCTGCAAAGCATCATTTCCTGTGCTATCCCTTTTTGTGAAGGGAAGCGTTTGAACGATGGAGGTGGCCCGTGCAGACGAAAGAGTCCAATGAGAAAGAGAGCAGATTGCTTCACGCACTATTGCTAATGGTGGCAATGCTTTTCGTATTGGCGGATCCGGTTTCGGCACTGGAATTCTTAAGCCAGCTGCACTGATATCGGCACGAAACGCAGCTTTTCCCTATGGTCGCACTTCTCCGTCGGCTCAGGCCGTGATGATGCGCGGCCAGCGTTGGTGCAGGGCTTCCGCTCTCTCCGGTGTGATGGTGACTACATAGACCCGCTGTTCCCCCCCTTCTCGCGCCACCAGGCCCTGTATCCACTGACCGCCATTCAGCTTAAACCAGGAATTTTCACCCTCAATATCGATTTCCATGAACGCGCGTAGCGGCAGGCGAACCGGCCGGGGTTGCCACTTGTCCCACCTGCCGTTTTTAATGGCCTCGAGCCGCGCCCAGCCGCCGAATGGCAAGGCACCTTTTTCATTGCGGCGTCTGCCCCATCCGAGAAGGAGAGGCGCCCCATGTCGTCGTGCTACCGGCAGGCGCGCCCCGGGGCTGGCAAATCGAATACGGATTTCTCGTCCGTTGTGTTCGTAAAGAACGCCTTCGCACACAGTGATTGCCTCTGAATAGGGTTTCTCATCGCTTATGCAGCGGAGTGCATGAGACCTTTGGTTCAGACAGTCTTGCGATGTCCGTTCGGTTTCCAGGCTGGAGCAATAACATCAGGCATGGCCGAGCGTTGCAGCAGACGGGCCGGTGCCAGGGTAAAGGTGCCATAGCGCTGGTTGACCTCGTCCATCACCCGGTTACCGGCATCGTGCCAGTTGCTCTCATCGAAGAGATCGAGCTGTTGTCGTGCCGGCCGGGGATCCAGGGCGGTGACCTGGATCTGATGGACCGCTCCTCCGCGCCAGTGAGTTTCCAGGGCGAAGCGGCATAGACGGAAGATCGCGCGACCATCATCGCCGGCCAGGGGCAGGCGCAGCTTGTCGCCGGTCCAGCCCTGCTCGCCTTTCCAACCGACAAGAAAGCGTTGGGCCATCATTTGGTGACGGCGTAGCCGTGCCCCTACCTTTTCGCTCATATGCAGCAGGTAGGTAAGGATTAACTCCTTTTCGCAAGTGCCTGGCGGCAGGACCTTGCCATGGCCGATCGATTTGGGAGGGGCCACGTCCCGGTGGATATCATCCGGATCCTCGCCCTGGCACATTAGCCAGATGCGCCGCCCCAGATTACCGAAGCGGCCGGCCAGCACGCTGATGGGTAGCCGGTGCATCTCGCCGCAGCGATGCACACCATGGCTGGCGAGAAAGGCGCCGATGCCGTCTGCGATACCGCTTAGCTCGGTGGTGGGTACCGTGGCCAGTCGATTGCGTGCCTCCCACGGCGGGATCACGGTAAAGCCGTTGGGTTTTTGCAGTTTGGCGGCGAACTTGGCGGTGGTTTTGTCACCGCTGACTCCTACCGAGCAGTGTAACCCGGAAACTTCCCACACCCGCCGCTGGGCCAGCCGTGCGATGCGTACCGGGGTGCCGTGTAGGCGCTGGCATCGGGTAACGTCGAGAAAGGCCTCGTCCACGGAAAAGATCTCCGTATCCGGGCAGATGCCGTGCAGTGCCGCCATGATGGCGGTGGAGACGGCAGCATAGATCTGCGGCCGGGTGGGGCGCTGGATCAGTCCGGGACAAAGACGGCGAGCCTCCTTCAGCCGCATGCCGGTACGCACGCCCTGAGCGCGTGCCTCGTAGGAACTGGTAATGATGGTGGTTCCCTCGACACCATTGGTTACCGCGATGGGTTGACCGCGAAGTTCGGGAAAATCGCGCTGCTCCACCGAGGCGAAAAAGGCATTCATGTCCACCAGTACAATCGCCCGGGGCCAGTAACAGGGACAGCTTGCTGCCGGAGGCTCCATCGTCCTTATCCTCAGCGGTAACGGCGCAGCTGGCCGACCAGCCGGCCCTGGATGCTGATCCGTGCGGAGGCATAGCGCAGCGGCGATAGCGTACTGTTGGCCGGGTGCAGCGTCACACTGCCGTCGCGGTTGTTCTGCAGCCGCTTGAGAGTCGCCTCCTCGCGGTCGATGAGGGCGACCACGATGTCGCCGTCGTCAGCCTGCTGGCAGCGTTCCACCACCACCATGTCGCCATCAAGGATGCCCGCCTCAGCCATCGAATCGCCTTGGACCTTCAACACAAACCGGTTAGGGCCGATGAAGAATTCGGCCAGATTGATTTCATCCTGTCCCTCGATGGCCTCGATAGGACGCCCAGCGGCGATTTTGCCCACCAGGGGGAGGGAGGGCTGTTGCTGTAGCGCCCCGTCGTCGGTCAGCTGGATGCCGCGGTGTCGCCCTGGCAGCAGGGTGATCACTCCCTCGTCGGCCAGGGCCTGGACATAGCGGTGTACCACCCCCTTGGAGCGGATCCCCAGCCCTTTGGCGATCTCCTCCAGCAATGGGGCACGCCCGTGGCGGGCGATGTAATCACGGATGAAAAGGTATGTATCCTGTTGGCGGGAAGAGAGCATGAATAATTCTCCAAACGTTCTCCTTTTATCTTAGAGAACGTTTGGAGAACCTTCAATAGTCATGATGGTTACTTTCGTCCTTGCGGTGCTGACTGTGGCGCTCCATCCATTGATCGATCTGGCCCCAGAACCATTCCTGCAGACGACGATACCAGGGGCGACGGAACCAGCTGTTGTATTGGATCTCCAGGCTGTCGACAAAGTCCTTCTCAAATAGCTTTGCAACCTCGGCGGCCAGCCCCGGGGCCGCCAGTTCCTGATTGGCCTCCAGGTTCCAACGCAGGTTCCAGCGATCAATGTTGCTTGAGCCGATGGAGACCCAGTCGTCGCACAGGAGCACCTTGGCATGCAGGAAGCGGGGCTGGTACTCGTAGATCCGAACGCCGTTGCGCAACAGGCCGCTGTAGAAGCGACGCCCGGCGTGGCGCACCGCCGGGTGGTCGGTAATGGGACCCGGTAGCAGCAGACGCACATCGACACCATGGTGTACCGCCCGGCGTAGCAGCCGTTTGATCTTCCAGGAGGGGATGAAATAGGCGGTCGCCAGCCAGATCCGTCGGTCGGCACTGCGGATATGGTTGACCAGGGTTCGTTTGAGCTCCATGCGGCTTGGCGCGTTGAGCACGACACGGCCGGTATGCACGCCGGGGTAGCTGCTGGTGCGCACCGACGGCAGTGCCAGGGGAGGGCTGGCCCAGCTGTTCCAGGTCTGCTCAAACAGATGCTGCCAGTCGGCCACGCACGGACCATCGATGCGGAGCATCACCTCGTGCCAGCCATCGGGGTTGTTGCGGGTATCGAAACTATCGGTGATGCCGGCGCCACCGGTGAAGGCGGTGCGGCCGTCCACCGCCAGCAGTTTGCGGTGATCGCGAAACAGATTGCGCCGCAACGCGCCATAGTGCAGGGGGTTGTAGAAGCTGAGTTGAATGCCCCCTTCGCGCAGGCGAAGGCGGTCGCGGGTGGCGAGTTTGTAGGCGCCGAAGTCGTCCAGCAGGAGGTAGACGCTGACCCCGCGGCTGCTGGCGGCAAGCAGGGTATCGATGAAATCCGTGGCAACTCGGCCCGACTCGAACAGGTAGAGTTCAAGCAGGACGTAGTGTTTGGCGCGGTCGATGGCCTGCCGCATGGCCGGAAAGAACTGCTCGCCGTCCACCAGCAACTCGAAGCGGTTCCCTTCACGCGAGGGGAACCGGTAATAAGAGTCACTCAGTGCATCCATGAGTTGAGTTCCGGGTTGCATGTCGCAAGTGACAGGAAATCATCTTGCACGTTGAACGTGTTACTTGCTAGTTACCATAAGCCGCCCACCTTCCACCTGCAAGACCAGTTCACCGTTCAACAGCGCCTGCAGCGCCTGGCCGGCGATGGCGGCACGCCAACCCTGCAGCAACGGGATATCGGACTCTCCCAGCACCAGGCGTTCAAGTTCGCGGCGGCTGGCGACGGCGCTGGGACTGATGGTCTGCTGCTGGCTGCGTTCGCGCAGCAGTGCCATCAGTACATCCACCAGTGGCTCCTGTTCCGGCGGCAGACGTTGCCCCTCTTTCAGCGTAGGCCACTGCTCTTTCGGTAGCCGTTTGGCCTCGGCAATGAGTTTTAACAGGTTGGAACCATGGCGCTGTACGTTGCCCTCTTCCAGGCCGCGGATGCGGCGCAGGCGCGCCTCATCGCCGGGCATCTGTTTGGCCAGGTCGAGGAGTACCTCATCCTTGAGGATCCAGCGTCGCGGCCGGTTGCTTTGTTGTGCCTGCTGTTCACGCCAGGCGGCCAGCGCTTGCAGCACGGCGAGTTGGACGCCGCGCAGCCGGTTAGCACCCTTGACTCTCAGCCACGCTGTTTCTGGTGGATTGCTGTAGCGCTCAGGGTCGACCAGTTCATTGAAGTCTGCCTGTAGCCACTGTTCACGCCCCATTTCCGTTAATTGTTGGCGCTGGCGCAGGTAGATTTCGCGCAGGTGACGCACATCGTCCGCGGCATAGTCGAGCTGTGCGTCACTCAGCGGGCGGTGACACCAGTCGGTGCGGGCGTGGGCTTTATCGAGTTCAATGCCAAGCTCGGCCTTGACCAGGTTGCCGTAACCAATTTGATCGCCGTGGCCGAGCAGGGTGGCGGCGATCTGGGTGTCGAATACGGGTGTGGGAAGCGCGCCGCGCATCTCGAAGAAAATCTCCAGGTCCTGGTGCGCCGCGTGCAGCACCTTGGTGATACCTGAGTCGTAAAGCACCTCCAGCAGAGGGGAGAGGTCGTCCAGGGCCAGTGGGTCGATGCAGGCGATCACCTCCGGATTGGCCACCTGCAGCAGGCACAGCCGCGGCCGATAGGTTTTTTCGCGCAGAAATTCCGTATCCAGGGTAAGCCAGTCGTGGCGGCGCAGCTGTTCACACAGAGTGGCGAGTTGCTCCGGTTTGTCGATATAGCGAGCGGTCATATGCAAGCGTGGATCCTGTTTTAAATGAGGGCAGTATAACGGTTAATTGCTGGCTTGGCCGGCAAGACGGTATCATGCTGGCCAGACCGCACGGGCGGTGAGTATGGGCTGGGTTGTACAGGTACGGGAACAATGGAAGCACTTCTTCGCACGGTGATGTCGATTGCCCTGTTGCAACGGGGCCCCCAGATACTGCCAGCATCCACCGTGCTGCTGGCCCTGGCGCTTACTGCCCATTTTGGCACCGGGGTGCTGTTGGCACTGTTCAGTCTCTCCCTGCCGATGGCCTTGCTCTCGGCCATAACAGGCACACTGATTATGGTCGCGCTGGTGCATGGCCTGTTGCTGTTGCATCGGCGGCATGAACGAGTCACGCAGACGCTGACTGCCCTGGCGGCCTGTGAGGTATTAATCGGTCTTCTGGCTCTGCCGCTGACGGCGCTCTATTACGCCGGCGGGGGAATGGCCGAACTGGCCTCCCTGCTATCCCTGCTGCTGCTCGCCTGGAATGTGGCGCTGGCAGCACACATTTTTCGCCATGCACTGGGGGTTTCGATGGGAATGGGGGTGCTGTTCGCCATCGGCTACATTCTGGTGGCATTTAGTCTGAGCGGACTGGTCACTCCGACCGGCAGCTAAGAGGTTTACGGGCGATTCGTAGAGGTTCATGGTTTGAAAGTACATATTTTGGGTATTTGCGGTACCTTCATGGGCGGTGTGGCGGTGTTGGCCCGCTCTCTCGGTCACGAGGTGAGCGGCCAGGATGCCGGTGTCTACCCGCCCATGAGTACCCAGCTTGAGGAGCAGGGCATTACCCTGCACGAGGGCTACGGGCCGGAGGCTATCCCTGCCGATGTGGATATGGTGGTGATCGGCAACGCGCTGTCGCGGGGTAACCCGGCGGTGGAGTATGTGCTCAATCGGGGGCTGCCCTACACCTCCGGGGCGCAGTGGTTGAGCGATAATCTGCTGCGCGATTGCTGGGTGCTGGCAGTAGCCGGGACCCATGGCAAGACCACCACCGCCTCAATGCTGGCCTGGATCCTGGAATACGCCGGCATCCAGCCGGGCTTCCTTATTGGCGGCATCCCGCAGAATTTCGGCCTCTCCGCCCGCCGCGGCGGCAGCCCTTTCTTCGTGGTAGAGGCGGACGAGTACGACACCGCTTTCTTCGACAAGCGCTCCAAGTTCGTCCATTACCGCCCACGCACCCTGGTGATGAACAACCTGGAGTTCGATCATGCGGACATCTTCCCGGATCTGGCCGCCATTCAACGCCAGTTCCACCATCTGGTGCGCACCGTCCCTGGCGAAGGGCTGATTATCGCACCGGCCGATGATGCCAATCTCGATGCAGTGCTCAAGATGGGTTGCTGGACGCCGTGTGAAGTGACCGGCAGCGATAGAGGTTGGTCGGTGACCAATGCGGCTGAAGATGGCAGCCGCTTTGAGGTCTGCTGGCGCGGAGAATCCCAAGGGACGGTCGAATGGGAGTTGCTAGGGGCACACAACGTGAGCAATGCACTGGTTGCCATGGGCGCCGCACGGCATGCCGGGGTACCGGCGGCGCAGGCGATCGAGGCGCTATGTCGATTCAAAAACGTTAAGCGTCGGATGGAACTGCGTGGTGAGGCGAACAGTATCCGCGTCTACGACGACTTTGCCCACCATCCCACCGCTATCGCCACCACCCTTGCAGGTCTGCGCAACAAGGTGGGGGAGGCGCGTATCCTCGCGGTGCTGGAGCCGCGCTCCAATACCATGCGCATGGGCGTGCACAAGGAGACCCTGCTCCCCTCACTGGCCGGCGCCGACCGCGCTTTCATTTACCTCCCCGATGAACTCGGCTGGCAACTGTCCCAGACTGGCGACAATATTGTCATTTGCGACAACTTCGATGCGTTGTTCAAGGCGGTGATTGCTGAAGCCAAGCCCGGCGATCATGTGCTGGTGATGAGTAATGGCGGGTTTAACGGCATCCATGGGCGGTTGCTTGAGGGGTTTAAAGCGACGTTATAACAACACTAACCCTATCGATGTCACTGAATAACCACCACGCCAATCCAAGCCCCCCGCCGCTGCTAAGCCAGGCCTTCAGGCCGCTCTTTTTGGGAGGGACGTTCTTCACCGTAGTGGCAATGGGCTGGTGGCTTTATTTCTGGTTTAGGCCGTTCAACTGGCAGCCTTACGGCGGGGCGGTATGGTGGCACGGCCATGAAATGCTGTTTGGCTTTGGGGCGGCCGTGGTCGGGGGCTTTCTGCTCACCGCCGTCGCGTCATGGACCGGCGTTGCCGCGCTAAGGGGATGGCGGCTGCTTGCGCTCGTCCTGGTCTGGCTGGCTGGCCGCCTGCTGGCCGCCTTTGGGGGATCGCTGCCCGCCGGTATCGTTATCGTCGGCGACATGCTTTACCTGATACTGGTCAGTGTGGCGATGGCCTACCCGATCATCAAAGTACGCCAGTGGCGCAATGTTGTGTTTCTGCCGATGCTTCTCACCCTGACACTGTTAAACGGGATAAGCCACTGGGCCGTTGCAACCGGCAATATGGTGCTGGCGCTTCAAACGTTGCATGCGGCGGTTCTGTGGTTTGTTTTGATTATTGCGTTCCTTGGGGGACGGATGATCCCCGCCTTTACCGCCGCCAACGGTACCGCGTATAACAAGGCCCCGCCTATACGTTGGCTTGAGGCGGTCGGTCTCGCCACCATTATTCTGACGTTCATTGCCGGCCTTGTGGGATTGGCATCAATCCCCTCATGGCTGCTATTTATTCTCACAAGCGTTGCGGCCATGGCGAACGGTTGGCGCTTTTTGCGCTGGGGAATCGGGTATTGCTGGGGCGACCCGCTACTCTGGTCGCTCCACTTCGCCTACCTGTTTATTCCAGTGGGTTTTGTGGCCCTGGCGCTCTATAGCGCGGGCTTGATGAACAATCTCAGCGCCGTACTGCATAGTTTTACCGTCGGCGCCATGGGAGGAATGATTCTGGCGGTAATCTCACGGATCACGCTAGGGCACACCGGACGCCCACTGGAGCCGCCCCGGTTAATCGCTTTGGCCTATGCGGCTGTTTTATCAGCTGCCGTGCTGCGAGTGCTCCTACCCGCCTGGGTGCCCTCAGGGGCAAGTTGGGGCATCGCAACTGCGGGAGGATTGTGGATGCTCGCCTACACCATCTATCTCCTCCTCTACGGCCCCATGTTGCTCAGCCCCGATGTAGTGCGCGATTAGGGCAATCCGGAACAGCCTTAAGGGTGCCTCTGACAATTAGGATATGAACTTTCCGGCTAGGCAGGAATGGCCGAATAATCGCGGTTTATATGGAGTGAATGAGCTTTTGGAGGGCATTTCTAACAACGTCGGAAAACAAAGAGGCAATTCTTGGCTGTGCCCTTAACCTAAATCAAGGACGCTCAGCTGAATAGTGTTACTCTTTTTCCCTTTCAACCTATAGGAAGGAGATCTTGATATGAGTTGTTGTGGAAGCTGTGGCGGCCAGGATAGCGAGCCGACCAACGAGCAGGATAATGCGCAGGACAAGGGCAAGGATGAAAATGAAGCAAAGGCTCAAAGCCAGGAATCAAAATAGAGTGTTATCTGCTCGAATAATCATAGTCAAAACATGGGTTGGCTGTGAGTGACACTGATGAAAGTGGGCTGCATGGCCCACTTTCCGGTTTTCACGGTAAAGCATTCCGAATGGTATGTCGGATTTGGTCAGAACTAATTCGTATATATATGACCTTCGGCATAAGACTAACTATTGGCACGGACATCGCCCTTTTGCATCGGCGAGCATTGTAGTGTCGAGAGGAATAGTCCGAAGGGTTGCGTGCAAAGCGGGAGATCCACAGTAGATCCACGTCATGACAGTGACGCACCCATTTCCCCTATCCCTTCCCACAGGCTATCCTAAGTAAACTCATAAGCCTCAGGTTCACCTGCTGTTTTCTATGTCGAAAGAGAATAACGCCGTCTCCCTGGCCATCACCGGCGCTTCCGGTGCCCCATACGCTCTGCGCCTGCTTCAGTGCCTTCTTGAGGCCGGGCGTCATGTTTACCTGATGGTCTCGGCACCTGCGCAGGTGGTGCTGGCAACGGAAACCGATCTCGAGGTGCCGGGCCGACCTGAGGCGATGCAGGCCTTTTTTAGTGAGCGCTTTGGCGCAAAGCCGGGACAGCTGCAAGTATTCGGGCGGGAGCAGTGGATGGCGCCGGTGGCCAGCGGTTCGAATGCGCCGCGCTCGATGGTGGTCTGTCCCTGTTCGGCCGGGACGCTCTCTGCCATTGCCACCGGTGCGAGCAATACCCTTATCGAGCGGGCCGCTGATGTCATGATCAAGGAGCGACGCCAATTGATCCTGGTGCCGCGTGAAATGCCGTTCTCGGCGATCCACCTGGAGAATATGCACAAGCTGGCCCAGCTTGGCGTGACCATTATGCCGGCCTGCCCCGGCTTTTATCACAAACCCACCACGGTCGATCATCTGGTCGATTTCGTGGTGGCGCGTATCCTCGACCACCTTGGTGTGGTGCAGCAGCTTGCGCCGCGCTGGGGCGAAAACAGTCAGGGCGATGAACAGGCTTAGCATTCCGCTTTTTCCGCTGCACACGGTGCTGTTTCCCGGCGGGCCGCTGGCCCTGCGGATCTTCGAGACTCGTTACCTGGATATGGTCAGTCGTTGCCTTCGGGAAGACAGCGGCTTTGGGGTGGTGCTGATCCGCGACGGGAATGAGGTGGGCGGAGTCCCGGAGGTGTATGACGTCGGCACGATGGGTCATATCAGCTATTGGGAGAAGCGTGGCGATGGGTTACTGGGGATTACGCTCAGGGGCGAGCAGCGCTTTCGTATTCTCGAACAGAAAGTTGAAGCCAACCAGCTAATGGTTGCAGAGGTGGAGCTGTTGCCCAACGAGCCTGCGGTGGCGGTACCGGTGGAGTATGAGGCGCTGGTCACGATGCTGCTGAAGATGGTTGATGAGCTGGGACATCCTTATGTCACCCTGCCCAAGGCCTATGATGACAGTGCGTGGGTGGGCGCGCGGTTGACCGAGTTACTGCCGCTGGAACTGGTGCAAAAACAGAGACTCTTGCAATTGAATGATCCTCTCGAGCGGCTGGAGCGGATCGCGAGCCTGATTAACCAGCCCCGCAAGCGTTGACCTTTGCGTGAGTGTGCCGGCGCCCCATGACGTGGCGTTGGTTATCGCTGTTTCCTCTAGCAGCTTGCTTCGTGGCATTTCTCTCCTTCTCGGCTAGAGTTCCAAAAGACAGTCAGAGAGGAGGCCCGGCGATGAAAGTCTCTTTAAGCAAACGGTTGACGGTGGCACTGGCCTGCTTTGTCTTGCTGCTCGGGCAGCTATCGCCCGCCGCTGCGTCCATGGTGGGCACCGCGGAGGCGCTGCAGCAGGAGCACCTTTCGGTAGACAGGGCGGCGCTGACTGAAATGATCGACCGCCAGGCGGTTACCGACCAGTTGCGTGAACTGGGTGTCGAGCCGGAGGCCGCAAAAGAGCGGGTTGCGGCCATGACTGACGAGGAGATCCAACAGCTCAACCAACACCTGGCGGAGATGCCGGCCGGTGGGGATGTTCTGGGTGTGCTGCTGCTGTTGTTTATTGTCTTTGTCATTACCGACATGTTGGGGGCCACCGACATATTCACCTTCGTTCACCCCATCAATAAATAGCCGTTTGCGGATGCCCCGTATTCGTCACGCCGGTGCTCTGGCCGGCGTGTTACTCCTTCTCCTGTTTGTCGCTGCCTGTAGCCACACGGTGGTGAAGGCACCCCCCGTCGGTCTGCCCTCGAACGTTGAGTTGGATGAGACCCCCTTTTTTGCCCAGCAACGCTACCAGTGTGGCCCGGCGGCGCTGGCCACAATGCTGGTCCATCGCGGTATCGAGGTCCACCCCGACGAGCTGGTCGCTCAGGTCTATCTACCGGAGCGCAAGGGGAGCGTGCCTATCGAAATGGAAGCGGCGGCCCGTGGCTACCATATGCTGGTCTATCCGCTGGAGCCCTCCCTGGAGACGTTGCTGCGGGAAGTTGCCGCAGGCAACCCGGTGCTGGTGCTGCAGAATCTGGCCTTCGCCTGGTGGCCCCGCTGGCACTATGCCGTGGTGGTCGGCTACGACCTGAATGAGGGGACGATCACGCTTCGCTCCGGTGAGACGCGCCGCTATGTGGTGACGCTCGGGGTGTTCGAGAACACCTGGCGACGAGCGGATTACTGGGCAAGGGTGGTGGTTCCCCCGGGGACCTTCCCGGCGACAGCGACCGCGTTGCGTTATATCGAGGCCGCCGTGGCGCTCGAGCAGAGTGGGCAGCTGCCGGCAGCGTTGAACGGCTTTCGTGCCGCCTCGGAGCGTTGGCCTGAGGTGGCTCTGGCCTGGCTGGCCCGGGGAAATCTGGCCTACCGGCTGAAGAGGGATGACGAGGCGCAAGCCGCCTTCCGTGATGGACTTCAGGCCGCGCCGGATAATGCGGCGCTTTGGAATAATCTGGGCTATGTCCTGGCGCGTCGGCAATGCGGCAGGCAGGCGCTGGCGGCGGTGCGCTGCGCCATTGCCCTGGCGCCGGATAATCCCGAATACCAACATAGCCTCGGTGAGTTGGCCTCAAGTGAGAACGACGCCGGGCCTTGTGCAGAGGTGATCTGTCCTGCTGGTGCGCGCTAGCGGGAGAGAAGCCGGTTTATCGGCTGCGAAGCAACACCAGCTCTCCTCTCCACCCTGCCACCGGCCCTCGGCTAACCTGTTGCTGCTGCAAGGGCAGTGGTGTGGATAAAAACTGCTTCAGCGGGAAATCAAAGTCAGGCTGGGTTCGGGGGGCCGTGATACCGCTTTGTGTGACCGGCTGCAGCAGGCTGACATTGCCCACCCAAAGCGGCTGCCCGGTCGGCCCCAGGCGGTAGCTGCTCGGCCATAGTCGCAGTGCCAGCAGCGCCTCTTTGTCGGGAATGGCCTTCACCAGCAGCAGTGTCTCGTTCAGGCCGGCATGAACCTGGGGCAGCACCGGCAGTTGCTCGAGCGGTGTCCTGTCATTGAGCCATCTCAGCCAGCTCCATGCGGTCACGGCAGGCGGGGTCTGCCAGCCCTGTTGTCCCAGGACCTCCTGCAGTGTGGTGAGCGATCCGGCGTATTGCAGGTTAAGCGGGTGATTGTTGGCACCACGCAGGTCGGCCCGGAAGGTCGGCAGCTGTTGCCATTGGCCTTGCCACCATCCCTCCCGGGATAGGGGGCTGACCTCCTTGGCGATGGTGAAACGGGATAGCACGGTTGCGTGATGTTGCCAGCTGTGCCAGCCGCCGGCCAGAACAAGGGTGACTAGGGCGACGCTGGCGAGGGCTCTCGGTGGGACACGGTTAGCCGGATGATGTCGGTAGCCGATCCCCAGCAGGGAAATCCAGGCCATGCCGAGCGTCAGGGCACCCAATACACCCGAGAGGCGATGGGCGCCCAGATAGAGACGGGCAAAGGCGATCGCCAGCACCAGGCTTGCCGCGGCAGCGTAGATCAGCCAGCGACGTGCCTCGGGGAGTTCCCGGCCGATGAGTACCGCAAGAAATCCGTAAAGTGCCAATGCGGCTATCAGTGGTCCGCTCTGCAGGCTGTTGGCCAGGTGACCGTCGACGATGGTGCTAACCCAGTGCAGGCTGAGACTGAGCAGGGCGCCGAAACCTGCGGCAGCAAGCCAGTGCCAAAGCGCCTGGCGGTGGTGTCTGAGCCACAGCCAGGCGAAGACCACCAGGGTCAGTGGCAACAGTACCTCCCAGTCGCCCAGCATGCTTACGACTAGCAGCGAGCGATCCATCCACGGGGTTCGCAGTGCCTCCAACGTGTAATAGAGGTACTCATCCAGATTCAGCAGCAGCTCGTCCTGACCGACCGCATGATGCACCAGGGCAAACAGCACGGAGGCAGTGAGGAGCAGGAGGGCCAGCAGGGTCACGCCGCGCGCCTCGGGATGTTCGGGATCGAGCAGGGCCGCCGGGATCTCTCCCATCACCGGATGGCGGTGGGCCCAGGTAAGGACACGGTGCGTCATTGGCCAGGTGTGGTGGTGTACCCAGTTGAACAGGTGTTTTTGCAGCCACAGCGCAAGAAACAGGAAGCCCAGCAGCGTCCCGATCAGCACCGCCAGGCGAGAGGCGACCTCGGAGGCCAGTCCCAGGGTTGTGGCGAAGACCATGCCGGGAAACACATAAACCGGTGCCCAGAGAATGCCGGAAATGATGTTGAACAGCAGAAAGCGCCGGGTGGGCATCTCCAGCATCCCGGCCACCGCGGGGATCACCGGACGGATAGGGCCGATGAAACGGCCGAGAAAGATGCTTTTGCCGCCGTGGCGGTAGAAAAAATCGGTTGATCGGGCGATGAGTTCCGGATGGTTGCGCAGTGGCCACATGGTTTTGATCTGCATGTGGTAACGCCGTCCCAGCCAGAAGCTGGTTCCGTCACCGGCAATCGCTCCGGCGGCGGCCCAGGCCAAGGTTGGCCAGAGCGGCAGGGCGCCGGTGCCGACCATGGCGCCGATGCCGAACATCATCGCCGCGCCCGGGAGAATCAGCCCGACCAGTGCCAGGGACTCAAAAAACGCGACAAGAAATACCCCGACCCCCGCCCAGCCGGGGTTGGCGCTGATCCAGTCAAAGAGGGCGGCGATCGTATCCATGAGAACTATTCTAACGTCGGCTGTTTTTTTATCTCGCTTTTTTATTGCATTTGATCGAGGCACAACTACCTTTGGAATAAATCACGAGAAGGTACGTCATATATAAATATGGAACATCTGATATTTATTACCGAGGAGTTTCCTCATCTGGCCGAGGCCGGTGCCCGCTATGTGGTGGTGGCCTGCTGTGGTAGCTGGCGCGATGGCGAGGTAACCAACAGTGCCACGCAAATCGGCCGACTTCAGCGCGAGCTGCGCAAGCGCTTCATGAACCGGATAAATCAAAAGGTCGGTTGAAGACCGAGGCCAGGCAGCTACAAAAAGCCGCTCACGCTGAGCGGCTTTTTTGTGCCCGGAAGGTTCTGCAACACTCGGAATAGCCGCTTCGCATCACCCATTTGGGTGATGTCGCGAAACACCGTCCCTGATATCTTGAGGACAGTTTGCCGATTTGAGCAGCGCAGACTGAAGGGGCGGGCACCGCCCTTTCAAGAATAATTAGAAAATAAAAATAAGAGTGCTAAGGATGGTCCCCCTCGTTTCCACAAACCCCATAATGACTGCCCGGTCACGCAGTAGTATCACGCCTTGTCATTTCGGTCTGCCTTCTGCGGATGTAAGTGCAACAGGCTGTCCTTGGAAAGGCGCGTGGCTAGACGGAGCATGTTGTGAAAAAAACACGGAGTAATTCCATGCGTACACCCCGTTTTGTGTTGTTGGCCCTGTTAGCGGTTGCCCCGGCGGTTCAGGCCGTTGGCTTGCCCGATACCGGACAGCCCCTGTGTGACGACGGCACCAACATCATGGTTGCCTGCAGCAATGCCAACAGCGGCGATGCCAGCACCCTGCCGCGTCAGGATGGCCGCTTCGGGCGGGATCCGGCCGAGGCCGCCGGGGTCTCCATCAAGGTCGGGGGCGGGTCCGCCGGCCTCGACTACACCAAGGTGTGCACCAGCGGCGAGTTGGCCGGTACCGGCACTTGCCCTGCCGACCCTGTTCCGGGTGTGGGAGCGAACGAATGGGGCTGTACCCAGGACAACATCACCGGCCTGATGTGGGAGGTGAAGGTCAATGATGCGACCCAATTGCGCCACAATGCCTGGACCTATTCCTGGTACGATAGCAGCCTCACCACCAACGGTGGCTATGCGGGTTTGGCCGACATGGGCGCCGGGGTAGGTAGCGACAACTGCTTTAATAATACCCGCTGCGACACTGAGAAGTATGTCGCTGATGTTAACGCCGTCTCCCTCTGCGGATATAACGACTGGCGCCTCCCTGCCAAACGGGAGTTGAGAAGCATCAACCACTACGCCCAATTACCCTCCGTAGACATAATCCACTTCCCTAATACTGTAGCGGCCAACTACTGGTCGGCCTCCACGTATGTGATGAATGTGACCACCGCGTTTGTCGTCATATTCAGTGGTGGTTACGACGGCTCCTATGCAAAGACGAACTACTATTCCGTCCGGCTGGTACGCGGCGGGCAGTTTTAGTGAATTACCGGTCCGTAAGCGGCAACAGATAAGGTAGGCGGTGCCGGAGAGAGTGCACCGCAGACGTCATGAATACAGTTATGGAGAAGAAGAATGGATAACCGAAATCGTGGTTCGGTGATGGGAGGGGTTCTGGTCGCGATGGGGGCAGCGGTTGGGGGAATACTGTTTTCTGCTTCGCTACAGGCGGCCTGTACCGCGGCTAACCCGAATGCCAATGTAGCTGAGGCGACCCCTACCACTGCTTTTACCGATAACGGGAATGGCACCGTGACCCACCAGCTCACCGGCCTGACCTGGGACCGATGCTCAGTAGGGCAGACTTGGGGTGGGGTGACCTGCAGCGGTACAGCGACGGTCATGACCTGGGCCTCGGCCCTCAGTGCCGCCGTCACCGCCAACGCCGGCAACCACCTTGGATATAGCGACTGGCGTCTGCCCAGTGTGCGGGAGCTAGGTTCCATTGCCGAGCCTTGCGGTTGGGGGCCTTCTATCAACCAGACGTTGTTCCCTGCCACCCCGAGCTCCCATTTCTGGTCGTCCACCTCTTCTTGGTCGAATGCGGCTCACGCATGGCTCGTCATTTTTAGCGATGGCGGCATCGTCCCCACTTTTAAGTCGAATAGTCACTACGCCCGGTTGGTGCGCGGTGGACAGGTGTTTGACACGTTTGATGCGCTGGCGCCGAACTTGAGCGGGGTAGCGGTGAGCGGCACCACTTCTTCAGCCACCACCCTGGCGGCCACCGCGAATATCGACGCTACCGGCTACTGGTTGCTGGTGGCGCAGGGCAGCGCCGCCCCTACCTCTGCCGAGGTGAAGGCGGGCGTGAATTATGGTGCGGTGACCGTCCTGGCCTCGGGCATCGGCAGCATGAGTGCGAATATCGAGGCGACCTTTGCCATAGCCGGCCTGACTGAGGCGACCGCTTACGATCTCTACCTGGTGGGGCATGACAGTATCAACAACACTCTCACCCCTGTACCGAGCATGGTCTCCTTTACCACGCAAAATGTCCTGACGCCTTTCGCCTTCACCGACCAGCTCGGTGTGGCACTGAGCACACTCGTGACCTCCGACACCATTACGGTCAGTGGCCTGAACCTCCCGGCGCAGATGAGCGTCAGCGGCGGCGAATACAGCCTGAACGGCGGGGCCTATACCACCGTGGCCGGGACGGTGAGTAATGGCGATACGGTCACGGTACTTCACACCAGTGCGGCAAGCGGTAACACGACGACCGATACGGTGCTGACCATCGGCGGGGTGAGTGATATCTTCAGCTCCACCACCGTGCACGACACCACCCCGGATGCGTTCCTCTTCACCGACCAGGTGGATGTGGCAGTGAGCACGCTGATTAGCTCCGACACTGTCACCGTCAGCGGCATTACCACTGGCGTTGCGATTACGGTAACCGGTGGTGAGTACAGCATTAACGCTGGCGCCTTCACCACACTGGCCGGCACGGTCAACGCGGGCGATACGGTGACGGTACGCCATACCAGTGCGGCGTTTTCTGGCACGGCGACCGATACGGTGCTGACCATTGGCGGGGTGAGCGATACCTTCAGCACCACCACCGTGCACGATACCACCCCGGATGCCTTCCTCTTCACCGATCAGGTGGATGTGGCACTGAGTACGCTGATCACCTCCGACACCATCACCGTCAGCGGCATCACCACCGGCGTGGCCATCTCGGTGACCGGCGGTGAATACAGCATTAACGGCGGCACCTACACCGCGGTGGCCGGCACGGTCAATGCGGGCGATACGGTGACGGTGCGCCATACCAGTGCGGCAGGTTACGACTCTTTGACTGACACGGTACTGACCATCGGTGGGGTGAGTGACACCTTCAGCACCACCACCATGTTAGATACCATCCCCGATGCCTTCCTCTTCACCGATCAGGTCGATGTGGCGCTGAACACGATGATTACCTCCAATACCATCACTGTTACTGGTATTGCCGCCGGGGCAGCCATCTCGGTGTCGGGCGGTGAGTACAGCATAAACGGTGGGAGCTTTACCACGGTGAATGGCATGGTCAATGTTGGCGACACTGTGATGGTGCGGGGTATCTCCTCCCCCAGCGGACTGACCGCGGTGGATGTAGTTCTCGATATCAATGGTGTGAGTGATACCTTCACCCTCACGACAGAGGTCGATACTGACGGAGATGGCATCGGCAACAGTGCCGATGATGATGATGATGGCGATGGCGTGCCGGATATAGACGATGTCTTCCCACTCAATCCTAAGGAATACCTCGACAGTGATGGCGATGGTATCGGCAATAATGCCGACTCCGATGACGATAACGATGGGGTACCCGATACGCAGGATGCCTTCCCGCTCGATCCGACGCGCAGTGCACAGCCGAGCACGGATCAAGGTGGCGGCGGTGCTTTCGGATTCTGGTCACTGTTTGCGCTGCTGGGTCTCGGCCTGTGGCGACGGCGTGAGTCTTAACACTTAAACAAAAAAGCCGCCCATCGGGCGGCTTTTTTGTTTGGCTTGCATCTGCGTTTTTCAGGCAGTGAGTTAGAGCCCGGCCAACACCCGCCCTGCGGCAGCGATGGTTGCCTCGATATCGGCATCGGTATGGGCCGAGGAGACAAAGCCGGCCTCAAAGGCGGACGGGGCGAGGTAAACGCCTTCGTTGAGCATGCCGTGGAAGAACAGCTTGAAGCGGTCGGCGTCGCATTTTTCCACCGCCTGGCCGAAGGAGGTGATCTTCTCCTCTTCGGTAAAGAACAGCCCGAACATGCCGCCGACGTGGTTCTCGCTCATCGGGATCCCGGCTTTTTTCGCTTCGGCCAGGATGCCGCTGACCAGCTTTTCCACCTTGGCGCTGATGCCCTCATAGAAGCCGGGGGCGGAGGCGAGTTCCAGGGTCGCCAGTCCGGCGGCCATTGCCACCGGATTGCCGGAGAGGGTGCCGGCCTGGTAGACCGGGCCGAGGGGAGCGAGGTGCTCCATGATCGCGCGCTTGCCGCCGAAGGCGCCGACCGGCATACCGCCGCCGACGACCTTGCCGAGGGTGGTCATGTCGGGCTTGATGCCGTAATGGGCCTGGGCGCCG
>JBFEWO010000186.1:0-4205 GCA_041546305.1 Thiohalomonadaceae bacterium | reverse complement strand
GCCAGGCTCACCGCGGTGAGGAACATCAACACCATTGGCTCGCCGCGCAACAGGCCGGCAACGAAGATCAGCGCGCAGATACCGAGTACAAACAGCGAAAGGCGACTGCCGAAGGCGGCCAGGCGCTGTTGCAATGGGGTTTTCCCGGCCTCTTCCTCGTGCAGCAGACTCGCGATGCGTCCGATTTCGGTCTCGAGTCCCGTCGCCACCACGATGCCCTTGCCGCGCCCGCGGGTAACTTGCGTCCCCTTGAACAGCATGTTGGTCTTCTCACCGGGCGAGAGCGAAACTTCTGCAATGGTTTCCAGCTGCTTCTCCACCGTGACCGACTCGCCGGTAAGGATCGCCTCATCAGCCTGCAGTTCGCTCGTCTCGAGCAGACGTAAATCTGCCGGTACAACGATACCGGCATCGATCAGGACGATATCGCCCGGCACCAGTTCATCGGCAGCGATGACCCGCACCTGGGTGTCACGTAACACCTTGGCCTCCGGGGCAGCCATCATGCGAAGTGCCGCCAACGCACGCTGGGCCCGAAATTCCTGCACGGCACCGATAACCGCGTTGAGGAACACGATGACCAGAATCGCAACGGTATCCTCCACATCGCCGACAATGCCGGAAATCACCGCCGCGCCGAGCAGGATCAGGATCATCAGATCACTGAACTGGGCCAGAACAATCCTGCCCACACCGCGTTTTGCTTTTTCCGGGATGGTGTTGCGACCGTAACGTTCACGGCCCTGCTCGATTTGCGTATCACTCAGCCCCTGCTGCGGATCGCACTCCCAGTACGCCAGCGCCTGCTCACTCGTGAGGGTGTGCCATTCGGGAGAGGAAGATGAATTATTGTTATTCGCCGTTGTCATTGGCTAAGCGTAACGCTTGTGGCACTGCAAAAAAAGCAGCCGTCACAAAGCGTGATGGCTCCAGAGTGTACTAACTAACTCATGAAACAAACCCGGCGAATGCCGGGTTTGGAATGGGTGAAATTATTCAACAGTAATGCTTTTTCGTTTGGATTTTTCCACCTTGGGGATCGTCAGCTCGAGAATGCCGTCATTGAAAACCGCCTTGGCCTTATCGGCATCCACATTGGCGGGCAACGCCACCGTGCGGCTGAAGGAGCCGCGGGAGATCTCGCAGCGATAGAAATTGCCCTTTTCCTGCTTCTCCTCGTGACTGGAGCTTCCCTTGATGGTCACGGTGGAATCGGTCATGGAGACATCCAGGTCCTCCTTCTTCACCCCAGGGATCTCCGCCTTGACGACAATGTCGTTATCGCGATCAATGATATCCACACGCGGCGTTCTGATCTCCAGCGGAGCACCCAACTCTGCCCAGCTCGGCATCTCCCAGCGAAACGGCCGCAGCCACTGTCGAGGAAAGAAGCTCTCCATCAGACGATCCATCTCCTCGAAAGGACTAAGGGAGCGTGAGGGTGTGACCACCTGGGATTGCATCTCCTTGCTTTCGCCCTGCTTCTTGCTCTCTTTCGCCATCGGTGAACACCTCTGAACTGTTGTTATGAATTACTATGTGTTTAGCACAGGATGGGGATTTTGCGAGTGGCGCCAAGGGCATTACCGCGGCGTCTGCACGTCGTTAACCACCTCATGCACCCCGGGGATATACCAGGCATCGAGTTCTGCCAAACGCTTTTCCTCCTGGCTGGGAACATAGCCATACAGCGTCACTGTGCCGTTATGGACCTCGATGGATATCTGCTCGGCGTGGACCAGCGGGTCCTTTTCCATCGCCATACGCAGGGCATCGCTGACCTCATCATCATTGTCTATTTCGGAAGGTGTGACCTGTAGGAAATTGTCCACCCGCTCACAACCCAGGCTCCACCAGCACAGCACCTCGGCAAGGCGGCGGTGGCTGAGGCTACCGACCTGACCGCGCAGCTCGACCGTGCCACCCGTCACCCGGATCTCGACAAATGACTCGCCCCTTCCCTCCCGCAGTACCTCAATCTCACCGTCAAGGCGCAATAGCAGGGCAAGCTCGCTGAACGAGGGTTCGGCAGAAAGCGACCGGATGACCTCACCACGCAGTGTCCCCTCCTCGTGAACGACCGAGGTTACATTGAGGTGATCGATGATCTCCATACCCAACGCAACCGTCTGGACCAGATGGACTACATGACGCTTGGCACGTATATCCGGCAAGGTGCCGCTCAGCACCAGCGTTCCCTCATGCAGTGCAAGCTGCAGTGGAAAGCGGTTCACATCAAAGCGTGTCTCTTTTTGTAGTGCCTCCTGCACCTGGTCAAGGATCGCTTCAGGGCTCATCGAAATCATGGTCGACCTGCTCTTTGACATTTATCCAACACCAGTATAGACCTTTGCATAACCGGTGAAGGGTCGTTATTAATCATTGAAATGACAGTGTTTATTGGCGCCATTCACACCGGCAAACGGATGGGCTTTGCACTCGGCTTGTCCAGACACCCAGGGGACATTTATGGATCTTCAGCCAGCGGGCAATCCTCTTCAGCAGTGGTGGCGCGTTCTGCTGTTTTTCCTGTTGCTGCTGATCCTGTATTTGCTGTTTACAAACCGCTCTCCGGGTGAAACCACCTACTCGATCCCCTACAACGAATTCAAGCAACGGGTAGCCGCAGACCAGGTGGCCAAAGTGGCGCTGGAAAACTATGCGCTTCGGGGGGAATTGCACCAGCCTCAGAAGATAGGCCCTGATGGAGAGCTCGGGAAACACTTTCAAACCGCAGTGCCGCTGTTTGGTGATGACGAGCTGTTACCGCTGCTCGAGAAGCACAAGGTAGAGCTCAAAATCACCGACACCCAGAATGGAAGCTGGTGGCCGCTGCTGCTCCTTAGCGTCCCCTGGCTACTGTTGCTGGTGTTTTATTTCTGGATGATCAATCGCGCCTCAAGAAGCCTGGGCCGTGGCCTTGGCGGTGGGCTGGGAGGTCAGGGGGAGCTGAAGCGATTTCTTGCACCTGAAAGAAAACCGGCGCAAATCCCGAAGCAAACCTTTGCTGATGTGGCCGGTCAGGAAAACGCCAAAAGAGAGGTGGCTGAACTGGTCGATTACCTGCGCCGTCCCGATTTTTATACCCGGCTAGGAGCTGAGGTCCCGCGAGGCGTGCTGCTGATGGGACCGCCCGGCACCGGCAAGACCCTGATGGCCAAAGCCCTGGCCGGCGAAGCCGGTGTGCCCTTTTTCAATATCTCCGGCTCGGAATTTATCGAGGTATTCGTCGGCGTCGGCGCCGCCCGGGTGCGCCATCTGTTTCAGTCGGCCAAGGCGGAGGCTCCGAGTATCGTCTTTATCGATGAACTGGACAGCGTGGGGCGGACTCGGGGAACCGGCCTTGGCGGCGGCCATGACGAACGGGAACAAACCCTCAACCAGATCCTGGCGGAGATGGACGGGTTTACAGGCCATGAGGCCGTCATTGTGCTGGCCGCCACCAACCGACCCGATGTGCTCGATCCAGCCCTGCTTCGACCCGGCCGTTTCGATCGCCACGTCACACTCGATTTGCCGGATCGCAAGGATCGCGTGGCGATCCTGCAAGTGCATCTGCGTAAGGTGCCGGTAGCACCGGATGTTGACCTGGAGCAACTGGCCAGCGGGACGCCAGGGTTCTCCGGTGCCGATCTGAAAAACCTGGTGAACGAGGCGGCCATGACTGCCGCACGGGAAAATCGGGATCAGGTCATGATGACCCATTTCGAAGAGGCGCGAGACAAGCTGCTGCTTGGCGGTGTGCGCACTCTGGCGATTCAGCCCGAGGAGCGCCACCGCCTCGCCGTGCATGAGGCAGGGCACACCCTGGTGGCCTTCTTCATGCCTCATACCGATCCGCTCTACAAGGTCACGATTATCCCGCGCGGTCACAGCCTGGGCGGCACCCAGCAATTGCCCGAGGAGGAGCGCCACACCCTGCCCGAGGAGTACCTGCGCGATCGCCTGGCGGTGATGCTGGGGGGGCGCGCCGCGGAAAAGCTGCTGCTAGGCACTGTCAGCTCAGGGGCCGATGACGACATTCGCCAGGCGACCAATCTTGCCCGTGCCATGGTATCCCGTTGGGGAATGTCTGAGGAGATAGGGCCGGTTGACCTGCGCCAGAGCGAGGAACACCCCTTCCTCGGACGCGAGATCGCCCAGCCGCGGCACTTCAGTGAAAGCTCGGCGCGCGCCGTCGACAAGGCGGTTCGCACCCTGTTGGC
>JBFEWO010000033.1:0-22214 GCA_041546305.1 Thiohalomonadaceae bacterium | reverse complement strand
TTGACCAGCCAGTTTCGGGAAGGTCGGCGCCATGCTGTTCCCGTCAATACCATGACAGGATGCGCAGGCCGCAGACTTGGTCTTTCCCGCATTAACATCACCGGCTGCAGACGCAGTGCCAGCGGCACCAAACACTACCAAAGCGGCAAAAGCTAGTTTCTTCATCGGTTCCCCGTTTTACAGATTAGTTGTCGAGCCCCTTTGGCCTTACTGGACCTGGGAGGCCATATACTCAACAGCGGCTTCGACAGCGGCGTCGCTCAGATCGCCACGACCACCCTTGGGCGGCATGAAACCACTGTTACCCTTAAAGCCTGACTTGGCGTGCGTCTTCAACACATCCATGCCCTTGGCGACACGAGGTCCCCATGCGGCCTTGTCGCCGAATTTTGGTGCACCAGCTGCGCCAGTTGCGTGACAGGCAAAGCAGGCACCGTCATAAGTGGCTTTACCTTCGTTGGCCAGAGCTGCCTGACCGGAAAGCATGAATACTGCGCCAATTGCTGATGCGATGATTGTTTTTTTCATTTTAGACCCCTCAGTTTGATGTTATAAGGCTGCCCCGATTGAGGTTCAGCCCCTGTCTTACTGGACTTATCACGCCCATGTTACCATTATCGGTGTGTTGGCAAAACCGAAAATGGCACATTTATATAACAATTCCAGTCCCCTCCGGTCAACCAGAGGGAGAATCCACCACCCTGGCTAGTCAGAAGATGCAAACACCCAAAACTGCAAATCCCTTTCGCCTGGTCACTTTCCTCACCAGCGCTAACCACCTCGACCAACTCCCGCCGGATGAAGGGCTGGAGGTGGCCTTTGCGGGACGCTCCAATGCCGGAAAATCCAGCGCGCTCAATGCGTTAACCGATCAGCGCTCGTTGGCCCGCACCAGCAAGACCCCGGGGCGAACCCAGCTCATCAACTTTTTCTCACTTGATGAACAGCGACGGCTGGTCGACCTGCCTGGCTACGGCTATGCCAAGGTCCCTGAAGCGGTTAAACGCCACTGGCAACAGGTACTGGCGGATTACCTTCAGATACGCCGCTGCCTACGCGGACTCATTCTGTTGATGGATATCCGCCATCCCCTCAAGGAATTTGACCGTCAAATGCTCGACTGGTGTGCACATCAGCAAATGCCGGTTCACATCCTGCTAACCAAGGCCGACAAGCTCAAACGCGGCCCAGCCGGCAACGCCCTGCAACAGGTACGCAAGAGCCTCAAAGCCGATTACCCGCTAGCGACAGTGCAACTGTTCTCCTCGCTCGACAAGCAAGGGGTGGAACAGGCGCGCGACAAGCTGGCCCATTGGCTTGAACTCGAGCAATCATCTACCAAGTAAATATAGTCAAAAAAAAGCCCTGTCGCGGGTTGGGGAGGAGAGCGACAGGGATTAAGTATCCCGGCAATGGGGGAGATGCCGGGGGAGTTACTCTCCCACCAGGAGAGGAGTGGGAAAGAGCGTATCAAGTCACGCTAAACCGTAAGACCAGAGTGCAACAACAAAGTTCACCGGGATATCGAGGTCAGGAAGAAGCAATACTTTGAGAAAAAAATCCCCGTCGCGTAGTTGGGGAAGAGGGCGACAGGGATCAAGAGTCCCGGCTATGGGGGATGCCGGGGGGAGTTACTCTCCCACCAGGAGAGGGGCGGGAAAGAGCGCATCAAAAACACGCTAAACAATAAGACAAGGGTTCGGACAATAAGTTCAGCAATAAAACTAATCCAAAACCTGATATCGACATAAAAAACCCCCGTCGCAGATTGGGGAGAGAGAGCGACAGGGGTTAAGTCAACCCGACAGGGGGTGAGTCGGGTGAATGCATCCCACCAGGAGTGGGGTGGGATGAGCGCACAATGAGTACGCTAAAATATGAGACCGGTGAACTGAAGAAAAGTTCATAACTTATTCGCGAATAACGCGAAATTCTACATCCTTCTCAATGTGCCTCATCCCAGTTAACCCCGTTACCGGCTTCGACCAGTAAAGGCACCCGCAGTTTCGCTGCCGAGCTCATCAATTCGATTATCATTGCGGAGGCGATCTCCACCTTCTCCTGCGGTACCTCAAATACCAGCTCATCGTGCACCTGCATAATCATACGTATATCGCCTTCCTGTACCAACCAGGCATCCACCGCCAGCATCGCGCGCTTGATGATGTCCGCCGCGGTCCCCTGCATCGGTGCGTTGATCGCAGTTCGCTCGGCGTATTGCCGGCGCTGGGCATTACTCGACTTGATATCCTGTATGTACAGGCGACGGCCGAACACCGTTTCTACATACCCCTGTTCACGAGCCTGGTCGCGGGTCTGGTCCATGTAGGCCTTGACCCCTGGATAGCGCGCAAAATAGAGATCCACATAGTTTTGTGCCGAACCGCGGTCGATGCCCAGCTGTCTGGCCAGACCGAAGGCCGACATACCATAGATCAGCCCGAAATTAATCGCCTTGGCGCTGCGACGTTGCTCACTGCTCACCTGATCCAGCGGCACCCCAAAGACCTCCGATGCCGTGGCGCGGTGAATGTCCTCGCCAGCGGCGAAGGCGTTGAGTAATCCTTCATCGCCGGAAAGATGCGCCATGATGCGCAATTCAATCTGCGAATAGTCCGCAGCAACGATGCGTGATCCCTCCGGCGCAATGAATGCCTGGCGGATACGCCGCCCCTCGGCAGTTCGCACCGGAATATTCTGCAGGTTGGGCTCGGAGGAAGAGAGTCTTCCGGTAGCCGCCACCGCCTGCTGGTACGAGGTATGTACCCTCCCGGAATGGGGATTGATCATTCCCGGTAGTTTATCGGTATAGGTGGACTTGAGCTTGGACATGGAACGGTGCTCAAGGATGTGCCGTGGCAGGGAATAATCCAGTGCCAGCTCCGCCAACACTTCCTCGGCGGTGGAGGGTTGCCCTTTGGGCGTCTTCTTCAAGACCGGCAGTTGCAACTTGTCAAACAGGATGGTCTGGATCTGCTTGGGAGAACCAAGGTTGAACACCTCTCCTGCCTCTTCGAACACCTGTTTCTCGATAGCATCCATCTTCTCTGCCAGCTCACGGCTCTGCTGCTCCAGCATTGCCTGATCCACCAGGACTCCGGTGCGCTCCATGCGCGAGAGCACCGATAACAACGGCACCTCCAATTCCTGATAAAGGGTAGCCAAGGATGGGATCGCCTCCAGTCGAGGCCACAGGGTCTGGTGCAGGCGCAGAGTGATGTCCGCATCCTCCGCGGCATACGGAGCCGCCTGCTCCAGAGCCACCTCATTAAAACAGATCTGTTTAGCCCCCTTGCCGGCGACCTCCTCGAAGGTGGTGGTCTTGTGGCTGAGGTATTTTAGGGACAGCGAATCCATATCGTGGCGGGTCGCTGTGGAGTCGAGCACATAGGATTCGAGCATGGTGTCGTGGGCAATCCCGCGCAGCGCGATGTCATGATTGGCCAGTACACTCATGTCGTATTTGAGATTCTGGCCGACCTTGAGCACATGCGCGTCTTCGAGCAGGGGCTTAAGCTTGGCCAGTACCTCGTCCCGTGGCAACTGTGTCGGTGCGCCAGGATAGTTGTGAGCCAGCGGCACATAGGCCGCTGACCCAGCCTCAACAGCAAAAGAGACGCCGACAATCCTTGCATCCATATAATTGAGGCTAGTGGTCTCGGTGTCGAAAGCAAAGAGTTCCGCCGCCTTGAGCTTCTCCAGCCAGGCATCAAACTGCGCCCAGTCGAGCACGGTTTCGTACTCGGTCTCTTTGCCGGCGGCCGGTTCATGTCCCTGGTCGGTCTTCGCCTGCTCTCCGCCCAATAACTCTGCCAACCAGGTCCTGAACTCCATCTCGGCGTAGAGTTCACGCAACCTGGCATCATCGGGCACCGCGCGCTCCAGCTGCAGCGGTTTGAGTTCCATCATCACGTCACACTTGATGGTCACCAGTTCGCGTGACAGCGGCAGCTGCGCCAGACTCCCGCGTAGATTCTCCCCCACCTTGCCTTTGATCTCAGCGGCATGCGCCATGATCTCGTCCAGGGAACCGTACTGCTCCAGCCACTTTACGGCGGTCTTCGGCCCAACTTTGGGCACGCCTGGTACGTTGTCTACGGTGTCACCAATGAGGGCCAGGTAATCGACAATGCGCTCTGGCGGGATCCCGAATTTATCAACTACCCCGTCGGCATCCATCACCGTTTCGGTCATAGTGTTAACCAAGGTGACGTGCTCATTCACCAACTGCGCCATGTCCTTGTCACCGGTGGAAACCACCACTTCCATCCCTTGCTCCTTGGCCTGCCGCGTCAAGGTACCGATTACATCGTCAGCCTCCACCCCGTCGACACACAGCAGCGGCAGTCCCATCGCCCGGACGATGGCATGAATCGGATCTATCTGGCGCCGCAACTCATCGGGCATCGGCGGCCGGTGCGCTTTGTACTCGGGATAGATCTCGTCGCGAAATGTCTTGCCCTTGGCATCGAACACCACCGCCACATGCGCTGGATCGTAGTCATTGAGCAGGCGGCGCAGCATATTGGTGACGCCATAAACCGCCCCGGTAGGCTCGCCTTTGGAGTTGGTCAACGCCGGCATGGCATGAAAGGCGCGGTAAAGGTAGGAGGACCCGTCTACCAACACCAGCAGTTTATTGTCCGTGTTCGACATGGCATCACAAGCTTGTAAAAGAATGGGACAGCAGGATAAACCATCTCCAAAAAGAATGCCGCTCCCCCCTTCACCGGTACGAATTTCCCCCTCTTAAAACACATGCATAAGTATATGCTTATATAATAAATTGCTTTAATATCAGTCACTAAGCGAAAATCACTTGTTGACAGATTTCACATTTTTGGCTTTAATACGCCCACCTGAGCACAGACGTCGCCAGCACCGCAAACGTGGTTGTGCGCCTCGGATTCAAGACCGATAAGAGTCACCGACAAGCACACTGGCATGAACAGCGTATGGAGCGATCGGGGGAGAGAATAACAAGAAGAAAATCAGCCGGCCTATGCCGGCTTTTTCTTTTTTTCACCCGTACCCAATGAAAAGTACGGCGAAGGGATGCCCCACCCGCCAACCCCTCTTATAATGGTGCGCCATCACCATCACAAAAAAGCATCAGCACCCATGGATTTCAGAGACCAATCCCCACGTCAGGGGATAAGCCCCGATGAGAGCATGCTCACGCGGGAATCTTGGAAGATTTTCCAGATCATGGCCGAGTTTGTTGAAGGTTTCGAACGTCTCGCCGAGATCCGCCCCTCCATCAGTATCTTCGGTTCGGCCCGGACCACCCCCGACCACCCGTACTACCAGTTGGCGGAAGAGATCGCGCTCGCCCTCTCCGATGCCGGTTTTTCGGTGGTCAGCGGCGGCGGTCCCGGTATTATGGAAGCAGCCAACAAAGGTGCCTTTGCCGGTAAATCACCTTCCATTGGTTTGAATATCCAGCTGCCTCACGAACAGATCGGCAATCCGTACCAGAACATCAGCCTGAACTTCCGCCACTTCTTTTCGCGCAAGGTCATGTTCGTCAAGTATGCTGCAGCTTATGTTGTCATGCCGGGCGGATTCGGCACCCTTGATGAACTGGCGGAGATCCTAACCCTGGTTCAGACCGGCAAGACCCGCCGCATCCCCATTATCCTGGTTCATGAACCGTTCTGGCGCGGGCTTATCGACTGGTTCCGACACACCCTAGTTGAAGAGAAAGTGATCAACCCGGAGGATATGCACCTTATTCAAATCATCGATGAACCCAAGGCGGTGGTGAATGCTATCTTCAAACATTATGAAACCAGCGGTTTCGAACCCTCCGCCGAGGAACGAGAAATCCTGCTCGACCTGTAAAGGACATCCCATGCGCTTACTGCTACCCCTGTTATGCCTTGCCTCCTTCAGTGCTCACCTGCCGGCCCAGGAGGAGGTGCCACCCCCACCGCCACTGCCGGAGCAGGAGCAGACGGAGGCTGTTCAATCCCCAGCCGCACAGGATGAGGAACTGCAGCCGGAGGTCACCATCACCCGCCGCGGCAAGGATGTGGTGGAGGAGTATCGCGTCGGAGGCATGCTCTACATGGTGAAAATCACCCCAAGCAAAGGGCTCCCCTACTACCTCATCGACAGTGACGGTGACGGCGTGCTGGAAACCCGGCGTAACGAACTCGACAATCCTGAAGTGGTGAAGTGGCGCATCTTCAGCTGGTAATTTTTTCGCTGACGCTATGTCAATCCGCCGCGCGGACGGCTAAGATCACGCCACTCAAGTTGAAGCCATAAGCCGATATGTCAGTCTATACCCCTGTAGAAAGGGACGAACTGGAAGCCTTCCTGCTTAACTACGAGCTGGGGGAATTGCTCGATTTCCAGGGCATCAGTGCCGGTATCGAGAATACTAACTACTTTGTCACTACCAGCAAACAGCAGTTAGTACTCACCCTGTTCGAGAATCACACAGCCGATGAGTTGGGCTACTTTCTCGATCTCATGGCCTTCCTGGCCGAGCATGCCGTAGCCAGTGCGCACCCGATTGCCGACCGTAATGGAGACTACCTGCGCACTCTCAATGGCAAACCGGCTGCACTAGTGATGCGCCTTCGAGGCGCCAGCATCGAGCAGCCGAGCGTCGCCCAGTGTAGCGCCATCGGCCAGGCCCTTGGACAGCTTCATCTCTCGGGTCAGCAATTCGGCGGCCAGCGTGACAATGACCGTGGCCCGCACTGGTGGCATACTACCCGCGAGACCGTCGCCCCCAAACTCAGCGATACCGAGCGCGACCAACTGGATGAGGAACTCCTCTTCCAGCGTTCGCACCGCTTCGATAACCTGCCCCGCGGGGTGATCCACGCCGACCTGTTCCGCGACAACGCCCTGTTCGAAGGTGACACCCTGACCGGCATCATCGATTTCTACTATGCTTGTAATGATGTGCTGCTCTACGATGTCGCGGTCACCGTCAACGACTGGTGCAGTAACGCCGACGGCAGCCTGGATGAAGCGAAACTGCTGGCATTGCTCACGGCGTACCGTGCGGTTCGTCCTTTCACGGATGAGGAGTATCCCGCCTGGCCGGTCATGCTACGCGCAGCCGCCCTGCGCTTCTGGCTCTCACGCCTGCAGGACCTGCACTTCCCCCGCGAAGGCGAGCTGACCCATACCAAGGATCCCGAAGTCTTCCGGACCATTCTGCTGCAGCGCAGAGAACAGGCAGAGCGTCTCCGCGAGCTGTTTACTCAGGCCTGACCCCTCTACCTGGAGGAGGAGCAGTCCGATGACACCCACGGTGTTCGGCTCGCCCTCCCATGACAACCGGACCGACAGAGTTCAAAATTTCACTCAACAAGCTCCCCTGCCTCGCTTCCCGCAGCGACACAATTTCCCCATAATTCACATGCCACAATTTTGTGACAAACATCGCAAAATTTACCTAACTCCTTGTCTTACCGAAACTATGTCAGTTATCCACATTTCCTGTGGATAACTTTGTGGATGATTTGTGTTGATCGGCCGCCAGAGCGCATCGCAGCGTCGCTCGTCACAAATTGTTCATCTTCTGACCGAGAACAAATATTTCAATAAAAACAAACACTTATTACATAGCTAATGCTGCATGATATGTAAGTATTTACTTACTTTTGAGCCCTTAATGTCCTGTTACTCCATACTGTGCATAAACACGGGACCACCTAGACAAACTTTTCCCCTTGTCAAGGCCGTTCGCAAACTTTTTACAAAAGAAACAGCTGTTTCTTTGTGCCGAATTTTTTACCGTTTTTCCTACTTTCCAGCACACCCTGCCGGCGGGTGAATTGATTCTCACCACAAGCTAGAATAGGCAACCGACTGCCTTCAACCCATATAAATAAAGACCATTGGATACCCTCGCCCGCATCGCACAGCGCATCGACCAGGTCAGCGAATGGACCGGCCGCGCCATCGCCTGGCTTACCCTGGGCATGGTCATTGTTACCTTCACCGTGGTACTGCTGCGGTACCTGTTCAATATTGGTTGGATCGCGCTGCAGGAATCGATCACCTATATGCACGCACTGGTCTTCATGCTGGGGGCCGCCTACACCCTGCGTCACGATGGCCACGTGCGGGTGGATATCTTCTACCAGAAATTCAGCCCCCGTGGCCGCGCCTGGGTGGATCTGTTTGGAACCCTCTTTCTTCTGCTGCCAGTCACCCTGTTCATTGCCTGGATCAGTTGGGAATACGTTGCCACCGCCTGGGCGCTGAAGGAGGGCTCTCGCGAAACCGGTGGCCTGCCTGGGGTTTATCTGCTGAAAAGCGCCATCCCACTGATGGCTGTACTGTTGCTGCTTCAAGGGGTGTCGCTGGCCCTGCGCTCACTGCTGGTTCTGTACGGGTATGAAAACCAGGCCCCGCACCACGATATTGACACGGAGGTGTAGCGATGGGTCCCGAAATCATGGCTGTCCTCATGTTCCTTGCCATTTGCGGCGTGCTGGTGCTGGGTTACCCGGTCGCCTTTACCCTTGCGGGCACCGCGCTGGCCTTTGCCGCCCTCGGGACGCAGACGGGGATCTTCGACGCCGCTTTCCTCGAGGCACTGCCTAATCGCCTCTATGGCATCATGACCAATGAGACCCTGATCGCAGTGCCGCTATTCGTCTTCATGGGGGTGATGTTGGAGCGCTCGAAGGTGGCCGAGCAGTTGCTCGACACCATGGCTGAACTGTTCGGTTCGCTACGCGGCGGCCTCGGTATTTCGGTGATCCTGGTGGGCATGCTGCTGGCGGCCAGCACCGGCATCGTTGGCGCCACCGTGGTGACCATGGGACTGCTCTCGCTCCCTACCATGCTCAAGCGAGGCTACAGCCCGGCGCTGGCCACCGGCACTATCTGCGCCTCGGGCACCCTGGGACAGATCATCCCGCCCTCGATCATCCTGATCCTGCTCGGCGATGTGCTCTCCTCTTCCTATCAACAGGCCCAGCTTGCCATGGGGGTCTGGTCGCCGGAGACCCTGTCCGTCGGCGATCTCTTCGCCGGCGCCCTCGTCCCCGGCCTGCTGCTGGTAGTACTTTATGTGATCTATCTGATCATGGTGGCCTGGCTCAAGCCCGCCGCCTGCCCGGTACCAGAAAGGGAAGAGCGCGGCAATACCGGTGAACTCTTCACCCGTGCCCTCAAGGTGCTGTTGCCGCCACTGGGACTGATCCTCGCGGTGCTCGGCTCCATCCTTGCCGGCCTGGCCACCCCCACCGAGGCCGCTTCGGTCGGCGCGGTCGGCGCCATTCTGCTGGCCATCAGCCAGCGCCAGTTCAACCGGGAAACCCTCAATGAGGTGATGCGCGCCACCACCCGGATCACTGCCATGGTGTTCCTGATCTTCATCGGCGCCTCGCTCTTCTCACTGGTGTTCCGTGGCTTTGGCGGCGATGAGATGGTCAAGGAATTGCTCCATGGCCTGCCCGGAGGAGTCTTCGGCGCCATGCTGGTGGTAATGCTGGTGATGTTCCTGCTAGGTTTCATCCTCGACTTTATCGAGATCACCTTCGTTGTCGTGCCCATCGTCGCCCCTGTCCTCTTGGCGATGGGGCTCGACCCGATCTGGCTCGGCGTGATGATAGCCATCAACCTGCAGACCTCATTCCTCACCCCGCCATTCGGCTTCGCCCTGTTTTATCTGCGCGGCGTCGCACCCGCCCAGGTCCAGACGATCGATATCTACAAAGGTGTGGCCCCCTACATCCTCATCCAGCTCCTCGCCCTTGGCGCGCTGTCGCTGTGGCCGGAACTGGCCACCTGGCTGCCGGGAGTGGTGTACGGGGAGTAGGTGGATGCCGGCAACGAAATACGGCGTATATGGGCGTTTATTTAAAACCTTTCTCGCCCATCCGTTCCCTCCAGGATTTGTGAAGTGATACGACTTGCCCTTTCGTTACCATCCTTTGCAGCAGTGCGGTACGGCTCTTAACAGTCCTCTGAAGCATATTCTTCCGAGCCTTGGAGGTGACTTCCATCTTCTCCAGAGACCGTTGGGGTTGGACCCTGACCGGTATACCGGCGGCCTCCAAACGATCGATGGATGCCCGGAACTTTTTCGCCTTGTCCGAATCACTGTTGACAAAAGAAGCTGGCAAATCATAAGGACAGAAGAATTTGACTCGAAGGACAAATTCATCATCATTAAATGCTGTTTTCAGCTCCTTTTGAAAGTTAAAGATGGTATCAACGCATCCCGGGGTTGATTGTGTGCTCCCGCCTCATAGAAGGTTTTACCTGCGGCAGCTTTGCCATTCTCACCAAACGAGTATTCTTTGCCATTAATCTTCAGAATTGAAGTAACTGAACGGGTTGCCGTGACATATTTTTCGTAAATCACTGTGGTTATGTTACGACGATGGCACAACCTCACACGTGCAATAGATTTTCCCTTAAGGTCTTTCTGCGGCGTTTTTTTCCAGTTATTAACAGGACCTTTTCCAATTATGGTTTTGTTTACATCTTTGCTATTCCCATTGTTATCGATATAGCTGACCAAGTTACCGCTGACAAATGCGAACAGGTTGTGTCAATCAATCGTCATGGCCGGATCCTGATTGAGCCAACAGCCTAGCCAAGGGGCATAAAACCGCGCACCGTTATAGTAAAGACCGGTGCTGTCATCCCGCTCCTTACCACTGAAACGGTAGTCTTTCTGTTTAACTTTATTCTGATCCTTACCGGCGATAATGGCCGTGCCACCATAGGGAAAATACTTTTAATAACTGATCAGTTGTGCCTTCTCATCCAGCTCCAGGCTGCTACTGCTATGATCATTGTTCAGTTGAAAGCGGCAGGCCGTAGCCTCGGATGAGTTGTTTTTGACGGATTTATTTCCTAATTGCAGTTCGCTAATTTTCTGTACCACTAGGACGCACGCATCATCCGCCATGAATCTCAAGGTGCTGCGATCGAGTCGTTTGACGCGCTTTCCTCCCGTCTCACTGTACTCCTGAGACATTTCCAAATTACCCATGTACAGCTTTTGTGTGAACCGGGATTTAGTCTTTGAAGTTAGCGTTTGACTTATTGTTTTAATTTTCCTTGAAACGCCTTGATCAGTGCCAGATTCGGATTACCCGGTGGTTTTTCAGAATCCTTAAAGTACACCCCCATCCTGTCACTGTGATAATCCCAATAGGCAAAGCTCACATTATGCTCCAGGAAGATATCAAGGACATCCTCAACCCAATTTTCACCACCTCGGGTAAAGCATTCATGGGTCAGTCCAAACTCCATTACTGACATAGGAACATTATGCTCAATACCGAACTGATAAAGTTTCATAAATTCCCATTCAAGGTATTCCCTGTTGCGTGAGAGAAATGACTTTTCATCGCTATCAGGTGAATCCCCGTAAAAAGCGATATCAAAATATGCCATTGCATCCGGGTCTGTAGCTTTTAAATATCCAGTCATACTATAGGTGTATCCCTGCTTCACCTGAAACCAATACATGTCACTACTCCAGCCAGAGTATCCTTCCGCTCCACGCACACCGGCAATAGACAAACTATATGAATCTTCTACCCCATCATCCACGACGCGCTCAAATAATCCGTTTCTGCCAACATGAGGATTGTTCCAACCCCACCAGTCCCACACAGTCAATTTTGAGAGGGGCTCATTGACGACAGTCTCAGACAATCCTCGCAGATTGCTCGCAGTAATCTCTATGTTGTCAAAGAAAACGATTCCTGCAGTCGAACCTTTAACCTGGAATACCGGCAAACCCATCTTGATTTTCGGATTTTGTATCGTGAGTGGGGCGAGTGAGAATTTTTGCCATGATGCCTTCAGGTCAAAACGATGTGGGGACACCTGTGTGAGCGAGGTGATATATCTTTGATGGCCGGTCGGTATCAGAACTGTTTCATCTGGATAAACACCACCTTCCTGTATAGGGCGGGGTAGCCATGCAGCATACTGGTGCGTGTAATGTATAGGTTCGTAGAAATGAAAGTCGTACATCACATTATTGTCCGCCACCAGAAACTGGCTTTCGATGCCGGCTGTACTGTATGATCTGTCTGTACCATAAATCTTTCCGATTATGATCATGTGGTTACGATCAACGGCTCTGATTTCATCAACTAGTCGCTGGGCAAACACCCTCCACTGTGTACCATCTTTATCACTTGTGACAGGCTCATTAAGAACATCATAGGCGGCTATCACAGGCTCATTACGGTAGCGACTTGCAATTGCCGCCCACATTCTTAAATTTCTTTGCTGTATCGCCGGTTCGCTCCAGAGGCGAAAATCCACTTTATCACTTGTAGGATCCAACCAAAAACCACCTATCGGCACATGCAGGTCAAGCACCAGATAGATACCAGCATCACGGGCCCATTTAATATTTTCGTCAAGCCAACGAAAGAATGCCTTATCATCCTTTTCATACCACTCGCCCTTAAATGCAAATCGAACAGAATTCATCCCAAATCCGGCAACGGTATGAAAATCATTGCTTGAATGATGTCTTGACCTCAGCAACTCATTTGGATCGGCTATAGCTTCATATCTGTTAGAAAAATTAACACCCTTTAACAGAAAGGGTTTCCCATTAAGCACCAGTTTTCCACCTGATGCACGAACAAAGCCGGCTTTACTATCTACAGGCACAGCCGTTGCGCTGCTAGCAGCAAAAGCCACAACACATGTAATAACCATCCACATCCATTGCTGCAGGCAATGTCTTGATTGCCTATTACACATATTCAATCACCATTGCAGACATACGTTTACCTCAACACCGGCTCAGCATCCACTCGTTAATTTTTTACATACTTGCGCGCCATAAGCCTCCTATAGACCTTATGAACAGGCATCACAGGAACATCTTCTTCGTCAAGTAACTCAAGAAACCTTTCAAACTCGGTCTTACTGTATTCAATCGGCGTCTTTGGTCTATCCACTAGATAATGAAACATGAGTATGGCCCATTGTCCATTTGCTACAGCATTTCTAACAATTTTCACAAGTGTCTCAGGTGTTGTACTATCCAGCACATTCACTGTTCTTAATAGATGAGGATCTGCCGGAGGTATGGTTTCAACACCACCTCCAGCAACGCGGGCCGTCCTGAAGTACATGCGCACAGAAGGCAATACGACGTCCCTGTCCTGTTTTCCTAGAGGATACGCCAAATGCGGAGCTGAGGAAGAAAAGCCATTTTGGCTCAGAAATTCAAGCGTAAACTCGATCTCTTTGCTCAGCGCATCTGGATTGAACTCAGTATAGGGAATGGCATGATGCGATGATATGCCCCACCCATAACGAGACTTGAGTTCCTCAATTTGCGCCAAGGTCATGTAACCAGGTTCTCCAACCTGCTGCGGCATGATGTATGCGGTTCCAGGAAATCCATATTTTTCCATCAATGTTGCAGCATAATAGTGGTCGTCATACCCATCATCAAACGTCAGGGAAACATATCCACGCTCTGCTGCAGCTCTATACCTGATATTCTTTATTGCAATACGAGCTGACCCTCTCCCAGTATCCTGTACGTAAATCCCAATGCTTTCTACTTTATCCTTTGGTTGCCCCTTTACCCTGGCATTCGCTAGGCCAAAACTGTAGGAATGCCAATGCTGATCCTGAATAATGTTAAATTCTGGGTCTGAATAATAGGGTATACTTAACGCGTAGTAGTTCTCGAAGTTTTCATCACCCAATCGCAACTCAACTCCGGACAAAAGTTCCATTTCATTGACTTTTATCTCGAGGAAAATATTCTTTCCTTTCAGATCATCAATATTTATTGGGGCAACAACAAAGTCCGGATTCCCCATGCCATCGGTAACAAGCCTTATGACCCCGTTCACATTGGAGACATCGAGCGTGCCTCCACCCCATCGTTTTTTGAAAGAGCTGGATGTTATTTCTGATGATATGGCGGACGTCGCAAATAGAGCGAATATCAAAACAATAAAATTAATGCCTGCTCTCATCTTGCTCTCCATCAACTCAAGGGAGCCTTAACGTCACTTCATCACGGAGGGACCTTCAAGTCCCTCATCGAAAAGTATTCGGGACAAACTTTCAGGGGAAGGCTAGACAGCTTTTCCCCAAATTCCAGCCTACACCGATAACCATAATACTCAAGAGGGTTTCAATTCCCGTGTGCTTCTCTCTCCATCAACCAGCACCATGCAACTGTCAACCCAGTGAAACACTTCTGGAATGTTTCCCTGTGCTACAGCGTCTGTTTATCGTTATAACTAAAAGAAATGTTTATTGAGGGGTTAAGAATTGATTTAGATTTTTTGCATTAGCAGCAACATCGACGATAGTTGCGCATCGTTCATTGAAACCCTGTGCTTTTATGTACAGGGATGACCACAACTAATCACTATAGTCGGCTTAGACCGGTTCGTAGACATGCTCTCCGCCAAAAGCTGCGATCAGCTCTTCGAGGAAAGTCGACAGTTCCAGGGTCATGAAGGCAAAGTCGCTATCGAACTGCACCGCGGGGTCCTCATGACCGGTGTCGAGTTCCTGTTTTACCGTATCGGTAAAGCGCAGACGCTTGACGGTAAGGTCCTCGCCGAGCACAAATTCCAGCCGCTCCCGCCAGGTGAGCGCCAGCTTGGTCACCTGCTTGCCTGCCGTGAGGTGAGACTGAATTTCCTCGGCGAAGGGATCCTGACGGCGGCAACGCACGATCCCGCCCTCCTTGTCCGCATCCTGTAGCTCATACTCATCACCCAACTCAAATCCAGCGGGGATCCCCTCGCCTCTTAGCCATTGGGTCATGATCACCCTCGGTGACTGTTCGGTATTCGGCAGCCGCACACTCAATGCGGCACCCGCGCCCTCCATCGAGGAACGCAGCTGGGCAACAAGGTCCTCAGCCCTGGCCGGGCTGGAGACATCCACCACCAACCAACCAGCCTTGCGGTCAATATAAGCAAAGGTGCGTGTCGACCGGGTAAAGGCCTGGGGAAGCAGTGTCATAGTCAGTTCTTCCTTGAGCTGAAGCCGCTCCTTACGACGCACCGGCCGTGCCTCGGCGGACTCAATCTGGGCGACCTTTTCTTCCAGCTGTTCATTAACCACAGCGGCTGGCAGAACTCGCTCTTCCTTCCTTGCGCAGATCATGGAGCAGTGGCCGATGGTATGGCAAAGCTGCTCACCATGCTTCCCCAGTGGAGGCACCCAGCCCATACTGAACGGAGTGGCCTTGCCTACCGCATGAAATTGATCTGCGGACAGCACTTCGTTGAGCGCATCGTGATCGAGAGTGAAGCCTTGCGTTAACCGGAACAGGTAAAGATTCTTGAACCACATGGAGGCGTATTTCCCTCATTTACTCGAAAAAAGTGGGTCATTATGCCCAGTCCCCCCCACATTATCACCCACCTTTTTGGTTCTCGCCGTTGACGGTCCAAATTCGATCTACACTGCTTTTTACCATTCCATTTCTGAGGCAGTAATCATGGCTAAAATAGCCAGCCGAAGGACTCCCCATCTGCGTCTTATTCGCGGCGATCTCGACCGAGTGGTGAGGATCGGCAATACCCGTATTCAGGTCGCACCGCAGGACAGGCCCCCCTTCCCTGTTAATGCCGTTGCCGTGGAACAGGATACGGCCATGGTATTGGGTGAAGAGCCGATGGTGTTTGTCCCGGCTGTCTCAATCAAGGAAACCGACACAGAACTGGATCACATCACCGAACCTCTGCCGGGCAGTGTGCTGGTCAAGCGTGGCAAGCCGAGGCGGCTCTATGCCATCGTGCATGATCTCGAGCAGGATCCAACCATTCGCCAGGAATGGGTTGTCAAAGCACTGCATAACATGATGCGCCTGGCAGAGCGGCAACCCTTCAACGCCATTGCCATGCCATTGCTCGGGACACGGTATGGCCAACTGGAACAGCGACGGTTTATCGAACTGCTTTGCTATATCCTGACCAAGTACCCCCCATCATTGCCACTGAAGTTATGGCTTGTCGCCCCACGCTACGATGTCCACGCCCTGCTTGAGGTACTGGAACTGTTTCGCTGCCGCTAATCATTGCCGCGGCTACCTGCTGCAAACCCATGCTATGATGGCCGCCCTTTTCCGTTGGCCTGCTGCTGTACATCAGATGGATACCCTTTCCCACCGACTGGCGGACCTGCTCCTCGCAATCGAAGCGGAAATGCGCCGCATCTCCCTATGGGAGGAAGTGCGCCCTTCCGAGAAGGCTCTTTCCAGCCTGGTCCCCTTTTGTCACGATACCCTGGCCTTTCACCAGTGGTTACAGTGGGTGTTCTTGCCAAAGATGAAGCGGGTACTGGAGACCGAGGAGGATTTCCCGACCAGCAGCGACATCACGCCCCTGGCCGAATACAGCTTCGCACAAGTCCCACTCGAGACCGACAAGTTACTTAAACTAATCCGCGAATTTGACGAATTCATCAACCGCCAGGGACAAGACATCGCCCAGTCCTGATCTCGTAATGGCTGCTTGAATTCCCCTTACGTTTTTTCTGCTGACTGGATACGCTAGTCACAGTCCTAACGCTTGTCACGGAAGGAGAATGCCATGGAACATTGGAGCGAATACTCCCGATTTATCATTGCCCTGCTGGTGATCCTTAATCCGTTCATGGCGCTGCCGATCTTCCTCGAGCTGACCCGCTCACATACCTTGCAGGAGCGACATCGGGTAGCACGCATCGCAGCACTGGCGGTGATTGTCGTATTGTTCATCGCCGCCTTGAGTGGCGAGACACTGTTGCGCTGGATGGGCACCAGCCTCGGCTCGTTTCGCGTTGGCGGTGGTATTGTACTGCTGCTGATGGCCCTGGCCATGCTGCGCGCCGAGGCTGACCGTGTACGTACCACACCAAACGAGGAAGTCGACGCCGCGCAGCGCGCCTCCATTGCTGTTGTCCCCATTGCCATCCCGCTGATGGCCGGTCCCGGCGCCATGGGTACCGTGATTGTGGCGATGCAGCGTTCCCTTGCCCCCTACCACTCCTGGCTTATCCTCGGCAGCATCGTGCTGGTCGGTTTGATGCTGTGGCTGATATTGCGCCTGGCCGAACCGATTGGCCGGGCCCTCGGTGACATCGGACTGAATATTCTCAACCGTGTGCTCGGCCTGCTGCTGGCCGCCATCGCCGTGGAAACAATGGCCAATGGACTCAAGCAGCTTTTTCCACTGTTGACCTCGAGTTAAAGGAGAACCGCAGGATGCATAAATCCAGGGTTGCGCTCATCACCGGCGGCGCTCAGGGGATAGGCAAAGGGATCGCCCGCCATCTCCTGGGCAAGGGTTATGCGGTCACCATCATTGATATCGATGTGGAGGCGGGAGAGGAGTGTGCAGAGGAACTGGCGGTGCTCGGCCCCCTGCATTTCATACCTGGCGATATCCGCGAAGAAGCCGATATCTGCGACAGCATCAGGGAGACCCGGCAACGTTTCGGTCGTCTCGACGGACTGATCAACAACGCCGCCCTGGCCAATCCATACCACGCTGCCCTTGAAGAACTTTCACTGGAGAGCTGGAACCGGGTGGTTGAGACCAACCTGACCGGCAGTTTCCTTGCCGCCAAGCATGCCATCCCCCATCTGCGTGAGGTTGGTGGCAGCATTATTAACATCGCCTCCACCCGCGCCCTGCAATCGGAGGCCAACACCGAGGTTTATGCCGCCTCCAAGGGTGCCCTGGTGGCCCTGACCCATGCCATGGCGGTCAGCCTGGGCCCGGCGATTCGGGTCAACTGCATCAGCCCGGGCTGGATCGATGTCAGCGAATGGCAAAAACGCAGTGAACGGCGCGCCCCGGAAATGAGCGAGCGCGATCACCTGCAACATCCGGCCGGAAGAGTCGGCACCCCCGATGACGTGGCGGCGCTGGTGGCCTTTCTGCTCTCCGAGGAAGCGGGATTCATTACCGGACAGAATTTTGTGGCGGATGGGGGGATGACGCGGAAGATGATTTATGAGGAATAGTGCGAGAGCGCCAAGGACGTCCACTCTTACAGGTGCCATTAACTATCCAAACAAAAACGGCCTCATAAGAGGCCGTTTTTTCACACCGAATGACTAGCCGTCAGGCCGCCAGCACGTTCTTCAACTTCTTCATCGCATTCTTCTCCAACTGGCGAATGCGCTCGGCCGAGACGTTGTATTTGTCTGCCAGGTCCTGCAGGGTGGCCTTGTCCTCAGCCAACCAGCGCGAGGCGACAATATCTCGGCTGCGATCATCGAGACCGCTCAGGGCCTCATGCAACTGGTTGTTACTGTGCTGCTCCCACTGTTCCTCCTCGACCATGGTGGCCGGCTCGAAGCGAGTATCCTGCAGATAGCTGGCCGGGGTGGCCGGCAGATCGTCGTCGTTTTCACTGTCCGGGGCCCCATCGAAGGCCATGTCACGGCCGCTCAGGCGGGATTCCATCTCCAGCACATCGGCACGCGTGACTCCCAGCGCTTCGGCCACGGAATCGACCTCTTCGTGAGAGAACCAACCGAGGCGCTTCTTGGAGCTGCGCAGGTTAAAGAACAGTTTGCGCTGCGCCTTGGTGGTCGCCACCTTGACGATACGCCAGTTGCGCAGGATAAATTCATGGATCTCGGCGCGGATCCAGTGAACGGCAAAGGAGACCAGCCGCACGTTCATATTTGGATCGAAACGACGCACTGCCTTCATCAGGCCGATATTGCCCTCCTGAATCAGGTCAGCATGGGGCAAGCCATAGCCGCTGTAGCCGCGGGCGATATGAGCGACAAATCGCAGGTGCGACATAATCAGCTTGCGTGCTGCCTCCAGGTCTTCGCTTTCCCGATAGCGGACCGCCAGCTCATGCTCTTCCTCGGCAGTCAGCACAGGAATACGGTTCACTGCCTGGCTGTAGGCCTCGATGCTGCTCATCGGAAAGTTCATCTGTAAATCCAGCGCCTTGGACATGGAATCCTCCCACTTGCAATCTTTACATGGCGTCACTAGTAACCAACTATAACACTCAGGTATTTTAATGCCAAGTATTTTTATCTGGTTTGTTGGACGGGGCTGCCTCGCCATAAGTTCCCTTATTTTCCGGTGCCAAGCGGGCTGCCGAGCCTTTTAATCGACAAAATGCCCACTGCGCTTGCCTTTGGCACACATCAGTAAAGCATAGCTGGTTTTTGGCCATCTGACAGAAGATGCCCTAAGAGAGGTTCACAAAGATAGGGGAGAACTCTTACTACCCGTATGGTCTCAGGTCGGTTCGATAGAACGCAGGTGACGCCCAACGGCAAGCCAGGAGCCAAACAGCCCCAGCAGCAGTCCGCCGCCAAGCAGGACACCGACCGTCACAAGATCCATGCCTCCCAGGCGAAAGCTGCTGTTATACAGTCCCGCCAGGTTATTGACCGGCCCTGCCAATAACCACATCGAAGCCTGCACCAGGACAAAGGCAATGAATCCGCCAAGCAAACCGTACCAGAAACCGGTATAGAGAAAAGGACGGCGAATGAAGGTATCGGTGCCACCGATGAGCTTGGTAATGACAATCTCGTCTCGCCGGTTCTGGATGGACAGACGGATGGTATTCCCCACCACCAACAACACCGCCAGCGCCAACATGCTGGCCAATACCCATACTCCGCGGCGTCCGATCTCCATCAGACCATACAGCCTTTTCACCCACTGCATGTCCAGCTGTGCCAGCTCCACCGAGCCTTCCTGTCCCAGCTCCTCCACCAAAGCAGACAGTGACTCAGGACCTTGCTGGGTCAAAGCCGGATGCACCACCAGCACCGGTGGCAAGGGATTTTCCTCTAGCGCACCCAGCGCCTCCCCAAAACCGGATAGCACACGAAACTCCTCCATGGCCTGGTCGGCGGAGATGTAATCCACGGCCTCCACCTCAGGTCGGGCACGCAGTTTCTCGGCCAAAGCTTTGGCAACAGGCTCCCGTGTTCCCCTGTGCAGGAAGAGCGAAACCTGGGCAGCACCATCCCACCCGCTAAGCACTGTCTGCACATTCTTCAACAAGACATGCATGCCTGCGGGAAGGGCAAGGGCAATACCGATCACCGCCACGGTCATAAATGTGGAGAAGGGGCGGCGTGAGAGTTCGCCGATGGCGTAAAAGAAGGTCTGGGCATGGCGCAGAAGATAGTTTCCCAGCCAGGCACCAGCCCCCTGACGACGCATATGCGCGCCGCGCCCGCTGCCAAGCTCCTGCTGCTCATGCACTGCACGGTCACGCCTCATGCGTCTGCCCTCACATAGCCGTCACCAACCAGTGCCCCCTGATTGAGCACAAGCACCCGGCGCTGCAAGCGACGGATCAGTGCATGATCGTGGCTGGCGATGAGTACACTAACCCCGACGCGGTTAAACTCTTCGAAGATGCCCATGATCTCCCGGGAAAGCTCCGGGTCAAGGTTACCGGTCGGCTCGTCGGCCAGCAGCAGCGGGGGCTTGTTGACCACCGCGCGGGCGATGCCGACGCGCTGCTGTTCGCCGCCGGAGAGAGTAATGGGGTAGAGCTTCTCCTTACCCAGCAGCCCGACCTTGTCCAGGGCGGCGCGGACCCGCCGGCCAATCTCCTGGTGGCTGTAACCGGCTATGATGAGCGGCAGCGCCACATTGTCGAACACCGTGCGATCGAACAGTAGCCGGTGGTCCTGGAAGATCACGCCAATATTGCGCCGGTGAAAGGGGATCTTACGCCGACCGAGCTTGTTCAGGTTCTGACTATTAACCACCACCTGGCCACCACTCGGCCGCTCAATCAGGGCAATGAGTTTCAGGAGGGTGGATTTACCGGCACCGGAGTGGCCGGTAAGAAAGGCCATCTCCCCAGGGGCGAGATGAAAACTGACATCGCGCAGCGCTTCATAGCCACCAGGGTAGCGCTTGCTGACGTTGTTAAAGCGAATCATGCGCGTATGTCAGTGCCTTGTTTATTCTGTGGTAGTCATTTTTCGAACAGTGCGTCGATAAACTCGTCGGCGTGAAATTCACGCAGGTCATCGATCCCCTCGCCGACGCCGATAAAGCGGATCGGCAACGCCATTTTCTTGGCGATGGCAAAGATAATACCGCCCTTGGCGGTGCCATCCAACTTGGTCAGGGCGATACCGCTCACCTCGACCGCTGCGTGGAACTGCTGCGCCTGGTTGAGAGCGTTCTGACCGGTGCCGGCATCGAGCACCAGCAGCACCTCGTGGGGAGCGGTGTCATCGAGCTTGCCCATCACCCGCTTGACCTTTTTCAGCTCCTCCATCAGGTTCGACTGGGTGTGCAGGCGCCCGGCGGTGTCGGCAATCACCACATCGATGCCTCGTGCCTGGCCCGCCTGCACCGCATCAAAGATCACCGAGGCCGAATCGGCACCGCTGTGCTGGGCGATCACCGGGATGTCATTGCGCTCGCCCCACACCTGCAACTGTTCGACTGCGGCGGCACGGAAGGTATCACCCGCGGCCAGCATTACCGATTTGCCCTCATTCTGCAGCCGCTTGGCCAGTTTGCCGATGGTGGTGGTCTTGCCGGCGCCATTGATGCCGACCACCAGGATGACGAACGGTTTTTTCCCCGGCTCAATCACGAGAGGCTTGCTGCTCGGTTCCAGCATCGCCTGCATGTCCTCGCGCAGCGCGGCCATCAGCGCCTCGCTGTCGCCGAGCTGTTTACGTGAAACCCTCTGGGTGAGATCGGCGATGATCGCCTGGGAGGCCTCGACACCCATATCAGCGACCAGCAGCTGGGTCTCAATCTCCTCCAGCAGATCGTCATCGATCTCCTTCCTACCCAGCACCAGGTCACTGATACCCTCAGTCAGGCCGCTACGGGTGCGGCTGAGGCCGCTTTTGAGGCGGGCAAACAGGCCGGGCTTTTTCTCTGCCTCCTGCTGCTCACGTGCTTGCTTTTTGTCTTTGCCGAAACCGAACATGGCACCAATCCAGGAAAATGTTGAACCTGACCCCCGGCCGTGTTGTCTTTCAAGCACGGGTAGCCGAAAGGGGTTATCCTACCACCTCGCCCCCATAGCGGGTAAGCAAGCGTGGCCCGTTATACAGAACTACTAAAGCACACGAAGGCAAAGGCAGATAAGCCTAACAACACGGCAACAGCCTACTTCATGTGCTACGCCTTTTCGTGGTTAAGTTTCGCATAACTAAAAAGGAACCGGGATTTATCCTATGCAAAGAACATTGAATCGCGTCCTACCTCTATTGCTATTGGGCCTGCTGCTCGGCGGGTGTTCCA
>JBFEWO010000183.1:0-4612 GCA_041546305.1 Thiohalomonadaceae bacterium | reverse complement strand
CGCGACACCCTCGCGCCGCTGGCGGCGGCCGAGTACACCGCCGCCCGGTTGCCCAACGGCAAACTGGAGGTGATCGCAGGGGCCGGGCACGCCCCTTTCATCTCCCATCCCGAACTATTCACCCGCGCTCTCGTTGAGTTCCTTCATGACTGAGATTCCACGTCCCGACAAGCACGATATCCGCGCGGCCTTCGAGGCCTCAGCCGCCCGCTACGATGAGGTGGCGGTGCTGCAGCGTGAGGTTGCCGCACGCCTACTGGAACGGCTCGATCTGCTGAAGATGACGCCCGCCACCATCCTCGATATCGGCAGCGGTACCGGCTTTTGTAGCGAAGCCCTGGGCAAGCGCTATCCTCAGGCGCGCATCGTTGCGCTGGATCTGGCCGAGTCGATGCTGCACCACACCCGCCGGCGCTTCTCACTCTGGCGGCGTTTCAGGAACAAACACGGTTTTGTTGCCGGCGATGCGGAAAACCTGCCCTTTGCCGATAACAGTTTTGATATGCTCTTTTCCAACCTGACCGTGCAGTGGTGCATGGATCTGGAGCAGACCTTTCGTGAGTTCCACCGCGTCCTCAAGCCCGGAGGCGTGCTGTTTTTCACCACCCTCGGGCCCGATACCCTGAAGGAGCTACGCGCCAGCTGGGCCACAGTGGACGAGCGGGTCCACGTGAATACCTTCCTCGACCTGCACGATGTAGGCGATGCCATGCTGCGGGCGCGACTGGCCGAACCGGTACTCGATGTGGAGCACATCACCATTACCTATCAGGACAGCATGACCCTGATGCGCGACCTCAAGACCCTCGGCGCCCACAATATCAATCCCGGCCGCAATCAGGGGCTGACCGGCCCGCGTAAGCTCAAGTCGGTGATGGCGGCCTATGAACAGTTCCGCCAGGACGGCCTGCTGCCGGCCACCTACGAGGTGGTCACCGGGCACGCCTGGCGCGCTGAAAAGGAACCGTCTGAGCGCCAGGGGCCGCCGGGCGAGTTCGGCTTTTCCATCGACCAGCTCGGAGGACGCCATGGCTAGGGGCTATTTCATCACCGGCACCGACACGGAGGTGGGCAAGACCTGGTGCACGGTGGGACTGATGGCGGCGCTACAGCAGCAGGGCAAGACGGTGGTGGCGATGAAACCGGTGGCCAGTGGCTGTGAGCGCACCGCGGAGGGGCTGCGCAACGACGATGCCCTGCGGCTGCAGGCCCAGGCCTCCATTGAACTGCCCTACGAGAGTGCGAACCCCTACGCCTTCGAACCGGCCATCGCCCCGCACCTGGCCGCAGCACAAAACGGGATCACCATCCGCCTCGACGCCATTGTCGATGCCTTCCAGCGGTTGCAGGGGAAAGCGGACGTCACGCTCGTCGAGGGGGTGGGCGGCTGGCAGGTGCCGCTTAACGAAACAGAAAACGTCGCCGATCTCGCACACGCGCTCGGCCTGCCGGTAATTCTGGTGGTCGGCCTGCGGCTCGGCTGCATCAACCATGCGCTGCTGACGGCAGAGTCGATCCGGGCAAGCGGCTGTACCCTGGCCGGCTGGATCGCAAACGGCATCGATCCGGCTATGGCGGAGCAGCAGAATAATATCGCTTCGATCCAGCAGCGTATCGCGGCGCCACTGCTCGGCGTTGTCCCCTATCAGGAAGGCCTGGCCCCGGAGGCGATTGCCGAACGCCTCCAGCCGCCGGTTTGAATTCGAGGCGAACAGCGATTAGCCACTCCCTGCCCACCATGCTATCGTGCTCCACACTCAACAGGGCGGAACCATGCAGATAAAACAGACCACCATTCCCGTACTGACCACCACGACCGGGGTGCTGATTACCATCGCGCTCATCGCCGCCGGTGCGACAGACCCGCAGAGCGAGAAGGCGCTGCCGCTGCTAACGCTGCTTTTCATGTGCGAACTGGGTTTTCTTGTCAGCCTGGGCGGTGCCATCTACGGCTTTAAACTGTGGCAACAACAGCGCGAGCAACGCTTTCTGCTGTTCAACGCCTTGGGCGGGATCATCCTGGCGGTGGCCCTGCTATTACTGGGCATCAAGCTCTGGCTATCCACCACCGCCGGCTAGGTTACAGCGGATAAGGCAACCGCATTAGCCGAATCAGCAGCCCTCGCTGCATTCCCGTACCCGCTCGCCCAGCTTCTCTACCGCGACCTTGTAGCAGGCCTGCAGCTTCTCGTTGCTATCGGCAGACATATTCAGGTCGCGTAACAGGCCATCCTGGATGCTGTAGATGAAACCATAAATATGAAGTTCCTGACCGCGTGCCCAGGCATCCTGCACGATGCTGGTCTGGCCGACGTTCAACACCTGCTCTACAACGTTGAACTCGCACATGCGATCAACCAGCGCCGGATCTCCTTCCAGGGGCTGCAGGCAGTCACAATGCTTCTGGTGCACATCCTGCACATGGCGCAGCCAGTTATCGATTAGTCCCAGCTTCTGCTTTTTCACCGCAGCAGTGATGCCACCACAACCATAATGGCCGGTCACGATGATGTGGCGCACCTTGAGCACATCGACGGCGTACTGGATCACCGACAGGCAATTGAGATCGGTGTGCACCACCACGTTGGCGACGTTTCTGTGCACGAAGACATCGCCCGGTAGCATGCCCATAATTTCATTGGCCGGCACGCGACTGTCGGCACAGCCGATCCAGAGGTATTCGGGCGATTGCTGATGCGACAGGCGCTGGAAAAATTCCGCGTCTTCCTCCAGGATGGAATCGGCCCACTTACGGTTATTCGCAAACAGCTCCGCAACGGTCGCATTCGCTTCGCATTTTGTGTCAGACATGTTTGTCAGATCCCCAGTTCATTCCAGATCGCATCTACCCGCCGTTTCACCGCCTCATCCATCACGATGGGGGCACCCCACTCCCGGTCGGTCTCACCCGGCCATTTGTTGGTGGCATCCAGCCCCATCTTAGAGCCGAGACCGGAAACGGGCGAGGCAAAATCAAGATAGTCGATCGGCGTATTCTGCAGCAGGGTGGTATCGCGCGCCGGGTCCATTCGCGTGGTCATGGCCCAGATTACATCCTGCCAGTCGCGGGTATTGATGTCCTCATCCACCACGATCACGAACTTGGTGTACATGAACTGGCGCAGGTACGACCAGACACCGAGCATGACCCGCTTGGCATGCCCCGGATATTGCTTGCGGATGGAGACCACCGCCAGGCGATAGGAACACCCTTCCGGCGGCAGGTAGAAGTCGACGATCTCCGGAAACTGCTTCTGCAGGATCGGCACGAACACCTCGTTAAGCGCCACTCCCAGCACCGCAGGCTCGTCGGGCGGACGCCCGGTGTAGGTGGAGTGGTAGATGGGATCCTTGCGATGGGTGATGCGCTCGATGGTAAAGACCGGGAAACGCTCCACCTCGTTGTAGTAACCGGTGTGATCGCCGAACGGACCCTCGTCGGCCTCCTCGCCCGGATAGAGGTAACCTTCCAGCACAAACTCGGCCGAGGCAGGCACCTGCAGTTCGTTGCCCAGGCATTTGACCACCTCGGTCTTGCCGCCGCGCAGGAGTCCCGCGAAGGCATACTCGGAAAGGGTGTCCGGCACCGGGGTGACCGCGCCGAGGATGGTGGCCGGATCAGCTCCTAGCGCCACCGCGATGGGGAAGGGCTCACCTGGATGCTTCTCCTGCCAGTCGCGAAAATCGAGCGCGCCACCACGGTGGGAGAGCCAGCGCATGATCACCTTGTTTTTGGCAATCACCTGCTGGCGGTAGATCCCAAGATTCTGCCGCGGCTTGCGGGTGCCTTTGGTGATCACCAGACCCCAGGTGATGAGCGGGCCGACATCCCCCGGCCAGCAGGTCTGGATCGGCAGTTTGGCGAGGTCCACCTCATCGCCCTCCAGCACCACCTCCTGGCACGGCGCCTTCTTCACCACCTTGGGTGACATGTGCAGCACCTTCTTGAACACCGGTAATTTTTCTATGGCGTCCTTCAGCCCCTTGGGCGGCTCTGGCTCCTTGAGATAGGCGAGCAGCTTTCCCACCTCGCGCAGCGCCTCGACCGATTCTTCACCCATCCCCATGGCCACCCGTTCCGGTGTGCCGAACAGGTTGGCCAGCACTGGGATATCGGAGCCCTTGGGATTTTCAAACAGTAGCGCCGGGCCGCCGGCACGCAGGACGCGATCGGCGATCTCGGTCATCTCCAGGTTGGGGTCGACTTCGGCACGGATGCGTTTGAGCTGGCCTCGGGACTCCAGCTGCTGGATAAAGTCGCGCAAATCTTTATAGTTCATATGGACTCTGCCTGATCAGATAGGCGGATTATGCGTAAGCTGAAGGGGCAGGGCAAATGAGTGTCACAGATCAAACTGTCAAGCATCGTCACTGCCGCCTCATCATGGGAGAATACACGGAATATTCCAACACTCTAACCAAACAATAAAAATACTCTTTAAATGAAATACGCTATAACCACATTTTTCCCAGCCGCTGTACTTTTGGTTACCCTGTCGGGACAGGCTTTAGCCGCCGAAGGTGAAGGATCGGCTATCGACCGGCGCATGACCCTAGAGTGGGAGACGGAAGACAACCCCTTTGTCATCACCCCGCACCGACCGACCTACGT
>JBFEWO010000198.1:0-3344 GCA_041546305.1 Thiohalomonadaceae bacterium | reverse complement strand
CCTTAAGGTGGAAAATCCCCGTTGACCGTTCAGTGGTGACTGTATACTATAGCGCGCCTTTCCCGGGCGGTTAGCTCAGCGGGAGAGCACTGCCTTCACACGGCAGGGGTCACTGGTTCAATCCCAGTACCGCCCACCAAACAAAAAAGCCCAGGCGTAAACCTGGGCTTTTTTATTGTCCGTGAGTAAATTCCACACCGGGTCGTGATAGAAAACCAGCGGCACTGAGCAATTCAGAAGACGGTCTTCGAAACACGCCTTCATACCAGCGGTTGAAACACTCGCCCCGCTAATATCCTTTTCGGTAACTCAGTAGAATGCCGTCCGCATCGGCCTTAACGGAGATAGGCGGAGGGCCTGCGGGTGCCCATGGGTCATCACGTATAAAAGCTTCATAGAAAAACAGTGCGAAAAAGTTGCCCAGGGCAGCACCAAAAAGCACATCAGAGGGATAATGTACCCCCCCCTCCACGCGAGCCCAGGCGGTGCCACCACCCAATGAAAAGAATGTTGCGCTTAGCAGATTTTTTGTCGTTGAGGGCAGGTGGTATTGCTGCACGTGCAGACTACCCAGGGTTGCATCATTGAATGCGGTCGAGGAGTGTGCCGATGGGAAGCTATCCCGCGTCGGACTGTAGGTGGGCCGTTCCCTGTTGGTAGCCCGTTTGAACACCCCTGTGGTGTTAAGGGTGAGCGAAGCCGGTACCGATTCAAGCAGCAGTGTCTTGTTCTTGTCCCACAGCCAATCACCCTGCGTCTTGTGTGTTGGTACCATCAATGCAGTCAACATCGCGCCGTAATCCGCAGCAGCCCGTAGCCGATCACTTGCATCGAGGGCCTGTTGCTTGGAACCGAAAACCGGTGTATTGGTCTTGGCCCACGTCGAAACCTTGACATCGAGCGTGTTGCCATCCACTGCGAACAGGGCTGCCGTCCCTGCAGCGCCCCAAGTGAGTGGATCCGTGACAGCCTTCTCCGCAGCGTAGCCAACCCGTCGCCAACTCTTTTGACTACAGGCGACGGTTGCTGTGACGACAACAATGAGAAGTGCCAATCGGTAACAGGCACGCAACGATTCAAACTGCATTAACATGCAAGAGGTCCTGAAACAGCAAATGCTATTTTTAATGAGGCCTGTGTGGTTTCCCTTTGAAATAACCAGGGTTTTCTAATAGTTACGGGGATAGCGTCTGAGCTTTCCCCTATACCACACAAAAACAATCAATAATTATCATTCAATTCAGTGGGCGCAGGCATTGGGTATGATTTTTATCGTATTACCCGCGTTTTTTCTATGTAGTGACCCACAGAATGGCCGGCACTATAACACATTCTGAATCATTAACCCTTGGATCCTTGTCGCCAGGAGCACATGCCAGTGACAAAGGCATGTGTTCCATGTTTCATCACCAGGCACCTGACTCCTGCACTCGGTTACCATTCGAGCACTCAGACACAACTTCCTGCATGGTTCACTTCCCCAACAAGCCATTACTGGCTTCCCCTCCTGTAAAACCATTCCCGCCATTTACAACACTCCTTGCCTTTCCCTATTACTCAATATGCAAAAGAGATGTTTACAGCACCGTAGTGTGTATTGACCTCCTGGGTCGCAAACTCTTTTGTGCGAACCATATTACTGAAGGCAAGGCGCCATCGACCTACCAGATAGACCAGGCCGAACTGCATATCACCGACCAGCTTTTCCTTCTCCACGCTGTGACTATCCTTAAAGGTGTTGCCGTCGAGAAAAATATCTCTAGCGACCAGACGGCTTTCAAAGCCGAGGAATACATACCAGCTGGGTGAGTCACCACTGCGGAAATAGCCCAATCCAGGAAAGCCAGGGTGGATATTCGGCGGGCTCAGGTCCCACCTCAGGTTGTCCCCGATACGGAACATCACCCCACCAGCGCCATAGGTGTAAACATTTCCCAGCACAAAATTCACCTGAGGATTTACCCCCAACTCCAGATCGTTGGTCAAAGGCTGAACGATTCGCCAGAACCTTGAATACGATAGGCCCAGCGCTGGTTCATCCGCCAATTGATTATCCCAGCCCTTGGGACTATCGATACCTACAAGGTCATGAAAATTCGTTTGCGATTGTCGGCTCAAGGCACTGGGGCCAACGAAACCCAGGGTGATCTCGAACATGTTGCCGTGATCCATCTGCGAGGTGCTTCGTATTTGCGACAGCACCGCCATGCTGGCATAGAGATACCCCGCATAGGGCCTATCTGCTGCTACGATGTTCGTTGCCCTGGTATCACTCGGAGTGAATACCTTCTGCCCAAGGGTGGCGTTCACTAAACTAAGCTGTTGCCCTTTTTCATAGAAGGGAACCCACTCGGACAGACGATCTAACCAGGCAGGTGGGGTCGTATCTTTCGATACCGACAGTTGAGTGCCATGGGTGTAATACCGATCACCACTGTTGGCAAAAAAATCATTTTCCATTTGCACACTGAAGAAGGTATCCGCCACTTCGGCTTCTACAGTGTTTGACAGAGAGGCGAGCGCTAGCACTGCCCATCGCGCTAACTGCCACAGACTTTTTCGACGCATATTTTTTCTTGAAGATGAGGGACGAGGTGGCTGTGAGGAGGGAAAAGCCTGCTGCAGTGAGCAAAAACACTCACTGCAGCGCCATACCCTGCATCCCCATCCACTTAAACCCATCGAACGGGCATTAGGGAACCGGCTGCAGCACAGTCATCGACCTTGCCCAACGCCAGGCCAGTAGTGCGATGGTCAACCACACCGCAGACCGCAGGCTCATGGCGATCACCGTACGCATCTCGAATGCGCCACCGCTGAACACATGAACGCCGAACGCGGCAAACACGCTCAGCGTTGCCACAGCGATAACCATCGCCAAGATCGCCGCAGCCCGCTTGCGCATAAGCAGTCCCACCCCGGCAAGGATGTAGGCAAAACCGGCAGTGAAATTAAACCACAGGACAAAGGCAACATAATTGCCGGCAGCCGCGCGCGCTTCAGCATCGAAAAACAGCACCTCACCACCGCTCTTTAGCGTCAGAATGCCAAAGGCAATTGCAACAAACGCCATAATTTTCAAATACCAAGGCAGTTTTTCAGTACTCATTACTTTTTCTCCTTTTGTTGGTGTTTTCTATCCAGATATCCGTCGATATTTCGATTTTTGAAAGACTTCTTTTCGATTGCAGCGACTAGCCAGCTTCCATCCCGGCCAGTAAAGCGTCATGCCGGTCCGCCTTTGTTGGCGCGATGCGTTCGAACAACATGAACAAGACCGGGATCACGATCAGCGTGAGCAATGTGGCCGCCAGGATGCCGCCGATCACCACGGTGGCAATCGG
>JBFEWO010000144.1:0-7132 GCA_041546305.1 Thiohalomonadaceae bacterium | reverse complement strand
TGCGCTGTGTCGAGGCCTGGTCGATGGTGATCCCCTGGGTGGGATTTCCGCTCGCCGATCTCATCAAACGTTTCAAGCCCACCTCCAGGGCCAAATTTGTCGAATTCACCACACTCTACAATCCGGAAGAGATGCCGGGGCAAAAATACAAGGTGCTTGACTGGCCCTATGTGGAGGGGCTGCGCATGGACGAGGCGATGCACCCGCTAACCCTTCTGGCGGTCGGTCTTTATGGCAAGGAGATGCCGAACCAAAACGGCGCTCCGCTGCGTCTGGTGGTGCCGTGGAAATACGGTTTCAAAAGCATAAAGTCCATCGTCAAGATCAACTTTCGCGAAACCATGCCGGAGACCTCCTGGCATAGAACCAATCCAGGGGAATACGGCTTCTACTCCAACGTCAATCCGGCAGTGAGCCACCCTCGCTGGAGTCAGGCGCGGGAGCGGCGCATCGGCGAATTTTTCAAGCGCGAGACCCTGCCGTTTAATGGCTACGCCGAGGAGGTGGCGCATCTCTACCGCGGGATGGACTTGAAGCAGTTTTTCTGACACCAAACTCATACCAGATCACCGGCCTTTTGCTTTGAACCTTGAACGTTGAATTTACTTTGAGCTTTGAACCTTGCCGAACATGAAGAAGCCACCACGATTGTTCAAACTCCTGCTTTTCATCGCGGCCCTGACGCCCGCGTTGTGGCTGCTTATTGCGGCCCTGGGGGGAAATCTCGGCGCCAACCCCATTGAGGCCATTACCCGTTCACTGGGTGACTGGGCGCTGCGGTTTCTGCTACTCACCTTAGCTGTCACGCCACTACGCCGACTCACCGGGTGGGGCTGGTTGCTGGGCTACCGGCGCATGCTCGGTCTCTACTGTTTTTTTTACGCCAGTCTCCACCTGCTCAGCTATATCGTGCTGGATCAGTTCTTCTACTGGCCCGAAATATGGGCCGATATCATCAAGCGCCCCTATATCACCGTGGGCATGGTCAGTTTTCTGCTGCTCATTCCCCTAGCGATAACTTCAACCAGTGGCTGGATGCGAAGGCTCGGAAAAAACTGGAAACGCCTCCACCGGCTGGTCTACCTCATAGCCATCGGTGGCGTGGTCCACTATTACATGCTGGTCAAGGCCGACACCTCTGACCCTTTGTTCTATGCCGCCATTCTTTTTGTGCTTCTGGCGATGCGTCTGAAGATTCCCCAGCGTGCCACCTTTCGGCGAGCCAAAGCCTGATGACTTGAAATTCCCCCATAATGCACCACTGTTATTCCACGCTATACAAAGCCCTTGAAACTTTGTATTCTTTACCAAATACATAGGTTATTGGACCGCATTACTGCGGTCCTTTCGTTTTCAAGGCGCGGAGCGGCCCAGTGAGGTCCACAAAGCGTCAACGTATAATGCAGTGGATTCAACCCATTGAAATAAGGAGTAACCGGAATGAAGCACGAACTGCCTGAACTGCCCTACGCCAAGAATGCCTTGGAACCCCATATCTCTGCGGAGACCCTGGAGTACCACCACGACAAGCACCACGCGACCTACGTGAACAACCTCAACAACCTGGTTCCCGGTACCGAGTTCGAGGGCAAGAGCCTTGAAGAGATCATCACCTCGGCTCCGGCAGGCGGCATTTTCAACAACGCCGCACAGGTCTGGAATCACACCTTTTACTGGAACTGCCTGAGCCCGAACGGTGGTGGTGAGCCCAGCGGCGCTGTCGCCGATGCCATCAACAAGGCGTTTGGCTCTTTCGCCGAGTTCAAGGAGAAGTTCAGCACCTCCGCGGCCACCAACTTCGGCTCCGGATGGACCTGGCTGGTGAAGAACAGCGACGGTTCCGTGGAGATCGCCAACACCTCTAACGCCGGTTGCCCGCTGACCGATGGCAAGACCCCGCTGCTTACCTGTGACGTGTGGGAGCATGCCTACTACATCGATTACCGCAACCTGCGCCCGAAATATGTCGAGGCCTTCTGGAGTCTGGTCAACTGGGACTTCGTAAGCCAGAACTACGGCGCCTGATTACAGCAAAGCTGCGGGATTTACTGTCACTTTTTGTGGGATTTGCCTAGATTGTGACCAAAGAGTAAAATCTGCCGCTTCACTGGAGATGGCAGTCTCATGCGAGACTGCCATTTTTGCTTTTTTGGATAGACGAAATATTTCAGCACTACATGGGACGGCCTATGTCGAATGCGTTGATGACCACCTATGCCCGCCTGCCAGTCACCTTCGAACGGGGTGAGGGGTGCTGGTTATGGGATACCACTGGCAAAAAATACCTGGATGCCGTCAGCGGTATTGCCGTCTGCAACCTGGGCCATGCGCACCCATCGGTCACCCAAGCATTGTGCGAACAGGCCGGTAAACTGGTGCACACCTCCAACCTTTATGGCATTGCCAATCAGCAGGCCCTGGGGGAGAAGCTTACCGCTATGGCGGGCATGGATCGCGCCTTCTTCTGTAACTCTGGTGCAGAAGCCAATGAAGCAGCGATCAAGCTGGCCCGCCTCTACGGTCACAAAAAAGGGATCGACAATCCCACCGTGCTGGTGATGGAGAACAGTTTCCACGGCCGGACTCTGGCCACGCTGAGCGCCACCGGCAACCGTAAGGTGCAGGCCGGCTTTGAGCCGCTGGTAAAAGGTTTCCTGCGTGTCCCCTACAACGACCTCGAAGCCATTGAGAACGTCGCCAAGCATCACCCGGAGGTGGTCGCCGTGCTGGTCGAGCCGGTACAGGGCGAAGGTGGAGTCAATGTCCCGGAGGACAAATACCTCAGCGCCATTCGCGTGCTGTGCGACAAGCACAACTGGCTGATGATGCTCGATGAGATCCAGACCGGCATGGGCCGCACCGGCCGTCCGTTTGCCTTCCAGCATGAGGAGTTCCTGCCCGACGTGATGACCCTGGCAAAGGGACTGGGCAATGGCATGCCCATCGGTGCCTGCCTGGCCCGCGGCACAGCGGCAGAACTCTTTCAGCCCGGCAACCACGGCACCACCTTCGGCGGCAACCCGCTGGCCTGTGCCGCCGCCCTGGCGGTGATCGATACCCTGCAGGAACAGCAACTTGCTGCCCGTGCCGAGGAGTTGGGTTTGCGGATGCTCACTGCCTTTGAGCTGGCATTGGGCGATCAAGCCTACATCAACGATATCCGCGGTTTGGGCCTGATGATCGGTATTGAACTGGACCGGCCCTGTGGTGAACTGGTCGGCATGGCCCTGGAACGCGGTCTGCTGATCAACGTTACGGCCGGTAACACCATCCGTCTGCTGCCCCCACTCGTGCTCAGCGATGACGATGCGGACCAACTGGTACAAAGCGTTACTGTGTTGATTGCGGAGTTTATTGCCGCAAGCGGCAAATAATGGAACTAGCTATGAAAACGCGACACTTTCTTACCCTGCGTGACTTTTCCAGCGAGGAGTTGAACACACTGATCCGGCGCGCCATCGAACTTAAGGCGATGCAGCAGCGCGGTGAGATCTACGAGCCGCTGAAGAACAAGGTGCTCGGCATGGTGTTTGAGAAATCCTCGACCCGTACCCGCGTCTCCTTCGAGGCAGGTATGGCCCAGTTCGGCGGTCACGCGATCTTCCTCTCTCCCCGCGACACCCAGCTTGGCCGCGGTGAGCCGGTGGAAGATACCGCACGGGTACTGTCGCGCATGGTCGATGTGATCATGATCCGGACCTTCGAGCACGAAAAGATCGAGACCTTCGCCGCCCATTCCCGGGTACCGGTGATCAATGCCCTGACCGATATGTACCACCCCTGCCAGTTGTTGGCCGATGTGCAGACCTATGTCGAGCATCGCGGCGACATCGCCGGTAAGACCGTGGCCTGGATCGGTGATGGTAACAATATGTGCCATTCGTACATCAATGCTGCCATCCAGTTTGATTTCAAACTGAATATCGCCTGTCCCGAGGGCTACGAGCCCAATGCCGAACTGGTCAAATCGGCCGGTGAGCGGGTCGCGATCATGCGAGATGCCCGTGCAGCGGCAGAGGGAGCAGATCTGGTCACCACCGATGTGTGGGCCAGCATGGGCCAGGAAGAGGAACAGAAGATCCGCGAACAGGCATTTGCCGAATTCGAGGTCAATGAAGCGGTCATGGCCTGTGCCAAACCAGATGCCGTCTTCATGCACTGCCTACCCGCCCACCGTGGTGAAGAGGTCAGTGCAGCGGTTATCGATGGCCAGCAGAGTATCGTCTGGGATCAGGCAGAGAACCGCCTGCATGCGCAAAAAGCGCTGCTGGAGTTCCTGGTGGTTGGCCCTCGCCAATAACCGGACATGACTCGCAAGCTAGACTCAGCTACTCTGTTCCCGCTGGCTTACGACCGGGGATTGACTCCATAACGGCTGATTCTCATACTGTTCATGTGGTAATTGTACCACGCATGAAACAAGGAGATTCAGATGGAGTTGAAAAAGTTAATCTTAACCCTGCTCGCCTCCCTTGCCATCAGCGCCAGTGCCTTCGCCTATGCGACGTTCCCAGTCAGCAGCGACTCAGACAGTGCGGCCGAGAAGATAACCGTGCCGACCATCGATGATAACACCTCACCGCAATGGCGTAAGTGCCCCCCATTCTGTTAATCCTCAAACATGAGTGTGAAACAAACAAGGGGCGCATACGCGCCCCTTGTTGCGAGCACCTGTCGCTGATGGGCTAGCGCTGACCGCGAACCTCTTCCTCCATCTTGTCGAGGCTGGTGTGGCGCACATCCTTGCCCTTTACCAGATAGATAACGTATTCGCAGATGTTACGGGCGTGATCGCCAACTCGCTCCAGGGCGCGCGCTGCCCACATGACATCCAGTACGCGGGTAATGGTACGGGGATCTTCCATCATGAAGGTGATGAGCTGGCGCATGATAGACTCGTACTCCTTGTCGACCTTCATGTCCTCCCGTGCCACATTTAGTGCAGCCTCAGCATCCATGCGGGCAAACGCATCCAGGGCATCATGCAGCATCTGTCGCACGTGATTGCCCAAGTGCTGCAGCTCAACATACTGGTTGCGGTTTATCTCCGCATCGGCGAGGCGAACGGCCATACGGCCGACACGTTCCGCCTGATCGCCGATGCGCTCCAGATCGGTAATGGTCTTGATCACTGCCACCACCAGGCGAAGGTCCCCGGCGGTAGGCTGGCGGCGTGCCAGCACCCGACTGCACTCCTCATCGATGGCCACTTCCATGGCATTGACGCGGTAATCGCCGCTGATGGTCTTCTCACCCAGTGCCGAGTCACCCTCCACCACTGCAGTCACCGCGTCCACCAGTTGCTGCTCCACCAGCCCACCCATGGCCATGACACGATTACGAATGTCCTCCAGCTCGGCATTGAACTGCTGGGAAATGTGCTGTCCGATATTCATCTTATCCATGTCTCTCTCCACTGCAGCGAGTGATTGGTTAACCGTAGCGACCGGTAATGTAATCTTCCGTCTGTTTTTTCGTCGGGTTGGTAAACAGCGTATCGGTATCCCCGTACTCAACCAGTTCGCCCATATACATGAAAGCGGTGTAGTCAGAGACGCGCGCCGCCTGTTGCATGTTGTGGGTAACGATGACGATGGTGTAACGATCCTTGAGTTCGTAGATCAACTCCTCGATTTTCAGCGTCGAGATCGGATCGAGTGCCGAGGCCGGCTCATCGAGCAGCAGCACCTCCGGTTCGATCGCAATCGAGCGGGCAATCACCAGCCGCTGCTGCTGACCGCCGGAAAGTCCAAGCGCGGAATCATGCAGCCTGTCCTTGACCTCATCCCACAACGCCGCACCGCGCAGTGCATTCTCCACCACATCATCGAGTTCGCGGCGGCTGCGCTTGCCCTGGATCCGCAGGCCATAAGCTACATTTTCATAGATCGATTTGGGAAACGGATTGGGCTTCTGGAATACCATACCGACACGACGACGCAGTTCGGCCACATTGACATGGCGGTCGTACATGTCCTCACCGTCCAGTTCAATCGCCCCCTCGATGCGCACCCCATCAACCAGATCATTCATGCGGTTGAAGCAGCGCAGCAGGGTCGACTTGCCGCAACCGGACGGCCCGATAAAGGCCGAGACTCTTTGTTTCGGGATATCCAGATTGATCCCTTTCAGAGCCTGCTTCTCACCGTAGTAGAGATTGAGATCCTTCACTTGCAGCGTAATGGTCTCATTCTTCAGGCTCATATGGCGCGGCTCACGATCCAATGCGCTGAGATTAACGCCATGAGTGGAAACTGCCGAGTCGTTCATCGCTTTTCCTCTAATGCTCCAGCGCGCGGTATTTCTCGCGCAGATGATTTCGTATGGCGATCGCCGCCAGATTGAGCAGCACGATCACAGCCACCAACAACAGGGCGGTAGCATAAACCAGGGGGCGTGCCGCCTCGACATTGGGGCTCTGAAAGCCAACATCGTAGATATGGAAGCCAAGATGCATGAATTTACGCTCCAGATGCAAAAACGGTGCATTGGCATCCAGGGGCAGGGAGGGCGCCAGCTTGACCACCCCCACCAACATCAGTGGTGCGACCTCCCCGGCAGCCCGTGCCACGGCCAGGATGAGCCCGGTCATCATTGCCGGACTGGCCATCGGCAGGACAGTACGCCACAAAGTCTCGGCCTTGGTGGCGCCAAGGGCGAGGCTGCCTTCGCGGATCGAACGCGGGATACGCGACAGGCCCTCCTCGGTGGCAACGATTACCACCGGAACGGTCAGGATAGCCAGGGTCAGCGAAGCCCACAGCATGCCACCGGTGCCATAGGTGGGCGCCGGTAGCGCCTCGGGGAAAAACAGCTGGTCGATGTTGCCGCCAAGAAAATAGACAAAGAAGCCCAGGCCGAACACACCGTAGACAATGGAGGGAACCCCCGCCAGGTTGTTTACCGCAATGCGGATCAGGCGGGTCAGTGGCCCCTGCTTGGCATACTCGCGCAGGTAAACCGCAGCAATCACACCAAAGGGGGTCACGAAGATCGACATCAGGATCACCATCAGCACGGTACCGAAGATCGCCGGGAAGATACCTCCCTCGGTATTGGCCTCACGGGGGTCATCACTGACGAACTCCCACAACTTGCTGAAATAAAACCCGACCTTGGAAAACAGTCCCAT
>JBFEWO010000013.1:0-33143 GCA_041546305.1 Thiohalomonadaceae bacterium | reverse complement strand
TGAGCAACCCGACAGCCAGACCGTTGAGGATATCAACGGCCTGCTGGAGAATGCCCTCAAGGACTATGAGAGGGTTGAATCACTACCGTATACCGAAGTGGTCAAGGGAATAACCAGCTTTCAGCCACGCAACAAACGCTAGCCTTTTCCCCCTCAGACCTCCCCGCCGGCTTATACTGAAGACAACTAATCGAAGATCCCCGTCCTGTCCCACAGGGCATAACATTGCAAGGGAAAAGGATGTTCGAAGTCGCCGAACTGGGTAACAAGCTCAGCAAAGAGGAGTACGCGGAACAGGTCCCGGTCTTACGCACCGAGCTACTGCGGGCACAGGAGGCTCTCAAGAGCGCCAGCTTTCCGGTGATCGTTCTGATTTCCGGCATGGACGGCGCTGGCAAGGGCGTCACCGTCAACTTGCTCAATGAGTGGCTTGATCCCCGTTACCTGCGCACTCACGCTTTCGGCCAGCCAAGTGACGAAGAGCGCGAACGCCCTGCTTACTGGCGCTTTTGGCGCGCCCTGCCACCGAAAGGCCTCATCGGCCTTTATATCGGCTCCTGGTACAGCGAGCCCATCGCCCAGCGGATGCGCGGTAAATTCAACGATGCCGAGCTCGACAGCCACCTGCTGCGAATCAAAAGTTTCGAAAAGGCTCTGGTGGACGACGGTGCCCTGATCATCAAACTCTGGCTCCACCTCTCCAGGGAAGCACAGAAAAAACGCTTCAAGACCCTGGAGAGTGATGCCGACACTGCCTGGCGAGTCACCGCACAGGACAAGAATCACCTGAAGCGTTACGATGAGTTTCGCCACATCGCTGAACGCACCTTGCGCCAGACCAGCACTGGCGAAGTACCCTGGATCATCGTCGAAGGCAGCGACCCGCGATATCGCAGTGTAACCGTCGGTCAGCACATCCTCGATCGCATCCGTGCCAGACTTGAGAATGGCCAGCCGCCAGCGCTCTGCGTGCCATCCAACAACCAACTATTGCCGATCCTGACCCGCCCACAGACACTACTTGGCCACCTCGACCTGAACTGTTCACTCGACAGCAAGCGGTACAAACACGAACTCGAACGGACGCATAGCCGCCTCAATGCCCTGTCTCGTGAGGCTCTCAAACAGAAGGTCTCCAGCATCATTGTGCTGGAAGGTTGGGATGCCGCCGGTAAGGGCGGCGTGATCCGTCGCATCGTCCCGGCGCTTGATGCGCGCCACTACCAGATTATCCCGACCGGTGCGCCGACTGACGAAGAGTCCGCCCACCATTACCTATGGCGTTTCTGGCGTCATATCCCGCGAGCAGGAAAACTCACTGTATACGACCGGAGCTGGTACGGCCGTGTGCTGGTCGAGCGGGTCGAGGGCATTGCCTCCCCTGCAGAGTGGATGCGGGCCTATGCCGAGATCAACGACTTCGAAGAACAACTCACCGATCACGGCACGGTGCTGCTCAAGTTTTGGCTGCACATCGACAAGGACGAACAGCTGCGCCGTTTCAAGGCGCGGGAAAAGACCAGTTACAAACAGTACAAAATCACTGAAGAGGACTACCGTAATCGGGAGAAGTGGTGCGACTACGAGCACGCTGTTAACGACATGGTCGAGCGCACCAGTACCGAATATGCCCCCTGGAGCCTCATTGAGGGCAATGACAAACGCTATGCCAGAATCAAGGCTCTCACGATCTTCTGCGATACGCTCGAGGCAGCAATAGACAAGGCGAAATAGCCCAACAAAACCGCCTCCTTCTCTACGAACCTCTGAGGCTCTCCCTCATCGGGTTGAGAAGTTTATATGTTCGCCCTGTTTCCTGTTAAAACTACTGCGGTATTTTTTTCAAGCAACCGGAGAATATTTCCCCTCGTTCATCATTGATGGAATGGCTACTGAAATTACCAGCCACAGATGGAACGGCGGGCATGGTTGAATTTATGCATTCAACACATAATGAAGTTACTTGGTGTTGTGTAGATATGTGAGCTGAGGGTCAGCCCTGTGAAAACACAGGGCTGAGACGCTAGTCAGTCATACGAAAATGACTGTAATATTTTAAAGGAGCCTGGACGTTATGCGGCAGTTTAGAACTCCCATACCGCTCCCAATGTCACTGTAGTGTTTACGTATTGATAACGATCATCGCTGTTGTCATGGCTGTTGTGATTTAGCTCCGTATAATAGGTTTTATGTTGATTGCGGTAGTACTCACCACGCAGTTCCCAATCGACTGCTGATGCACTCTTACCACCCTGTGCCGGATCTTCAAAGTTAAAGGCATTGGCATAATTGCGATCATAAAGGCGGATCTTGCCACGCAGCCTCATCTTCTTATTAAGGTCGTGAATCACGCGGACCTTGACAGTGTTCTGATCCATGTCGTTGTAGCCCACATGGTTATCTCGGCGCTGCAGCAGCTCATAGTCAAAATATGCGACGGTATTGTCATCAAACCGGTGACGAACACCCAGTTCGTAAATCAAATAGCTGTAGCTCAAAAGCGGATTGGTGTTGACCAGGGTACCATTTGCACTATAAGCACGGCGCTCGGTGTAATTACGGCGTTCAGTGCTGATACCGGCACTCAGTTTGGTGTTTTTTTGCAGCCGATGCTCAATATAGGTCCCCAACATGAGATAGGAGTGATCATACTGCTTCCATGCCACCGGATCCTCATAATCGAGGCTTTCTACAACGCCTTTGACTCCAACACTATTCTGGTATGACAGCTTGCGTTCATAATCGCCCTCGACACCAAAACTGGTATAGGTATAGCGATTGGATACATCGACTCCTGCCACTGAGGTCTTGGGATCACCGCTATCGCGGTCTACATAGACCTTGTCGTGACTACGTACAAAGACCCCAGCATAAGCCTTGCCCTGCTTGCCTTTTTTCCCCAAGTTGAAGTCCGCCCCGATATTGACCTCATGATCGGTTGAGCTGGCATCATTTACTGCGGAGTCAGGATAATAGTAGCCATTGAAGCGGTATTGGACATTTAGCGAAGAATATTCATCTATCGGCTGGGTCGCCTCTGTCTTAACCTTGAGAGGAATAAAGATACCGGCCTTTTCATCCGGCTGTACAATGGTTGCTCCAGTGGGGTCCGCATAGTAATCGGCATAATCATGGTCCGGGGCATGGAAGGCGTTGGTATCAAAACCGATGCCGCTTTCTATCGACCAGTGTACATCCACAGGAGCGGTTTCATTGGCCGTTGCACCAGCACTTATCAACAACGCTGATACAGCAATCCACACACCTGACTTTTTCATTGTTATCCCTCGCTAATTTTTATTGAACTGTGTTTCCAGCAACTGCAACTCGTCATGAAGTTCCTGATTTTCCGGGTCTAGAGCAAGACCTTTATAAATCTCCTTGCGTGCCTGTTCCGGCTGACCTGTGAGACGCAGGTTCTTCGCCAAAGCCAGACGCAGTAACGTGCTATCGCTTTCGATATCGACGGCCTCCTCCAACACGCCAACGGCATCGGCATGACGGCCCAGTGCAGTAAGGATATCGGCGAGCAACACTCTGGCCTTGACACTATCCGGCTCCATCGCAAGCATCTTGTGTATCGCCAGCTCAGCCTCTTCGTACTGCTTCAATTCCAGGTAGACGAGAGACAGGTTGTACCAGGCGGAAGAGTAGGTAGCGTCTTCCTCCAGCACCTTGCGGTAATGTTCGACCGCCTTTGCTGGCTGACCCACACGTGACCAGCGCACAGCCAGATTCAACCGTGCCTTGGTGTAATAGGGACGCAATTCAAGCGCCTTCTCATAGGCCGCTATGGATTTGTCATTCTGCTCTTGTCGCCCGTAGAGCACCCCCAGATTATACCAGGCCTGCACATACTCCTTACGCAAGGTAACTGCGCGGTTAAATGCTTTTATCGCCTCTTCGGTTTGCTCCTGACGCATATAAAGTAGCCCGAGGTTATACCAGGCCGAGGGGTAGTCTTCCCGTAGCGACAAGGCCTGTCGGTAACTTTGCTGCGCCGCATTAAAATCTTGCAGCGCCACATGCACCAAACCGATATTCAATAGCACTTCGGGATAGTCACCCTTCCTGAGATCCAGTGCCAGGTGGTAATCCGCCAGTGCCATGGAATATTCTTCAATGCGATAGTTTGCTCGACCTCGATTAAATAGCGCAGTTACATTTTTCGGCTCTGACTCGAGGACTCTGCTGAACTGGTCACGTGCTTCCCGCCACTTTTTGTCCTTGAGCAGCAAAAGCCCGAGATTGTAACGGCCGGCAATATGTTCCGGGGCATACTGCAACAGCTGCTGATAGCGACTAATTGCCACAGTGGTAAGACCTTTTGCCGTAGCAAGCTGCGCTAAAGCAAAGAGTACTGAGGCATTACCAGTATCCAGCTCCAGGATTTCCTGCAGCTCACGCTCTGACGCTGCCCATCCCTCTTCGTTATCCGGATGCAACTTTGCCAGGGCGATACGCGGTTCGATAAAACCAGGTAAGTGACGTATTGCCAGATTGAAATTGGATCTCGCGCCATCCCATAACGCTTCCCCCTGCTCAGCCCAGGCGCGTCCAAGCTGATAATGGGCACGTGCACGACGCCCTCCGCCAGCCAATGTAGTTGCCCGCTTAAGCACCGTAACGGCTTCAGCAAATTCATCCTGTCGAATCAGCAACAATCCAAGATTGTAATGAGCTTCAAAATGATTCTCATTGAATTGCATGATTCTGCGATAGTCGGCCTGTGCCGCATCAAGATTGCCCAGCCGGGAGTTGACCAGGCCGCGATAGAAGAACAGCGTAGGCCAAACAGGAGATTTTGTTGCCGCACTGTCCAGCAACATCAATGCTTCCTTATCCTGCTGCTGTTTGTAGCGTAGTATGCCAAACAAGGACCAGGCGAGTGCATCATCACGCTGCTTAATCAACTGATTCACACGCAGCTCGGCCTGTTGCCATTGATTCTCAACAATCAAATCAAAGATTTCACTCCCCTGCTTGTCAGCGGCGAGAAAGACGTCTGGCTCTTCTTCCAGAAGATCATCATCTGTTACATCACTAGCGGATGCTTGAATGGTGATTACCGTGACTTCACCTGCATCCAGACCTACCTGGTAACGAACGTAAAGCAACAACAGGAACAGAAGCCCCAGCAAACCCAGAATAGGAACGAAACTCTCCTTGAAAGCACGGTTCATTGTATCGCTTCCAGTATCGGGCGCATGGCCTGTTGATTCACATTCTGAATCTCCAGTCCAGGACGCGCATTGATTTCTAATAAGACCGGTCCCTGATGTCCGATGGCAATATCTATCCCCAGATACTTCAAGGGAACCGCCTCAGCGATACGCTTTGCATGTGTGAGGATATCTTCCCAGAAAGGGATAACCACACCGATTAGTTGTGCTCCACTGTCCGGATGATAGGTGATTGGCTCCCCCTTCAACATGGCGGATTGGCAATGGCCATGTTCCAGGTCTATACCAAGGCCTATCGCACCCTGATGGAGATTCGCCTTGCCATCAGAGGCCATTGTCGGCACACGACTCATTGCCTGCACCGCTTGGTGCTGAAACATGATGATCCGCACATCGGCCAGTCCACGGTCAAACAACCGGTTTATCGTCTGATGCTGTATCACCCGCTCTTCGATGATTGCTGCATCCTGATTATCGAAGGAGTAGACACCGAAAATGATGTCAGAGATATGTCGCTTCAGGGCGGCAAGACTGTAACGCTTGCCGTTAATCCCCATCCAGCTTTCCCCATCACGACCAACAATCACCAGAATGCCATTACCCGCGCTGCCTTGAGCGGGCTTGATCACAAACTCAGCCAGCGAGCTCAGATCACGCTCCAATTGCTGCAACTCATAAAAATGGCGATAACTGAAGTGTGTTTTTGCCAGCGGGACGCCAATTGGCGCAAGGATCTCCTTGCACAACAATTTATCATTGGCCACTGGAAAATCCCGGCGAGCATTGTGCGGATAGACGTAACCGAGGTTACGCCTGTTCATGGTCAGCACCTGCGCGGATGCGGCACTCAGACGGCGCCACCGATGTAGCCAGTTAAACATTGCCCGTTCCTCCGTTTCGCAACAGATGACGGAATCGGTAATACTCCATGAGCCGCATACCCACCCAACGTCCCAGCCAGATATTCAACGCCATTACCACCAGCAACAGCTCGGGAAACGCGAGAAACAGCGATTGCATGAACAGAGATGACATCACGGCATAGGCGGCAGAGGTAACGATGATTGTGGTAAACATCAATTGCATCGCCTTACTGATGCCCTGCTCCTCGCTGATGATCGCGAATCGCTCAGCGGTTATAGCCAGAATCGCGATGGGGAAGAGCGTCATCTGCGCCAGCTCGAACAGGCCAAGGTAAACACCAGTGGCGGTCATCGTCATCATGACCAATACCACCACGGCGAGGATTACCGCCATTTTCGGTGAGTGCAGTAGCTGCAACCAGTCAAGTGCCTTTCTGATCTTGGCCGTGAGTGCGATGATCAGCACAAAACCGATAATCCCCCATAAAAGCCCGGTCTCTCGTGCGGCCGCTGCGATTAGCGCAGGTAGAAATGTACCGAATGTTTCAATACCGATCACATTGCGAAAGACCACGGTGACAAAGGCACCCAACGGGATCATCAGCAACACCTTCAGCAAGTCCTGCGACATACCGACACGTTCAAAGATGGCGTAAAAATTCACCATATTAAAAATGGAATCGCCCAGCAGCTGCTGGGCCTCATAACGTGGCACCATTTTTTTCGTGGTAGTGAAGCGATACTGAAAGTTAATATTACTGGTGTGTTTAAACAACACCTCATCGCCGTAATAGAGCGTGAGGAAATTCGCAGGTATCTCGGCCAGATGGTCATTGATGGTGTCAAAAGGAACCCAGTGGCCATTCACGTAGGCTTCAACCCACTGGTGGCTGGTGCGCTTGCTGCCGCCGCTCATCACGAAACCGCCGACTAACCGTGCCGGGATATTCAGCCTGCGCGCCATCGCCACAAACAGCCTGCCCTTACCATTACAGCTGGCCTCACCCAGCTTCAAGGCAGTCAGCGCATCGGTGTAACCTGAAAAATTCCGGTTGGCAAAATCATCCTGAAGATGGCGGTGAATCGCGATCAGGCTCTCCCCCACAGTACGCTGCTTCGCAGAGGGGAGAATGTTATTCAGACGCTCAATAATTAGCGGGTCATCGACCTGGATCCCTTCCTCGGCCTCGAGATATGGCTGCATGGTATCGGGGTATCGTTCAGGAATTGCCATGCCCTCGGGGAGTATGTAGCGCATCTGCTTTGTCTGCATCAGCACGGTATAACGAAGGTCTTGGCGGCCATTCACGGCCGTAGCGTCCCAGCTGGCGATTCGGTTCATCCCCTCGCTCATCTGATTCAGCACAAACACACCTGGGGACTGCTGTTCTTCCAATACCGTTTGGCGAGCATCGGTATGCGGTAAAAACGTTTCAATGTTAATACGCTCACCGTGCCCATCAACCTGCATAGCCAGTTCCACCTGGTAGCTCAGCGCCGGGATCAACCCCTTTAGTGGATAATCGAGGATAAAAAGTTTGAAGCCCATCAGCCCGAACGGGATGATCACCAGCAGTGTGATGAGTCCCCAGTAGGCCATCCGGCGACTGTTGGCATCCGTATTCATGGACATGAAGGTGTTTTTTCCTGATAGTTATTTTAATCGTTCGCCAGGACGTTCAAGCATGCGGAGCATGCATTGTCAGACCCATTGAAACCGTGACCGGGTTCACAATTAGTTGCGCCGCACCTATACTCCTCACCATGAGGATAATTTTTAAGTCCAGCTCCGCTTTTATGTTTATAACAACTGTATTAATCCCATCATGACAGGAGAATATATCGTTAGTCTTAAGACCACATTAAGACAACAAGTTGCAACGCATATGCTTTATAGGTACCAACCTTAATCACTACTTACGCTACCGTGTTTTATCAGACAAGATAAGGCATAATCATCGAGGACTCAGTCAGTAAAAATCGGGATAACAAGGAGTGTTTATGTCTATTTTAATTGTAGAAGACGATCCCATTTTCCAACTCACCCTCGCATCTGTGATAAGCAAAGAGGGCTACGAGTATGATATTGCCGTCAACGGTGCAGAAGCCCTCGACTACGCGTTTAAGAATGAGGGGCGGTACGAGCTGGGAATCATGGATGTCTCCATGCCTGTCATGAACGGGTTGGAGGCTGTCAGAATCCTGAGAAAGTGCTCTCGATATTTTCCCATTCTCGGCTACTCTAGTGATCGCAGCGCTGAGCAGAGATGTATTCAGGCCGGGATGGATGACTTTCTCATCAAGCCATGCCCTTCCCGGAGTTTGTTAAAGATAATCAGGGAACTGACCCCTAAAACCATCCTGGTACACTTTAATAACGGTACTATCTCAATCATTAAGGATATTCCAATGAATGCTGATGAACTCGAAGCCCTGCGCGAGTTAAAAAAAAGGGTTTGACCAAATTGAAGCTCCTGGGACTGGAACGTACCTTTATCGTCCACAAGAATATCCAGAACAAGATATCGCATGATCTGATTGGTGCCGGGAAGGAGGTTTCCGAGTTCATCGACCGCTCACCCGATGAACCTGGCCGCTGCCACCTCTACAAAGCCAACCTGTACGTCACGAAGGATCTGTTTATTCCTGAAGAGCTGGAAGAGGCGATTAGAAAAGAAGATGATTTGGCCGCAAAATACAGCCAAATTTCCGATGAAAGTGAGGAATATAAATAGTCCATCCGTGGCGGGAAGTGAAGCCTATAATAGAGGCACAAGGATGTTCATCCGTTCCTTCATTCATCGATAGGAGAACCGCTCTTTTGGCATGGTGGCTTCCTTGCCTTTCTAGTGACAATCCTCCTAGTGAAGGGTCTCGTCCCAGGCCTGCACCTCTGTCTCTCGAATGATCTTTCCGCCGTCCAACTCAATCGAGATATTACCAAACACCCGGGTGCCATCCGGATATTGGCAATCCTCACTGAAAGAAAGACTATTCTTACCAACGACCTCATCGCTCACCCTGTGTCTCATCTCCCTGCCATAGACGTCCCGCAGGTAGCCGGCAATCGCCTGTTTGCCATGCAACTCCAGCGGGCGGCTCGGAGGATGGTCATGATCGATAACTCGCATTTCGGCATTATCGGCGTAGAGACTGAGCATATCTTCGACATCGCAACCTTCAATGGCCCGATGCAGAGTGTTGCAAACTTCGGATGTGCTTTTCATGAGTAGACTCCTTTGCGCACACGGCGCATCTGTCGGTGCGATGGAATACCGGTTCCATTCCGAAACCGGCGGTGTTCCGCTAACTCCCATCCAGGGCAAGGAATCCTTATCTAAGCTTTATGAACAAATCAGAATAACGAGGTACTGGGGTAGGATAGTAGCTCGGGCAGACGCCTCTTGCGCACCTCTCGGCTTGGTTAATAAAGTCTAGATCAGGTAGCTCATCTTTCCATGTATCAAATTGGCCGTATTCATCAACGTCGACACATTAAAACAGCCCGGCCAGCCACAACCGCAACCGCATGCCCCAACCGCTGGTATAGCCGCGAGTGACAAATTGCACCTCTCCCTGGCTGTCGAGCACAAAGCTCGCCGGAACAGCGCTGACCCCGTAAAGACGGGCGAGAGTGCCATGTGGATCATTAATCACCGGATAATCCACCCCTTCTGCCTGTAGTGCGGCCATAACTTCCTCCGACTCTCCGGACTGCATGGCAATGGTAATCACGGGATAGTTTCTGGCCAGGCTATCGATCATACCGTGCTCCAGGTTACACACCGGACACCAGGTCGCCCAGAAATGGATCAGCGCGGGTTGCCCCTGTAATGAGTGAAGCGCAAAAGGCTCGCCATGGAGGGTGACACCTTCAAACGGCGGGGCCTTGCCGCTCACCGCATCGCGGGTGAGGAAAGCCTCCACCACTATGACAAGGACAAGCAGCAGCGCCAGCTCCAACAACAGTTTGGGTAGGCGTTGTCTTAATTTGGTCAACATCTTCGTTCCTGTCACGTACGCTGCATTGCATGCTATCGCTATTTCGGTGACCATGCATGCTACGGTTATTGCATGGAGATCATGCAACGACTCGCGGTAGCCCTGGCCCTGGGACTGCTCATCGGCATCGAACGCGGCTGGCATGAACGCGCAAGCGCCGAGGGACAGCGAGTAGCAGGCGTTCGCACCTTCGGTCTGATCAGTCTGCTAGGGGCTTTGTGGGCCCTGCTGGCCGACGAGTTTGGTGAGCTGCTCCTCGCCGTCGCCTTTCTCGCCTTCGCCGGCCTGGTCATCGCCGGTCATATCCTCGATGTCCGCCATGACCGGGACTATGGCATCACTACCGCCGTGGCATCACTGCTGACCTTCGCACTGGGGGCCATTGCGGCACAGGGCTATTTGAACATTGCCGCCGCCAGCGCGGTGGTGGTGACCACCCTGCTTGGTCTCAAACCTCAGCTACATCACTGGCTCGAACAGTTGGAGCAGCGTGAACTCTATGCCATTTTCAAGATGCTGCTCATATCGGTGGTGCTGCTGCCGGTACTACCGAATGAAGGCTTCGGTCCCTGGCAGATACTCAATCCCTACGAGATTTGGTGGCTGGTGGTACTCATCGCCGGGATCTCATTCGCCGGCTATTTTGCCATTCGCATCGCCGGTAGCCGACGCGGGATCGTCATCACCGGCCTGTTCGGTGGCCTGGCCTCCTCTACCGCCGTGACCCTCAGTTTCGCCCGTCTGGGCCGACAGAATCCCGACAGCCACACCCTGTTCGCTGCCGGGGTGCTCCTTGCTGCCGGCACCATGTTTCCGCGTATGCTGCTGGAAGTCTCGGTGGTCAATCGCACCCTGCTTCCCGCTATCAGCCTGCCACTGCTGGGGATGATGGCAGTGCACTATCTGGCAGTACCGCTGCTGCTATTCGGCAAGACTCACCAGGAGCCGATCCACCCCGTGACCATTCGAAATCCGTTTGAGTTGCTGCCGGCACTAAAGTTCGGCCTGCTACTGATCGTGGTCATCCTGGCAACCGAGGGATTTCGCCAATGGTTTGGCCAACGCGGTCTCTACGCGGTGGCCGCAATGTCAGGAATCACTGATGTGGATGCCATCACGCTTTCCGTGGCCCGGCTTGCCCGGAACGAAATAGCCGATACCGTGGCGACACAGTCCATCGTCATCGCGGCCAGCGTCAATACCCTGGCAAAGGGAGTGATCGTGGCTTTCATCTGTTGCGGTAACATGGCCTGGCAGGTCATGACCACGGCTATTCTCGCCGTGGTGGTTGGCGCTGTACTCAGCCTGCTTGCGGTATAATCACTCCATGTCACGATGCCGAGAAACACCGACAGTGACGGTGGTACTGCCGTTTTACAACGCCGCCGACACCCTGGATGAGACCCTCGATTCGATTCAGGCTCAGACGCTGGAAGCATTTTCCCTCATTGCCGTCGATGACGGCTCCACTGATGGTTCTGCCGAACTCATCCGCCGGCGGATGCGTCACGATCCGCGCATCACCCTGCTGCAACCGGGCCGCCAGGGGGTGGTCGGCGCCATGAACTGCGCGCTGTCCCACTGCCAGACTCCACTGGTGGCTCGCATGGACGCCGATGACATCATGCACCCGCAACGACTGGAGTTGCAGACTGCTTTTCTGCAGCATCACCCTGAGATCACCCTGGTTGGCAGCCGGGTAAGATTGTTCCCCGAGCCTGAGATCCAGGACGGCTTTGCCGAGTACGTCCGCTGGCAGAACGGCTGTCTCTCTGCCCGAGAGATCGACGACAACATCTACGTTGAACTCCCCATCGCCCATCCCTCCGTCATGTTTCGTCGCGACGCCGTTCTGGCGGCCGGGGGGTATCTTGATGGGGATTTTCCCGAGGATTACGAGCTTCTGCTGCGTCTGCACCAGAGCGGCCAGCGCATGGCCAAGTTGCCTGAGGTCCTACTTGACTGGCGTGACAGTCCAGGACGGCTCACGCGCACCGATCCACGCTATGGACGCGAGGCTTTCGATCGGCTGCGTGCCCGCTATCTCGCGGGCGATCCGCGCCTGCAGCAACCCCGCAAGCTCTTCATCTGGGGTGCCGGCCGCAAAACCCGCAAACGGGTCGCACACCTGCTGCTGTTCGGCTTTCGTCCCCAGGCCTGGATCGATGTCGACCCTCGCAAGATTGGCAGACGTATCAACGACATTGAGGTACTCGCACCACCCATGCTGGAGCGCAAGGTGAAACCCTTCGTGCTGAGCTATGTGAATAACCACGGGGCAAGAGAGCAAATCGCAAACGCACTGCAGGCGATGGGTTATCAGGCGGGGCAGGACTACCTGCTGGTGGGATAAAAACAAGGGGCCGAAAACGGCCCCTCAAAAAAGGGTAAACCAATACATGGAAATTCCATGTCACCAATACTGGGAGGTAATGGCAAGTTCACAATAACCCACCAACCTTAGAGAATGCTTAAGACAGGGAAAATCGGGGAGGCCGCAACTCGACAGTGCGTCCCTCAGCTAGATCCAGGGCCGGAAGCCTCTTCTGTGAGCGGATAGTTTTTCGCCAGCTCCATCAGGGTTCGCAAATGACTGGCCCCCTTGACGGCCTGCTCCATGGCGCGACGGACATTTCTGTAAAGATCCAGCTCTGTCACCATTTGCTGTAATCGAATTCGCTCCTGAGAACCTGCATGGAGCAGCTGGGCCTTAAGCTGCTGATAATCCTGCTCCAGCTTCTCCAGTCCCTGTTGGGCCGCTTCTGCCGAGAACCGTTCCCCCTGCGGATCGGCCAGCTCCAGGAGGGCTACGCACTCGCTGCGAAACTGTCCCAGCTTCTCTTCCATCACTCGGTCCTCGATATACGGTAGATCCTCCTGCACCTTGGCCATCGCCACGGACACATTGGCCACCTCAATGTAGTAGCGCGAAACACGCAGAGCCAATGGCAAATGGTCGGTAATATCGCCCGGCAGATTCGAGCGCTGAAGAGTGAGACTGAATTCATTCACCGCATTGGCCAACCGCTCTATGGCGGTTCGCTCCTTATGCAGCTGGCTACCGACATGACGCTCTGTACTAATGGCATCCCGCAACATCTTACTGGCCAAATCCCCCATGCGCCCGAGCTCCAGCACCATCGCGTTGAGTGCCAGTGCCGGGGTGCGTACGACGTTGTTATCCAGATAGACCGGACGTCCCAGATCCTCCTCGGCGCTACGCATCCGCCGCTCCAACCAACGCACCATCCGCGGTGTAACTACCCATAACATCGCTACCCCCAGCACGTTGAACAGGGTGTGGAACAGAGCCAAGCGGGTCGCAACGGCATCATCCAGCCCGAGGTATTGTTGTACCAGCTCCACTAACTCGAGCAATGGGGCAAGCAGCAACAGGGCGATAAAACCAGTAAGTAGATTGAACATGACATGGGCCGCAGCGGTCCGCTGGGCATTGGGCGTGGCACCGAGCACTGCCAGTGCGGCGGTGGAGGTGGTGCCCACATTCGCTCCTATCACGGTCGCCGCGGCAGCCGTGAAAGGAATCACCCCGCCGGCAGCGGCCGTCAGGGTCACCGCCATCGCCGCACTGGAAGACTGCATCAGGAACGTCAGCAGAAAACCGGCACCGGTAAATAACAGCATGCCTGCGCCATCGGCCGAATAGCCAGTCAGGGACAAGCTGCTGCCTGCATCGGTGAAGGTGTCCTTGAGAATACCGATCCCGAGAAAGAACAAACCGAAGCCGGCGATCGCTTCTGCCAGCGCACCGCGGCGGCTTCCCCCACTTATCAGGCGTACCACCATTCCCAGGCCAATCAACGGCAGGGCCAGGGCCTGAACATCGATCTTGAATCCGACCAGCGCCACCAGCCAGCTCGTCATGGTGGTACCAATATTGGTCCCGTAGATCACATACACGGTCTGCAGCAGGCTGAGTAGACCGGCATTCACGAAACCGATGACCGCCACGGTCACGGCGCTGGAAGACTGCACCAGCGAGGTAATCAGGATCCCGGAGAGGAAACCACGAAGGGGGGTTTTGGTCCATTGCGACAGAATGTGCCGCAAGGCATGACCGGCCGCCACCTTCAGGCCGTCGGTCATCAGCTTCATGCCAAGCAGAAACAGGCCGACGCCGCCGGCAAAACTACCTAGCATGATGAGATCCTGCAGGCCAGGCATTCAGGCTCCTTATCGGCTAAAGCAGCAATGCCGGCTTGGTGTGAGCCAGCACCAGCATTCCGGCAAAGACAGCGAGGGCAGCGCCCAAGGCCAGCAGCCGTGTCCGGCGGGCAAAGCGCCCGCGGTGCAGGGCAACGAAGCCCAGTCCGATATAGAGCAGCAATAGCGTAAGCTTCAGCTGCAGCCAGGGGGCGTTCCCCAGTGACCACGGGCCGAGCCATAGCAAGGTGAGCCCGAGGAAAAACAGCCCACTGTCGATGACATGAGGCATGCGGCGGACCCAGGTATTCTGCAACAGCTGCGGTGCCTGCAGCATCAATGCCCCGCGGATCGTAAAACCCGTCAGTGAAAGCAGTGCAAACACAATGTGCCACTGTTTGATCAGCATATAGGTATTCATCCTAAACTCCTGCTGCGAACGCTCTCTAGTAGTCCGCCGTGGTATCTGACTGCAGCGGCTCCAACACCAGATCGCGCAGTGTCACCCCCTGCAACAGCTCACCGACACCCTGTTCCACCCGGGTCAGCACGGCGTCCACAGGTGCAACGGAATGGAGTCGTTGCTCTATTAAAGCCTGCTCCTCATCTGAGCTGCGCAGAATGTGCAGCAACCGCTCGAGAGTGAGATTCGCCGGATCGTGCGTCAGCAGGTATTCGGGCGGCTCCTCCCCGCTCTCGAGTAGCAGCCCGCGCTCTTGCAACAGCGCTAACACCTCCCCAATCCGCTCACCGGGCATCGCAAGCTGGCTGGATAACTCAAGTAGTGTCCAGGGCTTGCCGTCATGGACGAAGCGATGCGCGATCCAGTACATCATCAGCAATCCCAGCTGCTCACGAAAACGTCCACTCAGTGGGATACGCTGACTGCTGACTCGCAACTGCTCGGGGTACTGGTGGTAATAGGCCACCTGCGCCCCCAAAAGCAGGATCAGCCAGCTCAAATAGAGCCAGATCATGAACAGGATCAGGATGGCAAAACCCGAATAGATTGCGGCGTACTTGGTGGAGGTCTCCGCAAAAGTAGCGAACACCATACCGGTCGCCTGCCAGAGCGAACCACCGACCACCGCACCCACGAAAGCCGAGCGGACATTGACTCGGGTGTTAGGAACAAACAGGTAAACAAAGGTAAAGGCCAGAATAATGAGAAAGAAGGGCATCAGTTTGGTAATGAAAATCATCAGGCTGCCGAAGGGTTCGATGGCCAGCAGGTTCTGCACCACACGACTGCTCATCATCGAAGCGGTCATACCAAGCGCCGAGAACACCAGCACCGGACCGACCATGATCACACTGAGGTAATCGCTAAACCGGCGGGACAGGCTACGGGTGGCTTTGGCGTGCCACACATAGTTAAAAGAGCTCTCCACCTTCTGGATCAGCGAGATCACCGTATACAACAACAGCGCCAGACCGAGAGACCCAAGCACCCCCACCTTCATGTTCTCGACAAAGCCGAGAATGGTCGCCACCAACTCGATACCGCGCTCCCCCAACGGCTCCACCAGATTCAGCAACAGAGGTTCAATCTGGTTATGCACCCCAAAGGCCTTGAGCACGGAAAAGCTCACTGCCAGCAGCGGAACCAGCGATAGCAGTGTGGTATAGACCAGGCTCATGGCACGAAGATTGAGTTGCCCGCTGGAGAACTCCCGCACCATGACAAACAGCAGTCGCAGGAGGCGATAACCGTAACGCCTGGGCCAGCTCAGGCCGGCAAGATCCTTTCGCCAGAGTTCCTTGAGAAGAAAGTTTTTTGATCGTTTGTAAATTACCGCCGGACTGTCCATGAACACCTTGCCTGTGTGGTCCTAATCATCACGCGAGCCCTTGCCTCGGGCAACACTACCCAGGAGGCCAGGAGGAGCTGGAACAACCAGCCTTAATCGCCTGGGAAAAGCTTGTTACTCAAGAGTATTCCCGCCACTGGTCGAGAACAAGTCTCAAAAGGGTATCAACGGCTATCGGGAGATCAGCTTTCCGTGCCCAGTTGTTTCCATAATTTTTCCAGCCGCGGTACCGAAACCGTTTCAATGGTTTTCAGCTCCTGGGCAAATAGCGATACGCGTAACTCCTCGAGCAACCAGCGAAAACGCAGCAGTTCACTGCCCGGGCAATTCTCCACATCCTCGCAACGCGCCCAGTAGCGCTGCCAGAGCGGTTGCATCTCCAGCATCAACAGGCGATCGCGCGGCGGATCCCCGCGCAGTTTTTCCAGCCTGCGCTCAACCGCCTGCAGATAGCGGGGAAGATGCTCCAGCCACTCGGCCGGGGTACGGGCGACAAAACCCGGCATCAATAGCCGTTGCAGCTGTTCGCGGATGTCGGCAAGGCTGTTGAGCCACTGCGGCTGGACACTTCCCTTGAGCTGTTTCTGAATGCGGTGATAACTCGCGAGGGTCTCTCCCACCAGGGTCGCGATGCGGTTGGCGGTCTCTACCAGCCTGGTCCGTGCCTCCTGCGCCAGCGCCTGGTACTGGGGCTCGGTCCGCGGCAACGTTCTGTCGGTAAACAGAGCGGCATCCACAGCCGCGGCAATTATCGATGCGGTTAGCTCCTCACATTTGCCAAGTGAGACATAGTGCAGGCAGAGGGTCTTGATCTCCGGCAGGTTCTTTTGCAGATATTTGATCTTGACGCGATTGTCCAGGGCAAACAGCCGGGCCACGCCTTTGCGGTGGGCTCCCTCCGCCGCCTCCAGGCTTTCAAACAGACGCAGCGCCACCGACTCCCCCTCGTCGGCCAGCGCAGGAAAGGCCTTGAGTTTCAGACCGTGCTGCTCGACCTCCACCGCCTCCGGAAGCTCACCCACCTCCCAGGCGGTGAGACCCTCGCGCTCCCATGGCGTCCCCGGGGTTGTCTGCAGGCTTTCGCGCACCTCCCCTGCCATCTGCTTTTGCAGTTGCAGCAGATCGCGCCCCTCGTCCAGCACCTTGCCCTGTTCGTCGACGATGCGAAAATTCATCACCAGGTGCGGTGGCAGGTTTTCCATCGCCCAGCTCTCCGGCGCCAGGCGGATACCGGTTATACGCTGCAGCTGCAGCGAGAAAACCTCTCTCAGCGAGCCCTTGCCCGGCACCATCGCCTCAAGCGCCGCCTCGGCAAAATTGACCGCCGGTACAAAGTTGCGCCGCTGCGCCTTGGGCAACGCCTTAATCATGGCGATGAGCTTCTCCTTGAGCAGGCCGGGCACCAGCCATTCAAAAGGACCGGGCTTAATCTGACCCAGCATCGCCAGCGGCAACTTCACCGTCACCCCGTCAGCCGGGTGGCCCGGTTCAAAGTGATATTCCAGCGGCAGCGGCAAGCCCTGATAGAGAAACTGTTCTGGGAACAGATTACCGGTGATCCCGGCCGCTTCATGCTGCATCAGGCTTTCGCGGTCAAGATAGAGCAGGCGCGGTTGCTCCCGCTCGGCCTGACGGCGCCACTTCTCGAAGGACTTGCCGCTGTAAATATTCTCCGGTAGCCGCTTATCGTAGAAGGCGAACAGGGTCTCCTCATCCACCAGAATGTCGCGTCGACGTGACTTGGCCTCGAGCAGCGCCACCTCCTCCAGCAGCTCCCGGTTGTGGGCAAAGAACGGGGCCTCGGTACGGTACTCGCCTTCGACCAGCGCGTGGCGGATAAACAGTTCGCGGCTAAGCACGGGATCGATAGGGCCGTAGTTGACCCGCCGCCGCGGCACGATGAGCAGGCCGTAGAGGGTCACCTGCTCGAAGGCGGAAACCTGTGCCGGCCGCTTCTCCCAGTGCGGCTCGAGATAGGTGCGCTTGACCAGGTGACGGGCGAGCCCCTCCAGCCAATCGGGATCGATAGCGGCCACATCCCGGGCAAACAGCCGCGTGGTTTCCACCAACTCGGCGGCCATGATCCACTTGGGCGCACGCTTGGCCAACGAGGAGCCGGGGAAGATGGCAAGCTTGATATTACGCGCGCCGAGGTATTCCACCAGCGGTTTGCGTTTTTTCGGCGGCCCCTTCTGCTCACGCTCATCCTTTACCGCGATATTGCCGAGCAGGCCGGCAAGCAGGGCCCGGTGAATCGCCTCGTAGGAGGCCTCGGCCTCGTTCGGTTTGAGTTCCATCTCACGCAGCTGCGCCAGCAGCTGGCCGTGAATGTCGTGCCACTCGCGCATGCGCAGGTAGGAGAGAAATTCATCGCGGCAGTGCTTGCGCAGCTTGCTGTTGCTCAGGTGCCGTGCCTGTTCGTGGTAGTAGTTCCACAGATTGAGGTAGGCGAGAAAATCGGATTTTTCGTGATGGAAGCGGCGGTGTTTTTCATCCGCCGCCTGCTGCGCCTCTAGCGGTCGCTCGCGCGGGTCCTGGATGGTCAGTGCCGAGGCGATGATCAGCACCTCATGCAGACTCCCCTCCCGAGCGGCGGCAAGCAACATGCGGCCGATGCGCGGGTCGACCGGCAGGCGAGCCAATGCCCGGCCATCGGCGGTGATGCGGTGGTGTTCATCCACCGCACCCAGTTCATGCAGCAAGTGAAAACCGTCGGTGATATAGCGTTTGTCCGGGGCATCTAGGAAGGCGAAATGCTCGATGTCGCCGAGACCGAGCAGCATCATCTGCAGGATCACACTGGCCAGGTTGGTGCGGCGGATCTCCGGGTCGGTAAATTCGGGACGGGCGAGAAAATCCTCCTCGCTGTAGAGACGGATACACACCCCGGCACTAACCCGGCCACAGCGTCCGGCACGCTGGTTGGCCGAGGCCTGGGAGACCGGTTCGATAGGCAAGCGCTGCACCTTGGTGCGATGGCTGTAGCGGCTGATACGCGCCAGACCGGTGTCGATGACAAAGCGGATCCCCGGCACCGTGAGCGAGGTCTCGGCCACGTTGGTGGCAAGTACGATGCGCCGCCCGCGGTGCGGCTTGAATACCTTGTCCTGATCAGCAGCGGAAAGCCGCGAGAACAGCGGGATGACCTCGGTATCGCGCATACGATGCTTGCCGAGCGCCTCGGCGGTTTCACGGATGTCGCGTTCGCCGGAGAGGAACACCAGGATATCGCCGAGCGGGTCGAGGCGGCCCACCTCATCCACCGCATCGAGAATGCCGCGGATCGGATCGGCCTCCTTTTTCTTTTCTTCGTCGAGCAATGGTCGATAGCGCACTTCCACCGGGTAGGTGCGACCAGAGACTTCGATCACCGGCGCGCCATTAAAGAAGGTAGCAAAGCTTTCGGTATTAATGGTCGCCGAGGTGATAATGAGCTTGAGGTCAGGACGTTTCGGCAACAACTGCCGCAAATAACCGAGCAGGAAGTCGATGTTGAGGCTGCGCTCGTGGGCCTCGTCGATGATAATGGTGTCGTAACGCTCAAGCAGCGGGTCGCTCTGGATCTCGGCCAGCAGGATGCCGTCGGTCATCAGCTTGATAAAGCTGTTTTCCCCGGCGCGCTCGGTAAAACGTACCTTGTAGCCGACGGCCTGACCCAGTTCGGTATTCAGTTCCTCGGCGATGCGCGTGGCGACGCTACGCGCAGCGATGCGCCGCGGCTGGGTATGGCCTACCAAGCCCGCCGCGCCTCGCCCCAGATCCAGACAGATCTTGGGCAGCTGGGTGGTTTTGCCGGAGCCGGTCTCACCGGCCACCACTACTACCTGATGCTCCTCTATCGCTGCTGCAATAGCCGCACGCCGGGCGCTAACCGGCAGTTCCTCAGGATAGGTGGGAACCGGCAAGGCACTACGGCGCACCGCTAGTCGTTGTTGTGAGGATTCGATGGCACGAGAGACCTCTGCCAGGCCGCGGTCGATCGGTTTGCCTTCCTTGTTGCGGCGTTGCAAGCCGATCAATCGCTTGCGCAAGGGGCGCCGGTCCACCAGCATGCAATCATCGAGCGCGGCGAAGAGTGAGTGTAAAGAGCTATCCAAGGTGATGTTCAGAAAAGGCAGGTTCGAATAACCAGCGCCCATGGTACCGAAGGACGCGCAAGTTACAAGTTATAACGTTGAAGTGGCCTGGGGACTTGCCTCTTTCCCTCCCAGCTCCTATGACATATAGATGAAACATCAAATCGGAATAATGGACGTTACTTTTCCCATAAGAAGGAACGCATGGACACCACGGACCTTAAAGCCCCTGAACTCTACATTAACCGCGAACTGAGCCTGCTGGCCTTCAATCGCCGCGTACTGGAACAGGCGAAAGATGAAAATATGCCGCTGCTTGAGCGGCTCAAATTCCTTTGCATCTCCAGTTCCAACCTGGATGAGTTTTTCGAAATCCGCGTTGCCGGCCTGATGCAAAAGGCCGCCATGGAGTCGGTACAGGCGGGGCCGGACAACATGAGCCCGCAGGAGGTGCTGAACCAGATCAGCGCCCAGGCCCATGCGCTGGTGACCGAGCAGTATCGGGTGCTCAACGACATCCTGCTGCCGGCGCTGGAAAGGGAGGGGATCCGCTTCGTCAAACGCCAGGAGTGGAATGACACCCAGGCAAAGTGGGTCAAGGATTACTACGAGCACGAACTGCTGCCGATCCTCTGTCCCATCGGCCTGGACCCAGCACATCCCTTCCCGCGCATCCTCAACAAGAGCCTCAATTTCATCGTCTCGCTCAAGGGCAAGGATGCCTTCGGCCGCACCAGCGGCATGGCCATCGTTCAGGCCCCCCGAGCCCTGCCGCGGCTGATCAAGATGCCGGCCGAGTGCGCCAGCGGACCAAACGATTTTGTCTTTCTCTCCTCCATCATCCACGCCCATGTGGACGACCTGTTCCCGGGGATGAAGGTGCAGGGTTGCTACCAGTTCCGCGTCACCCGCAACAGCGACCTGTTCGTTGACGAAGAGGAGGTGGACGATCTGCTGCGCGCGGTAGAAGGTGAACTGACCTCACGTCGCTATGGCGACGAGGTGCGGCTGGAGGTAGCCGACAACTGCCCGGCGGAGGTGAGCGACTTCCTGCTACGTGAGTTCGATCTGGGACCGAACGAGCTCTATACGGTCAACGGTCCGGTCAACCTCAACCGCCTGATCAATCTGCCCGACAAGGTGGACCGCTCCGATCTCACCTTCCCCTCATTCACCCCGGGCTTGCCGTCGCGGCTGAGCCTGGCGACCGATATTTTTCAGGCCATCAGCAAGGGGGATATTCTGCTGCATCACCCCTTCGAGTCCTTCGTGCCGGTGATCGATTTTCTCAAGCAGTCCGCCGCCGATCCCAGGGTGCTGGCGATCAAACAAACCCTCTATCGCACCGGCCCCGACTCGGCGGTGGTCGACGCCCTGGTCAGCGCCGCTCGCGCTGGCAAGGAGGTCACCGTGGTCGTCGAACTGCGCGCCCGCTTCGATGAGGAGGCCAATATCGCCCTGGCCAATCGTCTGACCGAGGCAGGGGCCCATGTGGTTTACGGCGTGGTGGGCTATAAAACCCACGCCAAGATGATCCTCGTCGTGCGGCGCGAAGACGGCAAGCTGCGCCACTATGTCCACCTCGGCACAGGCAACTACCATGCCCGCACCGCCCGCCTCTACACCGACTATGGCCTGCTCACACGCGATCCCGAACTCGGTGAGGATGTGCATAAACTGTTTCTGCAGCTGACCAGCCTGGGTCGCAGCAGCAAGTTGAGCAAAATTCTGCAATCCCCCTTCACCCTGCTGACCGGACTGCTCGAACGCATCGAACGCGAAACGTCGATTGCCCGCAAAGGCAAACCGGCGCGGATCATTGCCAAGATGAACGCCCTGGTGGAACAGAATGTGATCCGCGCCCTCTATGCCGCCTCCCAGGCAGGCGTGCAGATCGACCTGGTGATCCGTGGTATTTGCTGCCTGCGCCCCGGCGTACCCGGTGTCTCGGAAAATATCCGGGTGCGCTCCATTATTGGTCGTTTTCTCGAACACACCCGCGTGTTCTACTTTTCCAACGAAGGCAATGAAGAGGTCTTCGCTTCCAGCGCCGACTGGATGGATCGCAACCTGCACCGTCGGGTGGAAACCTGCTTCCCCATTGAGGAGAAAAAACTGCGGGAACGGATGGTTCGCGAACTACACTACTACCTCGATGACAATGCCCAGGCCTGGGAGCTGCAAAGTGATGGTAGCTACCTTCTCGCGACGCCCGGCAAGGGCACCCCGCTATCGGCCCAGATGCGCCTGCTGCAGGAACTTAGTCAGGGGGACTAGGGAAAAAGCGAGAGGGTCATGAGGGAGCGAGCGTCTCGGTCGCGCTTTCACCCCTAGCTCAGGCGTCGCAACCGGGACAACCGCTCCCCCATCGGAATCAGCGATACTCCAGCCGAAATCTCACCGCCTCCAGGTAGGTTGCCTCCTGCGCCAAATCGGCCTCGGTCAGGGGATGATCGGCAAGCCAACCGTTGGGAAAGTGCATCGCCAGGCTTTTACCTCCGGCTTGAAATTGCACTTTCACCGGAGGCACATCGCTGTGGCTGCGATGCAGAAGTACCGCCAGGCGCAACAGGATAGTCAGCCGCTGCAGCCGTTGCTGCTGTGGTTTGGGCACCCCCCGGAACAGGGCCAGGGGGAACTTGCGTCGGTGCCCACGCATCAGTAGCGCCAGCCGCTGTTGTTCGCTGCTGGAAAAGCCTGGCATATCGCTGTTCTCCACCAGGTAAGCACCGTGTTTGTGATAACCGCTGTGCGCAATCGCCAGACCGATTTCGTGCAGGCGTGCCGCCCATCCCAGCAGCTGCCCATCCTCCTCACTTGTCAGCCCCCAGTCGCTGGCAACCTGTCCCAGCGCCTCTCTGGCGGTCTGCTCTACCCGTTCGCCCTGTCGCCGGTCAGCCCGATACGCCTGGCACAGCATGTTGATGGTACGTTCGCGGACATCCTCGTGGTGCACACGCCCGATGAGGTCATACAGCAGCCCTTCTCGCAGGGCCCAGTCAGAGACCTGCATTTGCCCTATCGGCAGGCTATCGAAGATAGCCAACAGGACAGCTACACCACCGGGGAACACAGCCAGCCGCTCCTCTTTGAGGCCCGTGAGCCTCAGCTTCTCGATATGGCCGGCCTTGATCAGCTCCGAGGCCAAACGCCGCAGGCTCTCCAGGGTGATGCCCTCTTCACTCCAGCCCATGGCATGCACCACCTCACCCACCGCTCGTATGGTCCCCGAGGCGCCGACCACCTGTTGCCAGCCGATCCCGGCAAATTCGTTCTCCAGCCCCTGCAGTTCGAGGCGGGCCGCGATAACCGCATCGCGCATGGCCTTTTCGCTCACGACGCCATCGGCAAAGAACCGCTGGCTATAGCTGACACACCCCATATAGAGGCTTTCCAGCTCCAACGGCTCAAAGCGCCGCCCCAGAATCAACTCGGTGCTGCCGCCGCCAATGTCCACCACCAGGCGGTTGGCCTCGGAATCGGGCAGGCTGTGCGCCACGCCCAGATAGATGAGCCGAGCCTCCTCTCTGCCGGAGATCACCTCGATGGGATGCCCCAACGCCTCTTCCGCCTGCTGCAAAAAACCCGGGCTTTTCGCCTTGCGCAAGGTGTTGGTGCCTACCACCCGTACCATCTCCGGCCGAAATCCCCTCAGGCGTTGCCCGAAGCGTCGCAGGCATGCCAGTGCCCGCTCTCTTGCCGACTCGTCGAGAGCCCCCCGGCTATCCAGCCCACCGGCAAGGCGGACCATTTCACGCAGGCGGTCACGCACCTGCAAGTGCCCATCCGTCTCTTGGGCGACAATCAAGTGAAAGCTGTTCGAACCCAAATCAATGGCAGCAAACCACTCATTGCGGGGGAAAGTACTCATTGGTCTCCCTTTATTGTTTCATCCAGAGACGAACATGCCATAAATTGGTGCAACAACTTTCAAACCCCTTACACATTTCTCAGTTTTGGTGTAATTTCGGGATCACTGTCACATCGGATACCTTACCCGTAGTGGCAGTATTTCCGGAGAATCCTGACACAAACAGGGCTAAACCAGAAAAGAACAAGCAATAAATATAACAAGTGCCAAACTGGCATGATTTTTGGGTATTCGAAACCACCAAAATAAACGCGGAGGAAATAACCATGTCTATGGTAGCGTGGGATGATGCTTATAGCGTCGATATTCAGGAGATCGATGAGCAGCACAAGTGCCTCATCGAGTTCATGAATGAGTTGTATATGGCAATGGCCAGCAAGTCCAATCGCGACCTGATTGGCGATGTGCTGGACAAACTGGTCGACTACACCAAGGTTCATTTCGCTGTGGAAGAAACCCTGATGCGTGTCTTCCATTACGAGGGGTACGAGGAGCACAAGGCGATCCACGACAAGATCGTTGCCCGAGTGCTCGAGTTCCAGAGTCAGTTCCGCGCCGGTAATGACAAGGTGGGTATGGAGCTGTTGATGTTCCTCAAGGACTGGCTGTTTGACCACATCAATAAGGTCGACAAGCAGTACGTCAAAACCTTCCACAAGGCCGGTGTGAAAAAAACCTGGCTAAAGAAATTCTGGTAACTCCTGCACCGCACCGCCCCCTTCCTCCTGGGGGCGGTCCTATCTCACCACCCCGCCATCTTCGCCGGCGGGATGCAGATAACCTCTTGAGCGTGAGACCTAGTCTTTTAACCCACGAGGATTGAGCCGCCGCGGCCCACCCGGTCGGTTCTTCTCTTCCTTGCTGAACACAAATCGGCCGAACAGAATACATCCCCTCATCCCGGGATCGCAGGGCAGCTCTTTGACCCGGCAGCAACGTCCTTTCACCTCATGGGGGCAGCCCCAACCACTCATTTCAGCTCTCCTGTCACGGCGCAGCCCCCTCCTCGGCGACGACTGGCTGCTGCCGACGCCACAGCATCAGCGCCGTAACGGCAATAAAGATCACGGCAATCAACGGAATCACCCCCAGGTTCACCGCCTCCCAGCCGTAATGATATTGAAGTGCTCCGGCCGAAAGTGAGGAGAGGCTGACGGTGGTAAAGACCAGAAAATCATTCAGCGCCTGCGCCTTGGCCTTCTCCTCCGGACGATACGCCTCGGTCAGCAACGTGGTGCCGCCGACGAAGAGAAAATTCCAGCCAAGCCCGAGCAGGAACAGGGCCGTCCAGAAATGATCCACCGTAATACCGTTAAGATTGATCACCACCGTGCCGACATAACAAAGGGCACCCCACATCATCACCGTCAACACACCGAAGCGTCTGATAAGCGACGCGGTGACAAATGAGGGGGCGAACATGGCAAACACATGCCACTGGATGACAAACGCCGAATCATCGAACGGCAGGCCGCAGCCTTGCATCGCCAGAGGTGTTGCCGTCATCACCAGCGACATCACACCATACCCCAGAGTCGCCCCAAGCAGGGCCACCAGAAACACCGGCTGGCGCAGGATCACCACTAGCGGTCGCCCGCTCTCATGGGGAGCCAGCATCGGTTCCGGCGGGATCCGCACCGCCAGCAGCGCCAGCATGGCGATACCGTAAAGCAGCACCAGGGCCGCGTAGCTGCCAGCGAAGGTCGCCGCCGGGATCGCATCCTTGGCCCAGTTGGCCAGGTTCGGTCCGGCAAAGGCCGCCACCACCCCACCGGCCATCACGTAGGAGATCGCTCGTGCCTTGAAGGAATCGGGTGCAGCATCCACCGCAGCAAAACGAAAATAGATGCCAAAGCCGTTGAACACCCCGACCAGCATGGTACCGAGACAGAAGAGCCAGAAATTCCCCTGCCAGATGGCCCAGGCCGCCGTGGCACCGCCGACAGCCCCTACCATGGCGCCGAACAGGAAGCCCACACGGCGCCCCCAGCGGCGCATGGCAAAGGAGGCTGGAATACTGGTAAACATGGATGAGAGGAATTGCAGCGCTAAAGGAAGGGTTGCCAGCGCGCGATCATCCGTTAACATAGCGCCCACCACGGCGGAGCTGGTGATCAGCAACGAGGTGCCGGTCATCATCACGGCCTGGCAGAGAGCCAGCAGAAAGATATTGAGTCGTACCTGTTTCATCGACACAGACTATCCCATCGCCATATCCATGTGAATGGATCCATTGTCACACAAGAGGAAAATACAGAAGCCATGTCACGCGTTACCATCTACAGTACCGGAACCTGCCCCATTTGCGACAAAACCAAGACCTTGCTGAATAAGTGGGGCATCACCTATCTGGAAAAGCGGGTCGATCAGGATACCGCTGCACTGAGAGAAATGCTTGAGATCAGCAATCACGCGCGCACCGTGCCGCAACTGGCCATCGACGGCAAATGGATCGGTGGCTTCAATGAATTGACCGAGATGCACATGGAAGGGGAGCTGGATGCCCTGATGGCCGGTTAGGCGAACTTCCCTCTCCTGACGCATCTGACAGGAGGTGGATGCCGGCCATGACAGAGTGTCAGGGGCAAACAGAACTCAGGCCATCGCCTCCCGCTGCCTGAGCAGCAACTTCTCCGCTTCCTCCGCCGGCATTGGCCTGAAGAAGTGATACCCCTGGGCCTTGTCACAACCCAGTGAGACCAGCGCTTTCTTTTGCCGCGCTGTCTCCACCCCCTCCACCACCATGTTCAGGCGCAGGTCCTGACACAGGGAGGCAATCGCCTTGATGATCGCGAACTCAGTCTTGTCACTGTCGATATTGGCGATAAAACAGCGGTCGATCTTCAGGGTATTGATGGGTAACTGCTTGATATAGTTAAAGGAAGAGTAGCCGGTGCCGAAATCGTCAAGCGCTACCTGCACCCCTGCGGTTCGCAGGTAACGCAGCCTGGCCACAGCGGTTTCGATATCGCCCAAAAACACCTGTTCGGTCACCTCGACCTCCAGCAGGCTCAGGGCGCAACCGGCGGTATGGATGGATTTGACCAGCGTCCTGCAGTAATCATGATCGGCAAACTGGCGTGCCGAGACATTGATCGCCACCGGTACGGCGATGCCCATCTCCTGCCAGCGATGGATGTCTTGTAGCACCTGCTCCAGAATTTGCTCGCTCAACGCCCTGATCTGCCCGGTCTCTTCGGCCACCGCGATAAATTTACCCGGCGGGATCACCCCCTCCGCCGGATGTTGCCAACGGGCCAGTGCCTCCATGCCGATGATCTTCCCGCTATGCATATCCACCTTGGGCTGGAAAAAGGCAGTGAACTCCTGATTCGAAATGCCGCGTTGAATTTTGCGCTCAGTGGTGACGAAATCCGCCGCCTCGGTACTGTCGTGAACGCTATAGATACGAATGTTACCCCGGGACTCCTTCTTGGTTTTGTACATGGCCACATCCGCATGGCGGATCAGGGTGCCACTATCCTCACCATCCTCCGGGTATAGCGCGATACCGATACTTGCCGAAATGTGTAAATCGATCCCTTCGAGCTCCAATGGCTGCTCCAGTATCAACAGCAAGCGCTTGGCCATCTCCGCTGCGACCTCCTTGCTGCGCACCTTTTCCAGCAGAATGATGAACTCATCCCCACCGAAGCGACTCACCAGACAGTTTTTCTTGCATGCACTGTTGAGCCGCTCAGCAATGGCCTTCAGCAGTCGGTCGCCAAAGGCGTGACCAAAGCTGTCGTTGATATTCTTGAAACGGCACAGGTCCAGGAACAGCACCGCAAAGCGCTTTGCCGGCTTACCATCGACCTCGATCAGTTTGTGGATTCGGTTTACCAGGGAGTGACGGTTGGGTAGATCGGTCAGCGGGTCATAGAAGGCCATGCGCTTGATATGTTCCTCGCCCTCCTTGCGCCGAGTGATATCGAGATTGGTGGAGCGTACCCCGACCTGCTTCCCTTTTTCGTCATACACCGGGGCACAGATGTGCTGGAACCAGATCACCCGGTTATCCTTGCTCAAGAGCCGGAGTTCGAAACTCTCCGGCTGACCGCCATCGTTGATGTGGTGTACATGATGGGACCAGCGCTCCCGATCCTCGGGGTGGATCAGCACGTCCATCAGGTTAGGCGTCTGGTAGAAATCCGCCGGGGTATAACCAGTCATCGCCAGGCTGGCAGGGGAAACATACTCATAGCGTCCATCGACACGGCGGAAATAGGTAAACTCCTGGGCCAGGTCGGCAATGGCGCGGAACTGCTCGCCCTGCTCCTGCATCTTCTGGCGCAGCAGCACCGCTCGCGCCAGCAACGTTCCGAATGCCACACCGACTATCATCGGAAGCAGGAAAAATCGTGGTTCAACCGTACCATCATGGAAGTAGATCGCCTGGGTATACACCACCGGAGACAACACCAGCAGGATAATAAAAATGTACTTGAGATAGACAACCAGGTGGTCGCTCGAGCGAGTAAAAGCAACCTGTCCCGTGATCGTTTTGTTGTTGTATTTCATTGGCTACTCCCAGCCATACCGCATGACATGCTGACAACCACCTCACCGCCTCCCTGTCAGTTATTCTGCAAGGTTTTGGTGTATCGCTCGGCAGCGCACTGCGGCAATCCACGACGCTATGGAATCCTGCGCCTCGTTATTGTTTTTTATACCCGCACGATTAGTCTACCTATTCATGTGGTTAAATGCACCAGCAGAGTAGCCCGCGCCATCTCCTGCAGCAGAACATTCCGAGCATAAAAACAAACCAAATGTTATCAACATGTTACAAAACAAAACCACACCCAAGACCGGAAACAGCCTGTCCGGCAGCGGTGCTGTGGGCGCATGCTTGCACTGCCCCGGGGGACGCGTCAAGGAGGCCATCAATTATTTTTATTATTTCCTGGTCACTCCCGGTTTAACCCTCCAAAAATTTCTATAACAAAAAACCCAAATTTCTTCTTTTAGCATCTTTACACCGACTCGTTCTTGGATATATTTGCTCTGCCTAAGGTGGAGGTAAAAAGCGTCTCACAACCCTCGCCATTCCCAGCACAACTTGTTTGCCCAAACGCAACTACCCGGGATACGAAACTATGAGTGAAAACAATTTTTGGTACGGCTACCTGGACGCAGGTGAGAAGAGTTCCCCAGTGCTGATGGACCAACGGTTAAGTACGGCCAATCCTAGTACGGTGTATGTTTTCAATCTCAAGCGCAGCGAGATCATCGAATACCGCCGCGACATTGTAGAGTCCAAACTGCGCGATCTTGGCGAACAAGAGAGTGCCTTTATCAAGGAACTGAAATCCGCTTACAACAAAGCCCGAAGTGGTTTCGTACCCCGCGGCGCCAAAGCCAGTCCGATCCCTGAAAAAGGCGCCGAAGCTCCGGTCCCGAAAAAAAACCCCTCGGCCGAGACCGAAGAGGAAGAGTACGACGAACTTATCACCATCGACGATGATGGGGATGAAGATGAAGAGTGGGGAGAGAACGAAGACTAGCGGCAGTCTCAAGATTCTCGAGCACAGCCATTGCGGGAGCACTTCTCATCGGCTCCCACCCCTCACTCACCAGCTAAATCCCGGACACGCTCCGGGCTTTCTTTTTGCGTCCGCCAAGCCACTTTCACCTTCGGTGACTTGAACTTGGCCAGGATGGTCTATAGTTGTTCATACGCTTCCTCATTAAGCGAGCGGTCCTCGGGAGGTATCCATGAACACCATCAATATCCACATCGATGAAACCATTAGCGGTTCCGTAATGAGTGGGTTGCGTGAGGAATTGCTATCCGCCCCTCATGTGCGCGATGTCCAGTTCAATACCGGTATGCCACACGATGTCCTGGTGGAATTTGACGAACACGAAAATGTCCCCATGCACGTATTGGATATCTTCAAGGGACATGGACTGCACGCCGATATCGTCGGCTGCTAGTCAAGCCAAGCGATTTTCTCCTCCGTTGTTACTCCTATGCCGATACCTGCAGTAATGCAGTATCGGCTTTTTTTCTGCGTTGTATTGCGTGCCTCACTCGGAGGTTCAGGCACTTTGGCCGAAATAATAAATACCGCTAAATACCCGCAAGCCAGAAACCTTTTCATGGTTCATTGCCCGCTGCCCCTTGGCGCTGCATAATCCTCTGCGTCAAGTTCCACGCCATACAACGAGCCTTCAGATGCAAAAATTCTCTCTCCTCGCCATCGGCGATACCTTCGAATATCAGGGTGAGCGCTACACCAAATCCGGGCCACTGACTGCGAGCCGGCTCGATACCGGCAACCAGCGAATGATCCCACGTTCGGCCATGGTGGCTCCCCTCTCGGGCACCCCTGCGCTGAGCGCTGAAGTCCAGGACAAGCAGCTGCCAGCCGAGCAGGTCCTGGAGGCCTTCGCTCACTATCACAAGGGCTGTCAGGAGTGGTTGGGCATGACGGAAAAGGTGGACGCCGAGCTGGCTGCCACCATCCGCGAGGCAATGGAAAAGGCACGGCAGCAGTTTCTGGCAGAGTTAAAGCAGCTGAGGCCGTGAGTCCAGGATGGCGGGAGTGACCGGGACAGTCACTTCTACAACGCTTTCAGGTAGCACTCCACCGATTCCTCCACCCCGATCTCCCCGGCCTTGACCGATTCCAGGAAACGCTGTCGCCAGGGACCGACATGCATGGTGGCCTCATAGAACTCACGGAAGATGAGCCGGGTCAGGGCACCCCCCTCCTCCAGAAACCCGCTTCGCTCGAAATCGGCAATCGCCCGTGCACGATCATAGGCGACCCGCTCGATACCCGCCTTCCAGCGCCCATGGTGGAACTGCAAACGCGCATAGCTGGCGCGCACATCCTCATCGAAGGGCTGCCCCACAGAGCCGGTATTGATCACCTGGTTTCCGCCAACGTAACGGCTGAAGGCGCGGTGGGTGTGGGAAGAGACAAAGAGATCGCGCGGATCGCCGAGCCGTTCCCGCAACTCCTCCCCCTCGCACTCGGGTGAGATGCCGTGGCGGTCGCCCAGCCGCGAACCGTGAGTGATGTGCAGGGAGCCGCCTTCGAGGTCGCTTAGGTCCAGGTGCTCGTCCCAAGCGGCCAGCTGCTGAAGCGACTCACCCATCTGCGTCACGGTCCAGTGGGCGAAGCGGTCAATCTCGTGGGTCGGGCTGTCGGGCTGCGGTCCCTGTTCGGCCGTCCTGAGCAACCAGTTTTCGTGGTTACCGCGCAGCAGACGCGCCGCCGGCCACTCCCGCTGCAACAGCTGCAACACAGCCAGGCTGTACGGTCCACGGTTGAGCAGATCACCGTTGACGATCACCTCGTCGGGCTGCCAGCAAGCGATATCCTCCAACACCGCCTCCAGTGCCGGGACATTGCCGTGAACATCGGAGAGAACGGCGATCTTCACCCTTTATTCCTCCAGTACACCACTGATCAGCTCAACCACTTCGTCCGCGTCCCACTCGAGTCCGCCGAAATAGCCGTAGCGCAGGTGCCCCTCGCGGTCGATGAGAAATGATGTGGGAAACGCCCGGATCTTCCAGGGCTCTGTCACCGAGCCCTCCGGGTCCAGTAGTACTGGAAAATCCGCCGGGACGCGCTTGAGGAACGCCCGCACCTGCTCGGCCTCTTCGCCCACATCGACACTCACCACCCGGAAGGGCTTGCCGTCCAGGCGCAGGTCAAGGCGCCCGAGCGAGGGGATCTCCTCGACACAAGGCGGACACCAGGTGGCCCAGAAATTGAGCAAGACCACCTCACCGCGCAGCGAGGCCAATGACCAGCGCTTGCCCTCGATGTCGGTCAGCTCAAGAGATGGCGCCAGGGGATGTCCCTCGATCGGCTGCAGCTCGGCCGCCACGCCGGATGATGCGACGGCGGAAGTCTCGACCAGTTCGGACACCGGCTGACGCCACTCCCGGTTATATGCAGCAAGCAGGCGTAGCGCGGTACGGAACATCTCCGGCAACTGTTGCCGCACCTCACGTTCATAGGCAGTGGTATCGTCACGTACCTGAAAACCGTCGCTCACCTGGGCCAGCGGCTGGAAATAAACGTCGCTGCCGCCCTCGCCAAACTGCTCCACCAACGCCTCCAGATACCAGCGCTTGGCCGAATTCATAGGCTGAAAGATAAACATCGGCAGATTGGTCGCACCGGCAATGGGGGCGAACACCATGCGCTCCCCCGCCTTCGGAGTGCCGGCACCCAGGTTGGGGTGCAGCAACAGCGCCCCGCCCAGCGGCGCGGCATCGTTGCCGCTCGCCAGCTGCCACAGCCGTGTCGCTTCCAGGGCCAGGGCAGCTCCGCGACCGGAACTGAGCAGATAGAGACGTCCACCTTCGGGCTGGGCCGCGGCGATGAGATCACGGATATCCTCTCGCGGCACCTCATCCAGGCTGCTACGACCGGGCACCAGGAAATAGCTGCCATGCAGGTCCGCCAGCCACACCTGCCACCCCGTATCGGCCACGGCCCGGATCAAATCACGTTCAATCGCCCCGCCAATGCCATACTCGGAGGGTAGCCAAAGGATACGATCGGCGCCTTCGCCGAAACGCTCGACGGTGATCATCGCCCCGCTGTCCAGCTCGACATCCATCACCTCGGCGAGGAGCGACGGTGATACAAGCCAGGCGGCCAACAGCCATGACCAACCAGTTTTTAGAAGGAGTCCTCTAAGCATTTGCTTTCCGTTCATGGTTATCCCGGCACATCCATAATGCCGCAAAAAATTTCTGGTTAATTGGTGTTCTACACAGCACAGCGCAATACTTGCACCGAGTAGGAAGGATACCGACAATGTCCTGCTCCCTAAACCCCCGGAACTGCTTTCCCATGGCCGACGACAGCATCAAAATCCATGGCGCCCGCCAGAACAACCTGAAGAACCTCGATCTGGAACTGCCGCTCGGCGAGCTCATCGTGGTCACCGGGGTCTCCGGCTCGGGTAAGTCCTCACTCGCCTTCGACACAGTCTACGCCGAGGGCCAGCGCCGTTACGTCGAGACCTTCTCGCCCTACGCCCGCCAGTTCCTGGACCGCATGGACCGGCCACAGGTGGAGCGCATCGACGGCATTCCGCCGAGTATCGCCATTGACCAGACCAACCCGGTGCGCACCTCCCGCTCCACCGTCGGCACCATGACCGAGCTCAACGATCATCTGAAGCTCCTCTTCGCC
>JBFEWO010000164.1:0-5903 GCA_041546305.1 Thiohalomonadaceae bacterium | reverse complement strand
GTATTACTGGCCAACGCAGAAGGCACCCCCTTCACCCCGGCCCTGATGTACAACGACAACCGTGCGGTCAGTGAAGCCGCATATATCGCCAGTGTGGCCCCGCCTCACAGCGCCGCCCATGGGACCGGGTCAGGCCTCGCCAAGCTGCTATGGCTGTTGGAGCATTACGATCTGCCACCCGGCTGCCGCGTCCACACCCAGGCAGACTGGCTCAGCGCAAGGCTCAGCGGCCGCTTTGGTTTGAGCGATACGAACAACGTTTTGAAACTCGGCTACGATCCGCTATCTGGAAAGTGGCCATCCTGGATGGACCGGTTGTCCCTACCAAAGGGGCTCCTTCCCCAAGTGCTGACACCCGGTAATTCAATAGGACCCATTCGCCATGAACTGGCGACCCGCTGGGGTCTACCGCGGCAAACACAGATCTGCGCAGGCACCACCGACAGCACCGCGGCTTTCATCGCCTCCGGCGCTACCCATCCTGGAGAAGCGGTGACCTCCCTCGGCTCAACCCTCGTGCTCAAGGTCATCTCCGAAAAACCGGTCTTTGCTCCCGAGTATGGGGTCTACAGCCAACCGCTGGGCAACTACTGGCTGGTGGGCGGCAGTTCCAACACAGGCGGGGCGGTCTTGCGTCATTATTTTACGGACTTGGAGATGACCAGGCTCAGCGAGCAGTTGCAGCCTGAGGTACCCACGGGTCTCGACTACTATCCGCTGCTGTCAGCCGGTGAGCGTTTTCCGCGCAACAATCCGGCGCTGGCGCCGCGGCTGACACCGCGCCCGGCTGAGGATGTACGCTTTTTTCAGGGCTTGCTGGAGGGGATCGCCCGTATCGAAAAGCAGGGATACGAGCGACTGGCCGAGCTCGGTGCCCCCTACCCCATCTCGGTGCGCAGCAATGGGGGAGGCGCCAGAAACGCCGCCTGGACCCGAATGCGCGGCGCATTACTTGACGTACCGATGCTGCCGGCCAACGAAGAGCAGGCTTGTTACGGCAGCGCCCTGTTGGCCAGGCAGTGCCTGAACGCTGCCGGCAACGAAATCATCTGGTAGGATGAGCCGATATCAAGAATTTGTTTGCGGAACAGGATGTCACCATGCCAGGACAACTCTTCACCGGCGCCGCGGCGCTGCTTCGTGGCCTGAAACTGCTCAACACCCCGGGGCTACGCCGCTTCGTGTTCATCCCGGTGTTGATCAATGTGCTGATCTTCTCCCTTTCCATCTGGGTGCTGGTGCAGCAGTTTACCCCGTTGGTGGAGAGCTGGATCGCCTACTTGCCATCCTGGCTGGAGTGGTTGGAATGGTTGTTCTGGCTCATCTTTGGTCTCACCGCAGTGCTGCTCGTTTTCTACACCTTCACCATGCTGGCCAACTTGATCGCAGCGCCGTTCAACGGTCTGCTCGCCGAGGCGGTAGAGAAGCACCTTACCGGCCAGCCGTTGCCCACGGGTGGCAACCTGCTTGAGGCACTTAAAGAAACTCCGTCCGCGCTGCTCGATGAGCTGCGCAAAATCACTTATTTCCTGCTGCGCGCGTTCCCTCTTTTGATTCTGTTCCTCATCCCTGGGCTCAACCTCGCCGCCCCCCTGCTGTGGTTTTTGTTCAGTGCCTGGATGATGGCCGTGGAGTATGGCGACTACCCGTTGGGCAATCATGGCCTGCGCTTTGGCGAGCAGCGCAAGCGTCTGGGCCAACGGCGCCTGCTCAGTTTCGGCTTTGGGAGTGCCACCCTGGTCGGCACCATGATCCCGGTTGTTAATTTTCTGGTTATGCCCGCTGCAGTGGCCGGTGCCACCATCCTGTGGGTGGAGCAGCTCAGGGCACTGGAGGAGATGCGCTAACCACCGTCTCGGAGCGGTAACGTTCAGTGTGCGTGTCGTATTTAGCTCAAAAACCGGCGAATACGCTCCACGCCCTCGGCCAGGTTCTCCAGCGAGGTGGTATAGGCAAAGCGCAGATGTTTTTCCGGCAGATATGAACCGAAATCAATCCCTGGGGTAACCGCCACCCCCGCCTGCTCCAGCAGTTCTTCGGCAAAACGGAAACTGTCGTCGCTCAAGCGGCTGCAGTCAGCATAAAGATAAAACGCCCCCTGTGGCTTGACCGGAATGTCGAAACCCAGCTCACGCAGCGCCGGCAACAGGAAGTCACGGCGTTGCTGAAAGGCCAGCCGGCGTTCCTCGAGGATGGCGAGAGTCTCCTCATCAAATGCCGCCAGCGCCGCATGCTGTGCCAGCGTCGGCGCAGCGATAAAGAGATTCTGTGCCAGCTTGTCCACCTGCCGCACATAGGCCTCCGGCACCACCAGCCAGCCGAGGCGCCAGCCAGTCATGCAAAAGTATTTGGAAAAGCTGTTGATGATGAAGATTTCGTCGCTCAACGTCGCGGCACTGGGTGTTGGCTGGTCATAGACGAGACAGTGATAAATCTCATCGACCAGCAGCGCCCCGCCCCTCTCCTGCACCAGTGAGGCCATTGCTGCCAACTCATCGGCCGGGATCAGAGTGCCGGTAGGATTGGAGGGGGTAGCTACCATCACCGCCCGGGTGTTCGCCGTCCAATGCCGGGCAAGCAACTCGGCATTCAACTGGTAATCGGTGTCCGCAGATACCGGGATACCCCGTGCCTGCCCTTCGATAAAGCGGACAAAGTGGCGGTTGCATGGGTAGCCCGGATCAGCCAGAAGGACTTCACTATCCCGGTCGAGCAGCACCCCCAACGCGAGCAGCAGCGCCCCGGAGGCACCCGGGGTAATGACGATACGCCGTGCCGGGATTTCAACCCCATAGCGTTCGCGATAGAAGCCGGCAATCGCTTCACGCAGGGCGGGCATGCCCAGCGCCGGGGTGTAGTGGGTCTGACCTGCATCGAGGGCCCGCCGAGCCGCATCGATGATCGGCTGTGGTGTTGAAAAGTCCGGTTCGCCGATCTCCATGTGGATAATGGAGCGGCCTTCCGCCTCCAGCTCGCGAGCTCGGGCCAGCAGCTCCATCACGTGAAACGGCTCAATCTCGCCCATGCGCCGGGCAATGGGCACTTCCCTCTGTTTGGGGTGCTCAGGCACCATGCAGTTTTGTGACCAGTGCCAGGTCGAGGTAAGCGGCATCGTCCGCATCACCTTGGAGCACATTGAACGGTGCTCCGGGCTCGCCCCAGTTATCGAGTACGATGGCGGCACCGGTAAAATCCTCATCCCGGGTGTAGCCATTCACGGCAACGATGGTTTTGAGATTGGCGCCCATGGAGGAGCGGATACCGTTATGGGAGTCTTCGAACGCAATGCACTCCGCCGGGCTCAGTCCCATCTTCTCCATCGCATAGAGATAAATGTCCGGGGCAGGCTTCTTGGCCGGCACGATATCACCGGCGGCGATGACCTCGAACCAGGACATGGCCTCTGGGTCCATCGCATTTTCCAGCAAAGCGCTCACATTCTCCGGTGTGGTCGTAGTAGCAACAGCCAACCGCATGCCGGCTTCGCGCGCCTCACAGATCAGTCGCTTGACCCCGGGCCGCAATGGAATCATGCCCTCGGCAAGCATCTCCACATAGTGCCGTGTCTTGGCCTGATGCAAACCAGCGATGAATGTATCGAGTTCATCCGGCCGCTCGAACTCCTGGTTGAAATTATCCAGATAGTAACGGATCCGCTCCTTACCGCCAGTAACGGCGAGGAGTTTGCCGTAGAGTTCCTCAGACCACGCCCAGTCCAGGCCAGCCTCCGCAAAAGCGCGATTAAAGGCAACACGGTGACCGTCACGTTCCGTGTCCGCCAGCGTGCCATCCACATCAAATAACAATGCTTGTAGTGTGCTCATTCTTCAGTTCAATTAAAGTCAAAAGCGGGGTAGATTACCCGAGTATGAGGGCGATTGCATCACGAACCAACTCCCCTGAAGTTGCGCCCTTGCAGTAGTTCTGGTATAGATGCGCGCTTATTTTGCGCTTCGTAGGAGATTTAAGCGTATGCCGACGAAAAAAACTGAGGCGCCGAAAAAGGCGGCTACAAAAAAAACCGTGAAGAAAGCTGCCACTCCCAAGGCAGCCGGCAAACCGGCGGCGGAAGGTTTCTCACAGTTCACCCCCTATCAGGAGAAAAAGGGTGAGGAGTATATGAGTCCGGGTATGGAGGCTCATTTCCGCGAGATCCTCTTGGCCTGGAAAAAGGAGTTGATGGAAGAGGTCGACCGCACTGTGCATCACATGCAGGATGAGGCGGCAAACTTCCCGGATCCGAATGATCGTGCCAGCCAGGAATCTGAATTTTCCATGGAACTGCGTACCCGCGATCGCGAGCGCAAACTGTTGAAAAAAATCAACGAGGCGCTCGATTTGCTCGACGAGGGCGAATATGGCTACTGCGAGAGCTGCGGTGTGGAAATCGGGGTGCGTCGCCTGGAAGCACGCCCTACTGCCACACTCTGTATCGACTGCAAAACCCTTGACGAAATCCGCGAAAAACAGCGCGGCTAAGGCAGAACAAAAAAGCCGGTCAAACTAGACCGGCTTTTTTTGTCCATAACAACAAGAACCTTAACTGCAAATAATCATCTCAGGCGAGAATATCCTGGGAACAAGCTCCCTCAACCATTTTCAGATGGTTACTCCGTGCAAACTCCATGATGTGATGATAAATTCCCGGACTCGTATCCGCGAGAGCGCCATCGATCACCAGACACCGCTCACCATCGATAACCTTGGGGCGTACCGTTGCGGCATAACGCAATCGGCGATCAGGGCCAAAGCTGGCCACACTGGACGAGATCCTCTCCACCCAGTCGCTGGGACGGAAACGCTCCCCATTCTCGCGAGTGCTGTGAATCACTACACAGAATTGCTTCTTACTCATGTTGCTCCTTGATGCGACCATATATTAGCACTTACTAATATTGAGTTGCCCGTGTGATATTTAAAGAGCCGGCGTATCCAATGCTATTCTTCCCGGGCTCTTGATATTGAGACGGCCATGGTAAAAATACCATGCAAAGCTTAGGGGAAGCTTATGGATATGATTACAGGAATGAAAGCGAGGCAAAGCACCCGTGCCTTTCTGCCACGCGAAGTGGAAAAAGAGAAGATCATCCGCATCCTCGATGCGGCACGCTGGGCCCCCTCGGGAGCCAATATGCAACCATGGCATGTGGTAGTGGTGCAGGGGAGCAGCAAGCAGCGTATCACTGACGCGCTGGTGTCGGCACATGAGAGGGGGCAACAGGAAACGCTCGACTATCAGTACTATCCCGATGAGTGGTTCGAGCCCTTTAAAAGTCGACGCCGAGCCACCGGACTGGCACTCTACGGCGCCCTTGGCATTGGTCGTGAAGACACTCAGGCACGCCATGAGGCCTGGAACGATAACTATCGCTTTTTCGGAGCCCCAGTCGGCCTGCTGGTATTTCTTGACCGGCGTCTTAACCAGGGCAGCTGGATCGATATCGGCATGTTTCTGCAAAATATTCTGCTCGCCGCCGAAAGCGAAGGTCTGGCCACCTGCCCCCAGGCGGCGTTGGCGGAATATCCGGAGACCATTCGTCACCTGCTCGGTATCGGGGAGCACCTGGCACTGGCTTGCGGCATCTCGCTGGGCTACCCGGACAACGACGCCCCGGCCAACAGTTTCCGCACCACACGCGAACCTGTCGAGGCCTTTACCAGCTGGCACGATTGAGATAGATACGAGGGACAAGATGCGTGGCGGTGATAATATGTCGAGTGCATTCTCTGTAGAACCCTCGTCTCTTATCCCTCACGTATTGCCCCTATGAGCTATATTGGTCGCTTCGCCCCCTCTCCCACCGGACCGCTCCATTTTGGTTCCCTGATCGCCGCGCTCGGCAGTTACCTGCAGGCACGCCATCAGGGCGGTCAATGGCTGGTCCGCATCGAAGACCTTGATC
>JBFEWO010000039.1:0-20438 GCA_041546305.1 Thiohalomonadaceae bacterium | reverse complement strand
TGTTCCTCTGCCTCTTCAACAATCCGCCCCAGCTCCTTTTCCGTCATTCCAGGATAGTGCTCAAGCATCATGCCTTGCACTTCATCGCCCTCGTTGAAATCGCGCATGCTGCCAACAAACACCGCACTGGCGCCATACTTCCCCGGGTACTGGACGGCAACGACTTCGCATTCATAACGCGATAACTCTTCCCACGGCGCAAATGGCGATTCTCTTACCTCAATCATCACCTTCAGCCCCCGGTCACCGGCGGAAAGAAGGCCACCTCATCGCCACTACGTACCTCCTGGTTAGGGTCGCAATACTCCATATTCACCGCCACCAGCACATTGGCGGGTAGGGCCTTGCCTCCCGAAGCGGCCAGCCAAACATCAGCCGCGGTGGCCACCTCACCGATCGCCACCGTTGCCCCGTCACAGCCCATTTGCTCCTTCAAACTGGCAAAAAACTTGACCTTTACCGTCATCTCCTCGCCCTCTTTCTGCGGCGCTCCCATTTGCGCCACACATGGCCTCAGCCTATCATGAATGCCCCATACCAACCACAGACGGGTCCCCCCCTCATGAGTGAACTGACTCACTTTAACAGCGCCGGCGAAGCCCATATGGTCGACGTTGGCGACAAGGCCGTGACCAAGCGTATCGCCGTGGCCGAAGGATACATCACCATGCTGCCGCAAACCCTGTCACTCATCCTCAAGGGCGAGGCCAAAAAGGGGGATGTGCTCGGTGTAGCCCGCATCGCCGGAATTATGGCCGCAAAAAAAACCGCCGATTTGATCCCCTTGTGCCATCCACTAGCCTTAAGCAAGGTTAGCATCGAACTCACGCCACAGGAGGATCGCAATGCGGTCCACTGTCAGGCAACGGTCCAGACCAGCGGTCAAACCGGTGTCGAGATGGAGGCACTGACCGCTGTCCAGATCACCCTGCTTACCATCTACGACATGTGCAAGGCGGTCGATAAGGGCATGACCATGGAGGGGGTTCAGCTACTGGAGAAGTCAGGAGGCAAGTCCGGTCACTGGAAGCGCTGACTTTAAACCATCGCCGTTCCGGCCAGACTGCAGACAGAATTAACACGCTGTCGAATGTCCACCCTTCCGACAGAGCAGGTCACCCCGGCAGCTACTAGACTTTCCTTGTCACCCATTTACGGCGGAGGTGTTTCGATGAGGATTCAACAGCTGTTAGAAAAATGGGACCAACAAACCGAAGGCTATCAGAACCTCAAGGAATACAAGTTACGTCTGCCGCGTTACGAGCTGGCCAAGATCTATGCCCTGAAAGAGATGTATCCCGGTAAGAAGGAGGATGAGCTGATAGCCGAACTTCTGATAACCGCCCTGCATGCCCTGGAAGAGACCTTTCCTTACATCCCTGGTGATCGCGTCGTGGCTGAAGACGACAATGGCGATCCCCTATTTGAGGACATTGGACTAACGCCACGCTTTCTCGAACTCACGCGAAGATTTGCCAACGAATTGGGCGCTGATTAGTCGGTCTGCCTACTCGATACGGCAGGCTTCGTCGAATTCCAGCCGCGGTCCCCGCGGATAGAGTTTTTCGGTTGAGCCATAACCGATGGCGCAGATAAAGTTGGACTTTATCTTACTCCCTGGGAAAAAGGCCGCATCCATTTTCGCCGCATCGAATCCTGACATCGGCCCGCAATCGAGGCCCAGGGCGCGTGCTGCCAGCATCAGATAAGCCCCCTGCAAGGTGCTGTTGCGCATCGCATTCTCGGCAATCTTTGCCTCTTTTCCGGCAAACCAGGAACGGGCATCAGTATGGGGGAAGAGCTTGGGCAGCTTTTCGTAAAACTCCATATCCATGCCTATGATCGCAACCACTGGCGCGGTCATTGACTTCTCTACATTCCCCTCGTTGAGGCACGGCTTGAGTCGGGCCTTCGCCTCCTCGCTCTTGACGAAAACGATGCGTGCCGGGCCGCTATTGGCACTCGTTGGGCCCCACTTCATCAGTTCATAGATCTGATGAAGCTGCTCTTCCGTCACTTCCCAATCCTGCCAACAGTTATAGCTGCGTGCCTCACGAAAAAGAGTATTGAGCGCCTCATCGGAAAGCGGAGGGAAGGGCATTGCTATCTCCTCATCAGGTTATCGGGATATTGTCTTCATGTTGGGGGCTTGCCCTCGCAGTTCAAGTCAGTTCTTCCAGACGCCTTTCCATGCCTATTCCCCCTTGCAACAACTGGACATACCCGATGGGAGTGCTCATGATAGCGCCATGCACCGTTCCACTCCGCCGCAATCCGAAGAAGAACTACTCCAACGCGCCCAGCGCATCGCCGGTCTCTCCTTGGCGGATCTTGCACGTGAATACGATGTCGATATGCCGCCGAATCTACACCGTCAAAAGGGATGGGTAGGACAATTGCTCGAGCTAGCACTGGGCGCCGATGCCCAGTCGCTTGCGGAACCGGACTTTCGCACAATCGGTGTGGAGATGAAGACCGTACCGCTGGATAGCCGGGGCAGACCACGGGAATCAACCTACGTCTGCACTGTTCCCCTGGAGGAGGGACTGGAACCGGACTGGGAGAGCACTTGGCTTCGGCGAAAGCTGGCACGGGTGCTCTGGGTACCGGTGGAAGCCGAACCGCTCATTCCCCTGGCTGAGCGGCGTATAGGAACTGCCCTGCTATGGAGTCCCAGTGCCGAGGAAGAGACATTGCTGCGCCAGGACTGGGAGGAACTGTCGGAGATGATCTGCATGGGAGAACTCGAACAGATCAGCGCACGACTCGGTACGGTACTGCAGATTCGACCCAAGGCCGCCAATGCCAGCGTACGCTGCCGCAGCGTCGGTGCTGATGGAGTGGCCATCCTGACAAATCCCCGTGGATTCTATCTGCGCCCCGCCTTTACCCGGCAAATCCTTGAGCGACACTACCATCACGCCTATTGACTTGATGGCGGTAGCGACGGCGCAGCCCGGAGTTGTCATATTTCCCGTCCCACGGTGACTCAATAAAAAAGGAAGCCATAGCTTCCCTTTCCTAGCCGGAGAGCAGTATTGATTATGCCTGCTTGAGCATCGCGAACAGCTCATCCTTCAGATGTAAGCGTTTTTTCTTCAGTTCTTCGGTGTAATCATCAGAAGGGGTCTCCACATCCTGTTCGATGCGACGAACCTCGTGATCCACTTCGTGGTACTCGTCAAACAGTTTGGCAAAATGGGGGTTACTAATCTTGAGTTCGTGAATTTTTTCGCGGAATTCCGGCAGCTCATGCACCAGATCATGATGTTCGCCAAACATGTGTTTCCTCCAAATGATAGCGCCGAAGTCCGTCGCAGCAGGCCTGCTATCGCCACAACCGCTCCCGGCAGATGAAATAGGCAGATACTTTATCCACAAATACACACGGGTTGAAGTACTAATTTGCACCGCCGGTCCTGTCTCGTCGCTATATCCTGATTAGCGGTGGCACTTTTTCAATAGCTTTCATAGACACAATTGCGTATAGTGCGCGCACGGCAAGGATGCTCTGCCGTCTCTGACCTACCGCCGTGACATTTCACAGCCCTGGGGTTAGCGACAAGCCAACCCGCACTCGGGCAACACTGGACAACGGCGCCAACCTCTTCAGGCCCGCGCCTTACCATTTCGTGGGAAGATCCCACCTGTCTTTCATCCCTCGCAGGATGAACTAGGAGCTATTTTGTCTTTCGAACACCTCAAACTTGATGAGGTGCTGCTGCGTGGCATTCAGGCCTGTGGCTTCACTTCACCCTCAGATATCCAGCAACAAGCCATCCCCGTCGCCCTTGAAGGGCATGACCTGATGGCCTCAGCGCAGACCGGTACCGGCAAGACTGCCGCGTTCGTTCTTCCGGCCCTGCACCGCTTGATCAACACCCCTGCCAAACCGGGCCATGGTCCGCGCGTTCTGATTCTGACTCCGACCCGCGAACTGGCAACTCAGGTGACCGAAGCGATTCGCCAACTTGGCCGTTCCAGCCGCCTGCGCTCAGCCGCCGTTGTTGGTGGCATGCCCTATCCGCCACAGATTAAGCTGCTGCGAGCCCCCCTGGACCTGCTGGTTGCCACACCCGGTCGCCTGATTGATCACTTCGAGCAGGGTCGCCTCGACTTCTCTCGCCTGGAGATGCTGATCCTGGACGAAGCTGACCGGATGCTCGATATGGGCTTTGTCGACGATGTGGAACGTATCGCCGCGGCCCTGCCGGAAGACCGCCAAACACTGCTCTTCTCTGCCACCCTCGAGGGTGAGGTGCGCAATGTGGCACGCCGTCTGCTGAAAGAGCCGAAGCGGATCCAGATTGCCGGGGTTAAAGTCAGTCATAACGCTATCGAACAACACCTGCACCAGGCAGATGATTTTCGTCATAAACAGGCGCTGCTGGCCCACCACCTGGCACAAAACGAGGTGACCCAGGCCGTTGTATTCACCGCCACCAAACGAGGGGCTGATGAACTCTCAAAACGCCTGCGAGAGCAGGGACATCGCAGCGATGCCCTTCACGGCGATATGAGTCAGGGGGCTCGCCGGCGCACTGTCGAACGGATGCGTCGTGGACAGTGCCGCATCCTCGTTGCCACTGACGTTGCCGCTCGCGGTATCGATATCAAGGGGATCAGTCACGTCTTCAACTTCGATCTGCCAATGGTCGCTGAGGACTATATCCATCGCATTGGCCGCACCGGACGTGGTGGCGCCAAGGGTGTCGCCGTTGCTCTGGTCGGTCCGCAGGACTGGGATAAACTGGCACGGATCGAGCGGCTCACCGGCAGTCCTATCACTCGACAAGTCATCGAAGGCCTGGAACCCAGACACCCGGAGCCCAAGATCTTCGACCAACGCCGCAAAAACCGCCCTGCCCCCAATGGCAACAAACGCCGTTATGGTGGTGCCAATCAAGGCCAGCGCCCAGCACCCAGCATTCGCAACAAGCGCGAAAGGTTTGGCGCCAAACCTCGTAATACGACGACTGGGCAAACCGCTCCTGCAAGTAAGTAACCTGAGGGGCGCACAAACAAAAAGGCCGGACGCTTTCACATCCGGCCTTTTTTGTTGCAGTAATTGTGCAGCGTGTTACAGCTTGTCGGCGTTCTCTGCCAGATACTCGGCAACACCCTTGGTGTTAGCCTTCATACCCTTGTCACCTTTCTGCCAGCCGGCAGGGCACACTTCACCGTGCTCCTCATTGAACTGCAGTGCATCGATCATGCGCAGCATTTCGTCGATATTGCGGCCCAGAGGCAGATCGTTGACCACCTGGTGACGTACCATACCGTCACGGTCGATGAGGAAAGAGGCACGGAAGGCTACTCCAGCACCCGGATGCTCCACATCGTAGGCCTGGCAGATAGCGTGGTTGATATCAGCCACCAGAGGGTAACCGACCTGACCGATACCGCCTTCATTGATGGCGGTGTTGCGCCAGGCATTGTGGGTGTAATGGGAGTCGATAGAGACACCAATTACTTCCACGTTACGGCTTTTGAATTCCTCCAGACGATGATCAAAGGCAATCAGCTCGGACGGACAAACAAAGGTGAAGTCCAGCGGATAGAAAAAGAGAACGGCATATTTGCCTTCGGAAGCCTTTGCGAGATTGAAGTTGTTAGTGATGGTGCCATCGCCCAATACAGCATTCGCGGTAAAGTCGGGTGCCTTGCGGCCAACCAGTACGCCCATGTTATTGCTCTCCTAAACTTAACGGTAAACATTCAACAACCAAGAATTTAAGTCGGAAATTCTACGCCGACCCAACCCATGGATCAATAGGGGCATTTCGGCGAAATTAAACCACCAGAACACACGAAATCCCCTGAAAAAAGCAGTAATCTCAAAAAAATCCGGCGACCTACTGATGACGGTAAGTCCTTTCCTGTCAGGAAAGAATAATGAATAGCAAAGGACAAGCCTGGCTAAAATAAGAAAGCCCCGCATGAAGCAGGGCCCATAGCGAGGATAACTTCCGCCTTTAGGCGTTGACGCTGACCTGAGTTGCCTGCAACCCTTTAGGCCCTTGCTCTACCTCAAAACTGACACTCTGCCCTTCGTCCAGGCTACGATAGCCGGACCCCTGAATTGCAGAAAAATGGACAAAGACATCTTCACCGCCATCAGCCGGCGCAATAAATCCGAAGCCCTTGGTATTATTGAACCACTTCACAGTACCATTACGCATAAGACACAAACCTCAAAGCATTGATGAACATTTTCCCTGCGTAGGCGTATTTCCTGCCGATGCGAACACATTCTGTCAACCCCCCCGACAGAATAACCACCAACGCCACTGCAGTATAGCGGGTACTCAGCACAGTGACTACGGATTGCGAAATATTAATTTCTTCTAATATTCCAATATGTTAGCAACGATTTTTCGCACTCAAAGCCCGATATGCGAAGCCTCGTTACGCTCACCCTGCGGCTTCGATTCAGACTCGCTGTTGTCTTGTTCGCAGCTTCCCCTCTCTGGATGAGACCGCTATCAGGAAGCGTGTTACCAGTTGCGCTTTCACGTAAAATGCAACCACGTCAACTAGCCCAATGTGTTGCATTCAAATGATAAGGAGTCCCTTCAAATGAAACTCGGCACGCCGCTCTCCTCTTCCGCTACCCGTGTCATGCTGCTCGGCAGCGGCGAGCTGGGCAAGGAGGTCATTATCGCCTTGCAGCGTTTGGGAGTGGAGGTGATTGCTGTCGACCGCTACGAAAATGCTCCCGGCCATCAGGTGGCTCATCGTGCCCACACCATCAACATGGCCGATCCCCGGCAGTTACGTGAGCTGGTTGAACAGGAACGCCCGCACCTCATCGTGCCCGAGATCGAAGCCATTGCCACCGATGAGCTGGCTCGCATCGAGGCAGATGGCCTCGCCACGGTGATCCCCACGGCTCGTGCCACACAGCTGACCATGAACCGCGAGGGGATCCGCCGGATGGCCGCTGAGGAGCTTGGACTCCCTGCCTCCCGGTATGCCTTCGCCGAATCCCTCGAAGAGCTTCAAGCGGCTATCGACAACGGCATCGGTTACCCCTGCATCGTCAAGCCGGTGATGTCCTCATCGGGCAAGGGACAGTCTTCAATTGCCGGACCGGAAGAGGTGCAGAGTGCCTGGGATTACGCTAAATCAGGCGGCCGCGTTGATCGTGGCCGGATCATTGTCGAGGAGATGATTCACTTCGATTATGAAATTACCTTACTTACAGTACGCGCTCTCGGTGCTGACGGCACAATCGAGACCCACTTCTGTGACCCCATCGGCCATCGCCAGGAAAAGGGAGATTACGTGGAAAGCTGGCAACCGCAACCGATGAGCACCGAGGCGCTGGAAAAGGCCCAACAAATCGCCGCAAAGGTCACGGCCAACCTGGGCGGTTGCGGCCTGTTCGGCGTGGAGCTGTTCATTCGCGGGGACAATGTCTGGTTCAGCGAAGTTTCCCCCCGCCCCCATGACACTGGCATGGTCACCATGGTGACCCAGTGGCAGAACGAATTCGAACTGCATGCCCGCGCCATCCTCGGCCTGCCTGTGTCTACGGCGTTACGCAACGCTGGTGCCAGTGCAGTCGTCTATGGGGGGATGGAACAAGCCGGGATCGCCTTTGACCATGTGGACGTGGCATTGCGTGTGCCCCAGACCGAACTGCGTCTATTCGGCAAACCCGAATCATTTGTCCGCCGCCGCATGGGTGTGGCGTTAGCTTATGGTGAAACGGCTGAAGAATGTCGTGAGCGGGCGCGGCAGGCCGCAGCTTTGGTTAAGCCGGAGGGCAGCCACTAAGTCGGGCGTTTGCTCGGGAAAAAAGATGCAACAAGGAAATTCAGGCGCGCTTGCGATTTGCGCCTGTTCTGACCAGGCGGGAGAACACGGATTGTTCTCCATTGCTGTCGGATGAGAAGTTTTTGAGTACACGCACCAGGGAACTCTCCCCACCGGTCTCGACGCCGGGGTTGTTTGTTCCCTTGAGCGCATCGCAGACCTCGCAGATCAAACCGTTCTGATCGAATTTTTCCGCCAGAATCTGAGCGTCGACAGAAGAAGCGCAACGCTTGAGTAACCTTCTGCCGCCATCCAGCAGGATATTGGCCTTGGTATCGGAGATTCCCAGAGAGAGAACAAGATTGCTTTTTACCGTAGCGAGTTCAACACCTGGCTTGGTTCTTCCGGTGTAAAACACTAGGTATCGTTTATCACTCATGGCGGCTTCTCTCTGGCTGGTTATTACTGCATATCTTTATTCGCCTGTATGTAACTTTGTACCAGCATGACCGATATATCTGTGACACAGTTTTCACTTCCCGAAGTTACCGCCGTCAATAATAACCTTATCAATACCATGGCCTTACAGCATCAGGAAAGGACAGAAAGCCACAATTAACTTAATAAACATAAAGTTATAGTGATTTTATAACTTATTACTTTAACGAACACCCTTCAACCTCTACCCTCCTCCCTTTTAGTCGGTTCAATCGCCTTCAATCCAGCGGAGGCAACCGCTCCATCAGGTAGCAGAGACAATCCTGGCGGATCACCTCCTCGTTAAGTGTAAGCATCGAAGGCATCACGGCTTGACGGGTAAGAAGGAAACCATTTTCCCAGACAAAATAACTATCGGACACCTCCTCACCCGCCTCATTCCAGGCTTCCAGTCGTGCCTTCTCGCCCTTCACCCAGGCGAAGCGGGTACCGGAGGGCAGTTCCTGAAAATTCATGTGGTCAAGATCATCAGGAAATCGTAAGGGGGCGCTGTCATCCCTGAAGCTAAACTCCGTCTCAGGCGGTACCTTGACAGTGGCAACGGTGTGATAAAGGTCATAGTCCGTCACAGGCAGCGGGTGCTCAGGAAAACGGGCCAGATGTAATGCACCCTCGACAAAACGCATCGCGTGCTCGGCATTGTGAGCCTCTCCGGCCTTACCGCACTCAACCGTCACTGAAGGACACAACCGACTAAAAGCCATCGACTGTACCGCATCCGGCTTGGTGAAAAAGACAATGGTACGACTGAACAGACTCGCTAGCTGCAGATAGAATTGTGACAGCACGTTGATGCAGGCGTAGTGGGGATTAAGCCCGGTATTGTTATGGATATCAATGCTGGCAAACACACGCCGTTCCTGCATGATCTGCAGTACGCGCTGTGCCACCTTGTGCTCTGCGCTATCGCCCCCTTTCCAGATGCGATTATAGTCAGGCTGCTCAGCCAGATGGCGCGCTCCCTCCTTGGCAGCCGCCACATTACCGATGAACAGCGACAGGGCCCGTGGCAGTTCCTTGTCCTGATAGTTTTGCAGCAGAAAACGCATTGCCTCCCAACCGGTATCCTCATTGCCATGCAAGAGCACCGAAACGAAGAGCGGTTCGTGGTGCCGCCCAGGTAAATGGATGAGGGTCGGCCCAGCGAGCATTTCGTGCAGGCGCCATGCCGGCAACGACAACAGCCCCTCTGGGATGGCGTTCAATTCTGTAAGCATGCCTTGTCCATTCTTGGGTAATTCTGACTTCACACTACAGTGTCCAATCGTGCACCGCCAGACCGCTGTTCTGGTGTTCCAGATAGGCTGCTACAAGCGCAGCAGGATCATCACCGTGCTTGTCCAGCCAGGCCAACTGCCAGGCGGCGCCGGTCTGACCGCTTTGCAGCCGTTGCTGAATGATTGAAAGGTAGTACTCACTGACCTCACGATCGCAACCCAGCCTCATCAGGCCTTCCATTGCCCGGGGCAGAAGCTGGGTCAGCAATTTGCCGATGCGAAGGTGCTCTCCATCCAGCCAGGTAATTGTGGCATTGAGTCCATAACGGGCGGCGACATAAAAATTGTCCCTCGCCTGAGCAAAGCCTAAGCGCTGCTCAGGAGCCTCATCGTGTTCGGCGAAATGGCAGGAGAGACCGTAAAACAAGGCGGCATTGGCAATGCTGTCAAGCACAGACGGTCCCGCCGGCAACACCCGATGTTCAATGCGAAGGTGCGGAACGCCATCCGCGTCGAAACCCACCAGTGGCCGGTTCCAGCGCCAAATGGTGCCATTGTGTAGCCGAAGGTGGCCAAAATGCTCTGCGGGCAACTCCAGATCAACCGGCAGCAACAGCGGAAAGTGCTCCTGGTTTTCCTGAAACACCTCCATCAGGCTGTATCGCGCATAACCGCTGCCAAAAGAAACACGACGCAGCGGTCCGGCGGAGGCGCCGGCAATACCGCCGATGGACACGGCCTGCTCGAACAGCGGAATACGCGTCTCCTGCCACAGGCGTTTACCGAACAACAACGGCGAATTGGCGCCAATGGCCACCAGCGGTGCCGAGAGGATCTGCATGGTGTTGTAATAACGGACAGCCTTTTCCTGGGCGACCTGTAGGTGGAGCTGAAAAGAGGTCGTGGCCGCCTCCAGCATGACATCCCCGTGGAGCGCCTGCAGGTGTTGCTCGCCGACGATATCGAGTTCCAACGGCCTGCCCTGGCGCAAACGCAGCACCTGCTCATTCAGTGCCCGATAGCGCGTCATGTGCGACATATGCTCCAGCGTCAGCATACGGGGCGAAACGGTCGGCAGAATGCCGATCATGACCAGTTCGGCATCGAGTTGTTGTGCTACTTCACGACAATGCCTCCAATTGGCTGCCAGTTCATCATGCATTCGTGATAGCGCATCTCCCTCCAACGGCAGAGGGGTGCTGTTGAGCTCAACATTAAACTGCGAGAGTTCTGGACTGTAGAGTCCGCCATCGCCAAGCAAGGCGAGATATCGCTCATTGATCGGTGCCGGCTGACCGTTACGGTCCACCAGCCACGCCTCCAGCTCGAAACCGCCTATCCCGTGGCGACGGGAGAAGTGCTGCTTATCGATATCCTGCTGCAGCAGGTTCGTCTCCTCCTCCAGGCGGTGGGCAAACCGCAGGAAATCCTGCCTGTGAAATCGCCCGTCACTGATCTCCTGTCCCATGGTCTCCTCCGGGAGGTCTCAATCTCATTCAGTCTGCAGCAATCGATCCAGCTGCTGCAACCTCTCAGGGGTTCCGATGTCAAACCATCTGCCGCAATAATGCTCCCCACTTACCTGTCCTGCAGCCATTGCGCGGCGTAATAATGGTGCCAGGGCAAAAGCACCTACCTCGCAACCGTCAAATAGCCTCGGGTGGTAGAGACCGATGCCGGAGAAGGTCAGCCGCCCGCCCTGGCTATCATGAACCCTACCATCCTCCAGTACAAAGTCCCCTGTCGAGTGTTGTGGCGGATTGTCCACCAGCACCAGATGCGCCAATGCCACCTCACGCTTAATCAGGCGGGCATAGGGATAATCACACCATATATCGCCGTTGATCACCAAAAAGGGCGCTTCTCCCAGCAACGGCAAGGCATTGAATATGCCTCCGCCAGTCTCCAGCGCCTTTCCCTCAGCAGAATAGACAATGCTCACGCCATATCGGCTGCCGTCTCCGAGCGCCTGCTCAATCTGCTCGCCAAGATGGGCGTGGTTGATGACAACCTCGCGGATCCCAGCTTGCGCCAGATTTTCCAGGTGGTATTCGATTAGCCGCCTGCCTCCTGCCCGAAGCAGCGGTTTAGGGGTGGAATCGGTCAGCGGGCGCATCCGTTCTCCCCGCCCGGCGGCCAAAATCATCGCTTTCATGCTTCACTCCAGTTAAACACCATCAGGCACTGCGGCTGTCACCCATTATTCCGAAAAGACCAGCGGTTTCACAAGCGCGCCAACCAATGGCCTGCTGTGAGCTTACCCTCATTCGCCTTGAAATTATCCACATCACCCACCATCTGCAGTGATACGATTCAGCATTCGTTTGGCCGTTGTGGCCACAATTCACCAATTTTCAGGAGCAATGGCATGACCAACGCCAGCAATAGTGATGACATGGATCTGGGCAGCGGCATCGCTGCATTCGAGGGCAAGCATTTTGCCACAGCGATGCAACTGCTCTCGCCACTTGCCGAAAACGGCAATGTCGAAGCCCAATACCGCGTTGCGATCATGCAGCAGAACGGCCTCCTCGGAAGCCAGAATCTCCCTGAAGCGGTCAAATACATGCGTACAGCCGCTGAACAGGGCCATGCCCTGGCACAGCATGGCCTGGGCTTTATGTATCTCGAGGGCGAGGGTGTGGAGAAGAACCCCATGGAGGCGAAAAAATGGTTTGAGCTGGCTGCGGCCCAGGGGCTGGTCGGCTCGCTCACCACCCTTGGCATGATGTATCAGGAAGGGAACGGGGTGGAAAAGGACGAGGAAAAGGCCAAAGAGTATTATCGCCAGGCCGGCTTTGACATGTGAACATGATTGGGGGGGCGGCTTGCCGCTCCCCCTACATCCCTTAGTTATCCGCCAGCCGCGGAAGTACCTGCTCCTCCAGTAGCCGCTGAAATGGCCCCAGTTCAGGATAACGGCTACAGACCTCGACCACATAACCCAGGGTGCGAGGGATGTCATTGAGGTATCCGGGCTTGCCATCACGATGATTGAGCCGGGCAAAGATCCCGGTGGCTTTAAGATGCCGCTGCACCCCCATTAGATCGAACCAGCGCAGGAAGCGCTCTTTCTGGGCTCCCCGCAGGATGCCGTGTTCGATGGCAACGTCGTGATAATCCAGCACCCACTGCTCCACCTGCTCTCGCGGCCAGGCGATATAGCAGTCACGCAGCAGTGAGACCAGATCATAGGTCACCGGACCGTGCACAGCATCCTGAAAATCGAGGATACCGGGATTGTGTGTGCTGACCATCAGGTTGCGAGAATGGTAATCGCGATGCACGCTCACCCGTGGCTGTTCCAAAGCATTCTCGACCAGCAGGCTAAAGGTCTCCTCCAGTACGGCCTCGGCACTCTTGTCGACGGCCAGCCTCAGATGCTTGCCCAGATACCACTCGCGAAACAGTCCCATCTCGCTGCGCAGCAACGTTTCATCATAAGGTGGCAACTCATCTGCCCCTGGACCACTGGCCTGCAGCACAGCCAGGGCTCTCATCGCATCGCCATACAGCCGGTCTACGGTGTTGCCATTCAATGCGGACAGATACTGCTCTGTCCCGAGATCGCTCAATAAAAGAAAGCCCTGCTCGAGATCCTCCGCCAGGATTTCGGGCACATTGAGTCCAAGGGTATGTAACTGTTTGCCGATGCGCACAAAGGGGCGGCTATCCTCTTTATCCGGAGGCGCGTCCATGACGATGCGACTCTCCCCATCGAACCCGACACGGAAATAGCGCCGGAAACTGGCATCGGAAGAGGCTGGGGCGATCTCGTAGGCAGGCAAGCCCAGGGTTTTCGTCAACCAGCGGTTGAGTTGCTCGAGGCGTTGTGGCACGTGTGAATTCCTGTAAGAGGAAAAGAGGGAAGGATATCCCCTGGAGGCAGGAAACTACAAATGAAGAGCAAGTTGGCCGTCAGGCGCCCGGTCGAAACCGGACCAGGCGCTGACAACCGATGGCTATGCTTTAGAAGCGGAAGCCCAGCTTGGCGCTAGCGGTCTTCGCACCGCCGGTCTGGTCAAGCTCTGCTGCTAGGTTGAGCAGGCCGAGGTTCACGTTCAGACCGACATAAGTCTTGGTCTGGGTGAACTTCTCTTCCTGAAGGGTCACACCGCCAAAACCGGTGGTATTAGGCGTACTGGTGACCCAGTTCTGGCCGACACCGGCATAGGGGGTAAGCATGAGAAAGCCCTTGGATACCGTCAGCTCCACGCCTTTGGTGGAGAAATCCAGCTGATCGACACCGCTCAGCTTGGAATAGGTTCCGCGCACCGCCAGGGCCGGCATGGCGACGCCACCTTCGAAGATCGCATAGCGAAGCTCCATTCCGGTCATCTTGATGTTGCTGCTGGGAATCGCCGTATACATCAGGCCGACATCCAGGCCAAAGGGCAATCCCTTGTGTGCATGCACCTTGGGAACGACCAGACTGTTGAGGCTGCAGTTGTTGCAGGCCTGATCAAAGATGTCTTTGTTCTGCAAGGTGGTAGAACTGACCTCAACCCCAATGTCAAAACCGAGAATCCCGAGCGGCTCGGCTGGGGCAACGGCCTTGTAGCTCAATGCAGCACCCAGATCCTCAGAGAGCTTAAGAAATTGGTCTTGCGCCAGCTGGTTAATGCTGTCGAGATCATTTGCGGCGTGCGCAGTGCCAGCTGCCGCCAACAGCACTCCCATCGCTATTGTTTTTTTCATCTGTTTCTCCTCCGCCATAAACCGAAAATTTGAAGAACCGGAGGCATTATGCCAGAAATTCCAGCTATACAAACGGGATAAACCTCTCAATTTTTCTGGGGTGAGCACGATGAGACGGAGACGAAAGGCCCTTGCGATAACGATTTTATTTGAAGACCGTGCCAAACTGTGCGAGCTTAACGGGTTTTTGAAGCCGGCGCGGTTGAATCAGGTGGATCGAGTCTCCCAAGTTCCTCTCAAGCTATCCCTGCTGCTTGCAGCCTCTCTGGCCGGGGCTGCCCATGGGGCTGGACCAGTTAACGGTGCACAGGCAGACTCCCCTTGGGCATTATGCCCCCCGATCACGCCGGCTATCCCTGCAGGAGTGGTCCCCGCTCAACTCTCCCCAGGACTTACCCAGATCACCGCTGATGAGGTCCTGGCCGAGAGCCAATCCCGTACCCTGTTGCATGGAAACGTGATTATTCAGCGCGATGACATCATTCTCCAGGGGGGGGAGGCGGAGTACGACCGCATTGAGGATCGGCTGCAACTGCGTGACAGGGTCGTCTACCAGACCGAGGCGGCAACCATTGAGGGCGACAGTGCCATGGTCTTTCTTGACAGGAACCATGGCGAGATCATCAACACACGGTTCCTCTTCCCCGAAATTCATGCCTTTGGCTCGGCCGGTCGCATTGCGTTTCAGGGTACCGAGCATGTCGAACTCAGGGAGGTGCGCTATACCACCTGTCCGCCGGAAAAGGAGGATTGGGTACTGCGCGCCAGCGAACTTAACTTGGATCAGGAAAGCAATACCGGTGAGGCCTGGCATGCACTACTCACCTTCAAGGGTATTCCCCTGCTCTACTCCCCCTATCTGAATTTTCCACTGGAGGGCCGAAAGTCCGGTCTGTTACCCCCGACCTTCAGCTCCTCGGGAAAAAACGGCACTGATATCAGTCTGCCCTATTACTGGAACATTGCCCCCAATCAGGATGCCACCATCACCCCGCGCAACATGTCGGCACGCGGTGGCATGCTGCAAACCGAATACCGCTTCCTGACAGAAAACAGCTCCGGGCAAGTTAACGGTGATTACCTCGCGAATGACAAGATTTACGGGGATGATCGCAGCTATTTCTCTGCGCGATATCAAAGACGCCTGGGCCGGGGCTGGGACAGTGACCTGCTGTATCAGACAGTCTCCGATGCATTTTATTTCGATGATCTTGGCGGCAGCCAGGAGAGCACCAGCCAAACCCATTTGGAACGTCACTTCATCGTCGATTTCCGCAATCCCTACTGGCATTTTCTCGGCAGAACCCAGGACTACCAGGCATTAACCGGAACCGAGCCCTACCAGCGCCTCCCCCAGCTCATGCTTTCCGGGCAGAGCCCGCGGCGCCGCAATCATCTCCAATTGGGGCTTGAGAGCGAAGTAGTTAACTTCCAGCATGACACCCTGGTGCCCACCGGGAGCCGGGTCGATGTCAAACCCTCGCTAAGCCTGCCATTGCAGGGCAATGCCTGGTTCATCACGCCGAAGCTGGCCTGGCGTTACAGCCGCTATCAACTGCAAGACAACCCTGGTGGTGATGACCTGACCCGTTCCCTGCCGATCGCCAGCCTCGACAGCGGTCTGTTTTTCGAGCGTGAACTACGTCTGGGACGCGGCTATACCCAAACCCTGGAGCCACGCCTCTATTATCTCGAGGTCCCTTTCCGGGATCAGGATGCACTGCCACTGTTCGACACGGCGCTCAGTGACTTCAGTTTCGGCCAGATGTTCCGCGATAATCGTTTCATTGGTGTTGACCGCCAGGGCGACGCCCGGCAGCTAGCCCTGGCCCTGACCAGCCGCTTTATCGAAGGCCCGACCGGCAAGGAACGCTTTACTGCCTCCATTGGGCAACTCCACTATCTGCAGGATCGGGAAGTTACGCTGATCCCTGGCGATGTCCCGGAGACGGCACGCCGTTCAGATCTGTTTGGTGAGGTCACGGCCAGGCCAGGCCAGGGGCTCCATCTGCGAGTCACCGAGCAGTGGAACCCGGAGGCGGAGCGCACCGAACGCCTTGGCCTGCGGGTGAACTACTCACCACGCGACCGACAATTGCTGGGCCTGAATTACCGCTTTTACCGCCCTACCCAACAACGCCAGGCCGATGCCATAGCGCTCTGGCCCTTGGCTCGCCAGTGGCGTTTTGTCGGCCGCTGGAACTACGACCTGGAAAACGAGAGGTCACTCGATACCATCGGTGGTATCGAATATGAGAGCTGCTGCTGGATCACCCGCCTCGTCGCCCGCGCCTATCGCACGGCAATCGACGAGGAACTTAACCACAGCCTCCTGGTCAATTTTGAACTCAAGGGCCTGGCCACTCTTGGCAAACGTCTCGAGGATGCCGTCGGACGTGATATCCTAGACACCAATTCAACCTATTGAACATAACGACTTCCATGCGACAAATCCTCCTGCCTCTCTTGCTATTACTCGTTTCCTCCTCCCTGACCGCAGCGGTCGAGGAACTCAACGGCATCGCCGCTATCGTCGATGACGACGTGATTACCCGAAGCGAACTTAACCAGCGGGTGCAGAGCATCACCAAGCAACTGGCTCAACGAAATACACCGCTGCCTCCACAGAGCATCCTCGAGCGTCAGATCCTCGACCGGCTCATCCTCGAGCAATTACAGCTCAAGCGCGCTGAGCAGATCGGTATCCAGGTGGACGATGAGAGCCTGAACCGGGTGATTGCCAATATCGCCAAAGAGAACCAGATGAGCCTCGAGCAGTTTCGCACAACGCTGGCCCGGGACGGTATGAGCTTCGCCTTCTTCCGTGAACAGATCCGCAACGAAATCATCATTACACGTCTGCGTACCAGCCAGGTCGACAACCGCGTCAATGTCACCCCGCAGGAACTCGATACCTTTCTAGAGGCGCAGAAAGGGCATCAAGAACAAAACGACGAGTATCACCTATACCACATCCTGATCACCATTCCCGGCAGTGCTTCACCGGAACAGATCCAGGCAGCCCGCAGCAAGGCAGAGGAAGTACATGCACAACTTCGCCAGGGAGCCGATTTTCAGCAGATGGCGGTCACTTACTCCAGCGGGCAGCAGGCACTGGAGGGGGGTGACCTCGGCTGGCGACGCGCCGCCCAACTGCCGACCCTGTTCGCTGAAGTGGTACTCAACATGCAACCGGGTGAGTTCAGCGAGATCACCCGCAGTTCCAGCGGTTTCCATATTCTCAAGCTGGCGGAGAAACGTGGCCAGGATCGCCACATGATCCGTCAGGTCAAGGCCCGCCATATCCTGCTCAAAAGTAGCCCGCTCGTCTCCGACAGTGAAGCGCGTAACCGCCTGAGCCGTCTGCGGGAACGAATCCTGGGGGGCGCGGATTTTGCCGAGCTGGCCCAGGCCCACTCTGAAGACCCGGGCTCTGCGGTCAAGGGTGGCGAGCTGGGTTGGGCCGATCCCGGGATTTATGTCGAGGAGTTCCAGAAAGCCCTCAACAACACGACGGTTGGCAACATCAGCCAGCCCTTCAAGAGCCAGTTCGGCTGGCATATCATGCAGGTTCAGGGCTGGCGCGACCACGACAATACCGAAGAGGCGTTGCGCAACCAGGCCTTCCAGGCACTGCGCCAGCGCCGCATCGAAGAGGAACACCAGGACTGGCTGCGCCGCCTTCGCGACGAGGCCTATGTCGAATACCGTCTTGGCGAATAAACCCACTGGCCGCACTGTCCGGCTTGCCCTCACGCCCGGTGAGCCGGCGGGAATCGGTCCCGACCTTTGTATCCAGCTGGCGCAGCAGCCCCACGCGGCACAGCTGGTGGCCATTGCCGACCCGCAACTGCTGACAGTCCGTGCTACCCAGCTGGGTTTGCCGCTGCGGCTACAGCCATTTTCCGCCGACCAACCAGCCCGTCCGGCAGAAGCCGGGGAGCTGTTCATCGAGCCTGTCTCTATCTCTCGCCCAGCCCAGGCCGGACGCCTCGACCCGGAGAATGCCAACTATGTGTTGCAGACACTGCGTCGTGCGGCCGACGGTTGCCTGCAAGGCGAGTTCGATGCCCTGGTCACTGGCCCTGTACACAAAGGCGTAATCAATGAAGCCGGCATCCGCTTTTCTGGCCATACGGAATTCCTCGCAGAACTCTCGCACACCCCACAGGTGGTCATGATGCTCGCCACGCCCGGACTGCGTGTCGCGCTGGCGACCACTCACCTGCCGCTGACCGAGGTCAGCCGCAACATTACACCCCCGCGGTTGGAGGAGATCATCCGCATCCTGCATCGCGAACTGCAACAACGTTTTGGCCTCCCCAATCCACACATTCTGGTTTGCGGCCTCAACCCCCACGCCGGGGAAGGCGGCCATCTGGGGCGCGAGGAGATCGAGGTAATCGCCCCGGTGCTCGAGCAACTGCGTAGCGAAGGGATGCAACTCTACGGCCCACTGCCGGCCGATACCCTGTTCACCCCGCGTTACCTCGATGAGGCGGATGCGGTCCTCGCCATGTACCATGACCAGGGACTGCCGGTTCTCAAGCATGTGGGCTTTGGCCGCGCGGTCAATGTCACCCTGGGTCTGCCGCTGATCCGCACCTCGGTCGACCATGGCACCGCCCTCGACCTGGCGGGGACCGGCCAGGCCGATACCGGCAGTCTGGAATACGCCATCCAGGTGGCCATGGAAATGGTGCGAGGATGATAACTTTAAACTATGAAATCCAGTGGTAATGCCTTGAAACACCAACCTCGCAAACGCTTCGGCCAGAATTTTCTCCATGATCCCGGGGTTATTCGCGGCATTGTTGCCGCGATCCATCCCAAGGCGGGAGAACACGTAGCGGAAATCGGGCCCGGACTCGGCGCGTTGACCGCCCCGCTACTCGAAGCACTCGGTGAACTTGATGTGGTGGAGCTGGATCGTGATCTCATCCCTCACCTGCAACAACAGTTTACCGTGGCAGGCCAGTTACGTATTCACAACACCGATGCGCTGCGCTTCGATTTCTGCTCGCTGGTAGCCCAGGGCGAGGCACTGCGTGTGGTCGGCAACCTGCCCTACAACATCTCCACCCCGCTGATCTTCCATCTGCTTGGCCAGTCGCGCTGCATCCGCGACATGCACTTCATGCTGCAACAGGAGGTGGTCGACCGTCTCGCGGCAGTCCCCGGCACTGGCGACTATGGCCGACTCAGCGTGATGGTGCAGTACCAGTGTCAGGTCGAGCGGCTGTTCAGTGTGCCACCCGGCGCCTTCAATCCACCGCCCAAGGTTACCTCGGCGATTGTTCGTCTTACCCCCTACCGGGAAAAGCCTGTCACGGTAAAGGATGAGGCGTGTCTTAGTCGCCTGGTCGCCCAGGCCTTCAGCCAGCGGCGCAAAACCCTGCGCAATAATCTCAAGCCGCTGCTCGACAGCGTCACCATCGAGGCGCTGGGTATCGACCCGGGCCGTCGGCCCGAGACCCTGAGTCTGACTGAGTTCGCTGCGCTGGCCGATGCCATCACTGAACGCGATAGCCTAGGCGCATAGCAGAAGTCATCGGTCGTCGCATCCTGTTATCATTCGGACATGACAAAGGTACTGACCTGCAACGACATCCCCCTGGAAGCACTTTCAACCCTGCTTGCCCGCTTCGGCCTGGCGCTGGAGCGGGTTGAAGATGACGCCCCCATCGAAGGCAGCTGGTTTGGCGAGCCGGAGGCCGGCATCATCGGCCGCCGTGTGATTGTGAGAGGCGATACCCCAATCCACTCCGCCCTGCACGAGAGCTGTCACCTGATATGCATGGACGAGACCCGGCGTCGCACACTCCATACCAACGCCGGCGGTGATTATGACGAGGAGAATGCGGTCAACTATCTGGAGATCACCCTGGGCGATTACCTGCCGGGGGTAGGCAGAGACCAGATCATGGCGGACATGGACGCCTGGGGATATACCTTCCGCCTCGGCTCGGCACGCGCCTGGTTTGAAGCGGACGCCGAGGATGCCCGGCAATGGCTGATCGCTCATGGACTGCTCAGCGAGGAGGGGAAACCGCAATGGATTTTGCGTCAATAACCCGGAGCCACTGCTCCCTCAGCGGTTGCAGTTGTTTTCTCCCCCATCTAAGCTGCTGTCATTAACGGGCCTGTCGAGTTGGCCTCTGCGAGACACCCCGATGACCACTACTGCCGCCGCTCTCAATATCCAGCCAGCCTCTGACCCCCACCTTGCGGCCATCAGCACCGATTGCCGCTTCATTCTTTGCC
>JBFEWO010000011.1:0-34391 GCA_041546305.1 Thiohalomonadaceae bacterium | reverse complement strand
GACCCGCGGGTAGAGGATGCCGGTCTCTTCATAAAGCCATTGCTGGCTGATCTTTGAACGCATGCCGCCACGAAAACAGTAGAGCACGCCTTCGGGGTGCTGCTGGGAAAAGGCCTTCCACTCGGCAACGCGGGCGGCCTTCTTCTCCTCTTTGACCAGTTCGTGGCCATGCTCCACCGCGGCATCCTGGCCCAGTTCCTTGTAGAGGATGCCAATCTCTTCGCGCTCAGCATTATTGATCAGTGGGTGGTTTTCCGTGTGCGGAAAGGCGCCCTGCTCGAATTCCACCGGCGCGCGGACATCGAGGAGCGGGATGTCCTCCAGGAACAGGCGACGGAAATCCTCGATCTGCGGCAGTTCCATTACTTCACCGTAATTAACGGGCCGTCCCCGGCATGCAACAGCTTGCCGATGGGTGACAGCTCCAGTCCCGCCGCGGTGATGGTGGCAATAAATTCGGCCTCGGCCTCCGGGGTTACCGCTACCAGCAGGCCACCGGAGGTTTGGGGATCACACAGCAGTTGGCGCTTGCTCTCTTCCAGTGGCGCGATTTTGTGGCCGTAGCTGGCGAAGTTGCGTTGTGCGCCGCCTGGTGAGCAACCCATCGCCAGGTACTCTTCCACGTGCGGCAGCTTGGGCACCGCATCGTAGTCGATCTCGGCGTGCACCCCGCTGCCCTCGCACATCTCGCGCAGGTGGCCGAGCAGGCCGAAGCCGGTGACGTCGGTCATCGCCTTGACCCCATCGAGCTTGCCCAGGGCGGCGCCCACCTTGTTGAGCTGGCACATGGTCTCGGGAGCAATGCGCTCGTGCTCCGGCTTGAGCTTCTTCTGCTTCTGCGCGGTGGTGAGAATGCCGATGCCGATGGGCTTGGTCAGATAGAGCAGGCAGCCGGCTTCGGCGGTGTTGTTTTGTTTGAGGTGGTGGTTATCGACGATGCCGGTGACCGCCAGGCCGAAGATCGGTTCCGGCGAGTCGATGGAGTGACCGCCGGCCAGCGGGATACCGGCCTCCTCACAGGCTGCACGGCCACCATCGACCACCTTGCTGGCGACCTCAGGCCCCAGCTTGTCGATGGGCCAGCCGAAGATGGCGATGGCCATCATCGGACTCCCACCCATGGCATAGACATCACTGATGGCATTGGTGGCGGCAATGCGGCCGAACTCGAACGGGTCATCCACGATTGGCATGAAGAAGTCGGTGGTGCTGATCACCGAGCGGCCGTCACCGAGGTCGTAGGCGGCGGCATCGTCGCGGGAGTCATTGCCCACCAGCAGACGCGGATCGGGGGTGATGGCAAAGCCGCTATTGAGGATCTCCTCCAGCAGGTTGGGGGCGATCTTGCAGCCGCAGCCGGAGCCGTGGCTGTATTCGGTCATGCGGACGGGAATGTCATGTTTGTTGCTCATGGGCTTCTGCCGGTGTTACTGGGTGAATGGAGCGGGATTTTAGCACGAAAGTGCCTCGTTCGAGTGTGGCAAAGGAATTTGCGCAGGGCTTGTTTCACAGTGTTTATAATCGATGGAATGTCAAGATTCCGCCTCTCCCCGCCCTTTGTTACCATCCCCGCCTTTCCGTATTTCAAAGCAGGTAAGAACGCCATGTCCATTGCCCAACGCATCGCCGATGAGCTCAATGTCCGCGTCAACCAGGTAGAGGCCGCCGTCGGTCTGCTGGATGAGGGGGCGACGGTGCCGTTTATCGCCCGTTACCGCAAGGAGGTGACTGGGGGGCTTGACGATACCCAACTGCGTAACCTGGAGGAGCGGTTGATCTACCTGCGCGAGCTGGAAGAGCGTCGCGTGGCGGTGCTCAAATCCATCGACGAGCAGGGCAAGATGACTCCCGAGCTAAAGGCCGCCATTATGGGTGCCGATACCAAGACTCGCCTGGAAGACCTCTATCTGCCCTATAAACCCAAGCGCCGTACCAAGGCGCAGATCGCCCGTGAGGCAGGGCTGGAGCCGCTGGCCCACGCCCTGCTGGCGGACCCGACCCTTAATCCTGAAACCGAGGCGGCGGGCTACATCGACAAGGACAAAGAGGTACCGGATGTGGCGGCAGCACTGGAGGGGGCCAAGCAGATCCTGATGGAGGAGTTCGCCGAAGACGCCGAGCTGGTGGGCAAGTTGCGCGACTACCTGTGGGAGCACGGGGTGCTCGCCTCCAAGGTCACCGTTGGCAAGGAGCAGGAGGGCGCCAAGTTTGCCGACTATTTCGATTTTGCCGAGACCATCAAGACCATCCCCTCCCACCGGGCGTTGGCGCTGTTCCGCGGCCGCAAGGAGGGTGTGCTCAACCTGGAGCTCTCCCTGCCCGAGGATGCCGAACTCAAGCCCGGCGAAGCGGGTGTGGCCGAGCGGATGATCGCCTCGCAAAAGGCGGTTCGTGATGAGGGTCGTCCCGCCGACCGCTGGCTGAAGGAGATGGTGCGTTGGGCCTGGCGGGTGAAGATTTTCACTCACCTCGATACCGACCTGAAATCGCGTCTGCGTGAGGAGGCCGAGGAGGAAGCGATCAAGGTCTTCGCCAAGAACCTCAACGACCTGCTGCTGGCCGCACCGGCTGGTCCCCGCGCTACCCTCGGTCTCGACCCGGGCCTGCGCACCGGGGTGAAGGTGGCGGTGGTCGATGCCACCGGCAAGCTGGTGGATACCGCCACCATCTACCCGCACGCACCGAAGAACCAGTGGGACCAGTCGATCCATGTGCTCGCCGAGCTTTGCAGGAAACACAATGTCGATCTCGTCAGCATCGGTAACGGCACCGCCTCGCGCGAGACCGACAAGCTGGCTGGCGACCTGATGAAGAAGCATCCTGATCTTAGACTCACCAAGATCATGGTCAGCGAGGCGGGTGCCTCGGTCTATTCCGCCTCTGAGTTTGCTGCCAATGAATTTCCTGACCTCGATGTCTCCCTGCGCGGCGCCGTCTCCATCGCCCGCCGCCTGCAGGACCCACTGGCCGAACTGGTGAAGATCGAACCCAAGGCAATCGGCGTCGGTCAGTACCAGCACGATGTCTCCCAGACCAAACTGGCCCGCCAGCTCGATGCAGTGGTGGAGGATTGCGTAAATGCCGTCGGGGTCGACGTCAACACCGCTTCCGCCGCGCTGCTGACCCGCGTGGCTGGACTCTCAGCCGTGCTGGCCGCCAACATCGTCGCTTATCGCGATGAGTACGGTGCGTTCAAAAACCGTAAAGAAATTCTGAAAGTCTCGCGTCTCGGTGAGAAGGCCTTCGAGCAGTGCGCCGGCTTCCTGCGCATCATGAACGGCGACAATCCGCTCGATGCCTCCGCGGTGCACCCGGAGGCCTATCCGGTGGTCGAGCGCATCCTGGAAAAGAGTGGCCGCGAGATGGGTTCGCTCATCGGTGACAGCAAGTTCCTCAACTCCCTGGCGGCCAATGACTTTACCGACGACAAATTCGGTGAGCCGACGGTCAAGGACATTATCAAGGAGCTCGATAAGCCCGGTCGCGATCCGCGCCCCGAGTTCAAGACCGCCGAGTTCAAGGATGGTGTGGAAGAGATAAAGGACCTGGAGCCGGGGATGATCCTCGAAGGGGTGGTGACAAACGTCACCAACTTCGGTGCCTTCGTCGACATTGGTGTCCACCAGGATGGGCTGGTGCACATCTCGGCTCTGGCCGACAAGTTCGTCAAGGATCCGCGTGAAGTGGTCAAGGCGGGTGATGTGGTCAAGGTGAAGGTGATGGAGGTGGACATCCTGCGCAAGCGCATCGGTCTTTCCATGCGCATGTCCGATGATCCTCGTAATCAGACGAGCGAGAGCCGGCGCGAACCCAAACCCTCAGGCAAGGGGCAGGGCAGGGGTAAGCCACAACGGGACAGCCAGCCTGCAATGGGTGGGGCGATGGCCGAGGCGTTTGCCAAGTTGAAGAAATGATGCAAAAAGCCGGCTGACTGAGCCGGCTTTTTTGTTGGGGAGGGATCCATCCTCAGGCAGGTTTACGGCCGCTGACGATCACTATATTGGCGCTGGCAAAAAAGCGTTGCTGCTGTTCCCGCGCTTGGAGTTCATCCTGCCAGTGTCTCGCCTCTTCCTGGCTCATGATGCCTTCGCTGGTCGCCGTATTGGTTAACCAGTCGCCGAATGGTGTATCGCTGAAACGCTGTTGCACCATGGGGACCACTTCGACACGGATATCCTCCAGGAGGTAATCCCGGCACAGGGTGTAGAGGTGCCGCCCGGCAAATCCATTGGGGCGCATCTGCTGCGCGAAAAAATTCATCAGTCGACGTTCCAGCTCAGGATTGGAAAAATCGACACTGGCGCTGCCCCAGTCAGCATCGGCCAGCACAATGCGACCACCCGGCCGGGTGACCCGCAGCAATTCAGCCATTACCTGATGTTCAAGTTCGGGAGGCAACACCTGCAGCAGTCGTTCGGCACGACTGGCGTTGACTTCATTGTCCTCCAGCGGAAGTTCGGTGGCACTAGCCTGACGGTGCTCGATGAATGAAGAGTAAGGTGTCTCCGCTGCGGCGTTGTTCGCCTCGTCCAGCATCCCTGCATCATGATCGATGCCGATCACCTTGCCGGAGCCACGCAGCAAGGCAGCCAGTGGAATGGTATCCACGCCTGGGCCGCAACCGACATCAAGCAGGATATCTCCTGAGCTGAACGCCATGTGGGTATAACTTAATTGCTTGAAAGAACGCATTTTTTCAGCCATCGACTGCAGATAGTCGGCAGTGACGTAGCCATTATCGAGCGACATGGTTCGAATCCTTAGTTGTTGTTAGTGGCTTACGAGTTCAGGAAAACGACTAACCAGATCCCTAATCCGTAGGGTAAATGTGATAGGGGACTTGCCAGCAAGGCCTTGCTTCCCTCCGGCCCATGGTAGCCACCCCATCCCCAGCCAAAGGAGGGCAGCAGGATGAACCACGGTAAGGCACTGGTGGTCAGGCCGAACAACAAATATGGCAAAGGCGATGAGGGCAGCGATGTGTCGGCCATGACTACCCAGGCAAGAGGAAACAGGAGAGCAACCGTTCCTCCTCCAATAATGAAATGGAATAGCCAGCCGGCAATCACTTCATGCCGGTAAGAAGCACTGTGGCGAATATCACTGTGCAATATTCTTCCTTGTAAAAGTGACCGGGCCCAGCGCCCGACCAGGGCCACGTTTACACCACTGGTGATCCCTCGCCGTGCGAGCAGGGCCTCGGCGATATCCATCAGAAGGGCGCCCAGGACTCCACCGAAAAATACAGTTGTTATTTGCTGAATGGTCATGACCATATTCATTCCTGTCCTTGTTCATTGAGGTTGATGGTTCCTTGCAGATAGGGGACGACACAGCCGCTGATGAGGACACGCCCCCCTTTTACCTCGCAGAACAGCTCCCCGCCTCGCGTCGAGAGTTGCCGGGCGTGAAGTCTTTGTCTGCCGAGTCTGGCGGCCCAGAAGGGGGCCAGTTTGGTATGGGCCGAACCGGTAACCGGGTCTTCATCGATGCCGTATTTCGGCGCAAAAAAGCGCGAGACGAAGTCGCACTCATCCCCTTTTGCAGTGACGATAATCCCGCGCCGCTCCAGCTGTTTTAGCAAATAAAAGTTGGGTTGCAGTTCGCGTACCTGAGCCTCGTTCTCAAGCAGGACCAACCAGTCGTCGGCGGCATAAACCTCACAAGGTTCAACGCCCAGAGCATCAACTAGCAGGTCGGGATGTTCCACGGCTTCGATTGCCTGTTGCGGAAAATCGAGTGTCAGCCACTCGCCATTACGGGTCACGGTGAGCGGACCGCTGAGTGAGTTGAAAACGATCTGCTCGGCTTCCGGCGCCAGGTGGGTGAAGTAGACAAAAGCGGAGGCGAGCGTGGCGTGGCCGCACAGCTTGACCTCTGCCGTTGGAGTGAACCAGCGGATGTGCCAACCGGATTCCTCCTTTACAAAAAAGGCGGTCTCAGAGAGATTGTTCTCCATGGCGATGGCCTGCAGGGTCTCTTCCGGCAACCAGGCGGACAACGGACAGACGGCGGCGGGATTGCCTTTGAAAAGCCTGTCGGCAAAGGCATCGACCTGATAGAGCGTCAGTTCCATAGCTTCTCCTTCTAGCGGACGGCGGCTGAAATGCCGCGTTTATTCCTTGTGGGATAGGAGCAACAACGTTACGCTTCCGCCAAAATGGATAACAGATACAGATAATGCAAAATACGACCATAACAGATGGGCGAGGCCATTTTATTTATCAGCGCCTCGCTGATGAGATTGCCAGGGCGATCCGGCAGGGGATGTTCCGTGCCGGAGAGAAGCTGCCCTCGCTGCGTCGCTTTTGTCGCCAGCACCAGGTCAGCTTGAGTACCGCGTTACAGGTCTATCGGTCGCTGGAGCAGGCCAGGCTCATCGAGTCTCGGCCTAAATCGGGTTACGTGGTGCTGTCTCAGGGATGTGGCGAAGCGTGCGAACCGGCGATGACGCGCCCGTCGCTGTCGCCGGGTAAGGTGACTAGCGCGCAACTATCCATCGATATCCTGAATGAAGCCAGGCGCCCCGAACTCATGAATCTTGGCGCTGTAGTACCGAGTGCAGAGCATCTTCCACTGAAGGCGCTGGCGCATATCATGTCGGCGCTGGTGCGTCGTTCCCCAGAACTGCTGGGTCGTTATGAGCGGCCAGCTGGTAATGAACTGTTGCGCGAGCGACTTGCACGACGGATTCGAGAGGACGGTTGTCCTTGCCACAGTGACGATCTCATCATCACCAACGGTTGCCTGGAGGCCATGGTGCTGTCGCTGCGAGCCGTGGCCAAACCCGGTGATACCATCGCCATTGAATCGCCGACCTTCTATGGCATCCTGCAGACCATCGAATCGCTGGGAATGAAGGCGCTGGAGATCCCCACACATCCCCGAACCGGGGTTGACCTGGATACCCTGCAGCAGGTGATCGATAAAAAGCAGGTGGCCGCTTGTCTCTTTATTCCCAGTTTTAACAATCCACTCGGCTCCTGTATGCCACTGGCGAATCGCAAGCGCCTCGCATCCATGCTGGCCACGGCCAAGGTGCCGCTGATCGAGGATGATATTTACGGCGATCTCTCCTTTCAGGAGCCGCGTCTGCCCACGGTCAAGTCCTTCGATCGGCAGGGTAATGTGTTGCTCTGTTCCTCCTTCTCCAAGACCCTGGTGCCCGGCTATCGCATTGGTTATGTCATGCCGGGCAAGTGGCTGGAAAAGGTGCGGCATCTCAAACTGCTGGGCAATGTCGCCACCGCGGGATTGCCGCAGGTAGCGCTGGCCGAGTATCTCAAACGTGGCGGCTATAAGCGTTTAATCCGGGAGTCCACCCACCACTATCGCTGGCGCAGCGAACAGATTCGCAATCTGGTGTTGCAGTACTTTCCCGAAGGGACAAGGGTCACCAAGCCGCAGGGGGGATTCGTCTTGTGGGTGGAGATGCCGCCGGAAGTAGACTGCATTATGTTGCACGATATGGCCCTGCAGTCCGGCATCTCGGTGACGCCAGGGGTGATTTTCTCCCCCCGTGGTGACTATCGTCACCATATACGCATCAGCTGCGGGCAGCTAACGGAGGATGAGGCCGTGCCGGCAATTCGGCGTTTGGCTGAGATAGCAACTTCGTTATTGCGCAGTCTTAGGTAAAATATTTCCTCCGTATTCCACCTTCTTGTAGCCTTTCCTATGTCCCGCCAGATCATTCATGTCGATATGGACGCCTTCTACGCCTCGGTGGAGATCCGCGAGCGCCCGGAACTGGCGGACAAACCGGTTATCGTCGGCGGTCGCCCAGAGGGGCGAGGGGTGGTCTCTGCGGCTAATTACATCGCCCGCCGCTACGGCGTGCACAGTGCCATGCCAACGGCAACGGCGCTCAGGCTCTGCCCCGAGGCCATTGTGCTTCCTCCCCGTCACAGCCTATATGCCGGAATTTCGGCACAGATTCATGCCATTTTTAATCGCTATACGCCGCAGGTGGAACCGCTGGCACTGGATGAGGCGTTTCTCGATGTGACCGCCAGCAAGAAGTTGTTTGGTTCAGCGCCGGAGATCGCCCGCGCTATTAAAGAGGGGATACGGGAAGAGCTGCGACTGGTGGCCTCCGTGGGGGTAGGACCCAGCAAGTACATCGCCAAGCTGGCCAGCGACATCGACAAGCCGGATGGCTTTGTGGTCGTGACCGCCGAGGAGATTGCCGATTTCCTGGCACCGCTGCCGATTAACCGGATCTGGGGTGTGGGCAAGGTGGCGGCCAAAACCTTTGAGAGACTCGGCATCCGTACCATCGGCCAGCTTCGTCATTATTCACCGACGGTTTTGCGCCAGCATTTTGGCGGTAGCGGTGAGCATTTTCTGAATCTTGCCAATGGCATCGATGATCGTCCGGTCGTTTCTGAGCAGGAGGCCAAATCGATTTCCAACGAGACGACCTTTGTCACCGATATTAGCGACCCCGCGGTAGTGCATGAGTGGTTGCACGCCCTCACTGAGCAGGTTGCCTGGCGCTTGCGGGCCTGTGGCCTTAAAGGGCGGACGGTACAGATTAAGGTGCGTTTCGCCGATTTTACTACCCTTACCCGAGCCCAAAGTCTACCGGCGGTCACCGATATTACCGCCGAGATCTGGCAGGTGGTGCAGTACCTCTTCACCCAGCGCCTGCCTCGTCCGCTGCCGGCGTTGCGCCTGGTCGGGGTAGGGGTGAGCAATTTCGGTGAAGAGCAGACGCACCAGGAAGATCTCTTTGCCTCAGCCCAGCAGCGAACGCAGCGCAAGCTCGACTCATTGCTCGATGAAATTCACTCCCGTTTCGGTAAATCTGCCGTCAGCCGCGGTAAATCGCCGCACGGGGAGTGAGATGCTGATCACAGATCTCGATATTCGGGGCTATTTTGTGATCGTTTACCCCTTTCCTTGTGATGGGATTTTCAGCAGCAGAGCATTCCCCTGACTACTCTTCTACTCAACAACCGGCGATAAATCCTTTTAAGCCGTATCGAGGAGAAGCACACATGACCATTCCATCGACTGTACGCCGTGCGCTTGCCAGCAGTCAGGGACGTTTCAAGGGCCGCCAGGTAGAGGCAGGTGAAACCTTTGAGGCAACGGTCAAGATGGCCGGACTGCCACTGGCAAGTGCCGTCAAGGCGGTGCTGATCAAAAGCAACGAATTTGTATTAATGGCGATCATTCGTGTGGATCAGAGGTTGGATCTACAAGCGCTCAACCGACTTTTTAAGCGTGAGTTTTCCTTCTGTTCACCCAAGGAGATCCAGGACCTGATGCCTTCCTGTGATCCCGCGGCACTACCGCCGCTGGCCGAAGCCTTTGGTCTTCGCGCCATTCAGGATCGCAGTGTCGATACGATGGAGAAGATGGCCTTTGCCAGCGGGGTGCCGGGCCTGTTGATTAGTGCCGGCGCCGAAGATTATTCCCGTTTGAATGAGCAGGTCTGGAAAGGTCATGTGATCACCCACAAGGCAGAGACCGAGACAAAAGAGGAGACGCCCCGTGAGCGGATGCGTCGCAAGATACAGGGGCTGAGTGAACTACCGACCATGCCGGGACTTGCTGCAGAGCTTATCCGGTTGAAAAACAATCCCTATGCCCATGCCAGTGAACTGGCGGCGATCATTGAGCAGGACCCAAGTCTCTCTGCCCAGCTGATGAGCTACGCTACCTCGCCGCTGCATGGCTACCAGGGCAAGCTCGAGTCCGTTGAGCAGGCGATCGTCAGAGTGCTGGGGATGGATTTTGTCCAGGATATCGCCTTTGGTCTGGCGCTGGGTAAGGCCTTTAACAATCCCAAGGAGGGGCCGCTTGGTCTGAATGCCTTCTGGCAGCATGCCGTCTACTGCGCCGCGCTGACCCAGGCGCTGTGTAGCCGTATCGAGTACAGCCGCCGCCCGCCTGCCGGTCTCGGTTACCTGGCGGGTCTGCTGCATAACATCGGTATTCTCCTGCTTGGCCATCTGTTCCCGACCCAGTTCGACCGCCTTAACAAGGCGCTGATGGAGCAGCCTGACAGAAACCTTCGGGAGCTCGAGCGTGAAGTTATCGGCGCAGACCATACCGAACTGGGACGCTGGCTGATGGAGGCGTGGGGCTTGCCGAGGGAGGTGACCGAGGCGGTGATCGAACATCACAACCCAGCCCATACCGGGGATTATGCCGTGTATGCCAATCTGGTATTTATCGCCAACAGTCTGCTGCAGCATTATGGTATCGGCGATAGTGAGAACCTGGTCATTCCGGAGGCGATGTTACAGCGCTATGGCCTGACGGAGTCTCAGCTGGAAGAGGCGTTAATGGTCGTGCTCAGTGATCAGGAAGGACTGGAGTTGATGGCTGGGAAGATGGCAGCCTGATCGATCCCTTGCCCTGCGCGACTACCCCGATGGGGAAGGCGCAGGGGGCTTTCCATTGATTAGTCGCAGCTGTCGCCGGCATCCAGCCGGCAGCGGCGGCGATCCACCCACAGGGCCCCGCCCAGGCGGGCGCCTTCGAAGCGAGTCTGGTACAGCTCTGCCCCCACAAGGGAGGCACGAAACAGATCGGCACCGCGAAAATCAGTGTAGTAGAGATTGGCCTTTTCCAGTCTGGCCTTTACCAGACGGCTATGTTGCAGGGTGGTCCTCTCCAACGAGGCCTGCAATAAATCGGCCTCTTCGAGATCCGCCTCGTTCAGGTTGGCACCGTCCAATACTGCCTGCTTCATCTCGGCCCGTGTCAGTCGTGTACCCACCAGTACTGCATCATTGAGTCGGCACTGGTAGAGACTGCTTTCCATTAGTGAAGCACCGCTCAGCTGTGCACCGCGCAGATCAGCTCTGTCTAGCATGCTGTGGTCGAGTAGGGCCTCTTCAAGGTCGGCTCCTGTGAGGGTGGCGCTAAGTAGACGCGCCGAGTCCAGTCGAGTCCGGTTGAGCCGTGCTCCGCTCAGATCGGCAAAGGAGAGGTCGGCACCGCTCAGGCGTGCCTCGCTCAGATCCGCCTCCTTGAAGAGGGCGCGCTTGAGAACGGCCCCTCGCAGGTCAGCGCCTGACAGGGAGGCACCACTCTTGTCGCAGCCACTCCAGTTGACGCCGGGTGCTGGTGGATCGCCACATGCAGCCCAGCTGGCATCGAGCGAAAAAAGGGCCAGAAGGGGAACAGTGAGTAAGGACGCGCGGTGCAATAGCATGGCAAGTCAATCGGTTCGTGTATGCCTTTAATCTAAAGTGATGTTCCAGACACTGCAACACCAACAGCCCATCATAGTAGCTGATGCACGATTCAATGGTTCTTCATGACCGCCAGCCAATATTCTTTTTCGTTTTATGGTGATTCTGGAGGCGAGTTATCAATATGAGGGAGCCAGGTAGGTTACAAAGCACAGAAGGCGGCAAAAGCCGTTATAATTGAGCATTTTTATCGGATAGAGAGGCGATGGTGGCAAGGGGAAATCTCAATAAAATGGTGTCGACCCTGGGCGAGGTGGTTAGTTACAAGCTCCCTGTCGGTGACAACCAACTGTCCCTGCAACCCCTGCTGGGTAAGCCATTGCGCATTGTCCACAGTGGGAATGTCCACTGCAACGCGTGCGGTCGCAAAACAAAAAAGAGCTATAGCCAGGGCCACTGCTACCCCTGTTCGCAGCGTCTGGCCAGTTGCGATCTCTGCATTATGAAACCGGAGACCTGCCATTACGATCGGGGGACCTGCCGCGAGCCTGGCTGGGGTGAAAGCCACTGTATGCAGCCGCATTACGTCTATCTGGCCAATACCTCTGGTCTGAAGGTCGGGATCACCCGCCAGACCCAGCTGCCGACCCGCTGGATCGATCAGGGCGCCACTGAGGCCCTGCCCATCTTTAAGGTTGCGACCCGTTACCAATCGGGACTCATCGAGGTGGCTTGCAAGGCGCATGTTGCAGACCGGACCGACTGGCGGCGAATGCTCAAGGGAGATGGCGAGCCGCTGGATCTCTATGTCTGGCGTGACGAGCTGCAGCACAAGTGCACCGAGGAACTGAAGGGACTGGCGAAGCGCTTTGGTGAGCGCGCCATCCAGTCGTTGCCGGATGCCGAGGTTACCCGAATGCGCTATCCGGTCGAGGCCTGGCCGCAAAAGATCACCACCCTGAACCTGGACAAGATCCCGCAGATCGAAGGCACCTTGCTCGGGATCAAGGGACAGTATCTTATTTTCGACACCGGTGTACTGAATGTCCGCAAGTTCACAGGGTATGAGGTTGAGGTGCAGGTGTAGGTTGTGAGTGTCCTATTGGAGTGAGGTGGGGGATGTGACCCTCGGCGAGGGGGGAGCTAATACGGGGGCCCCGTATTTGATTGCCCGTTGCGGAGAGGGACACTTAATTCAATCCTGAACATAGCACCTGGGGCAAAGCGTAAAAGATCGAAAAAGCCCTATCTCCCACACTAGCCCTCCCGGCCACTGGTGTTACAATGCACCCCTCGCAATTAGTGACCGCATCTATTCACATCCTATGCTGACCATTATTCATACGCCAGAACTCGACGATTCTACCCAAGCACACCTGATTGCCGCTTGCGCTGGCGAGCTGCAGCAGTGCGGCGATCACTATCGGCTTCATCACAATATTGCCTGGTCGCTTCAGTCCCTTGCCGATTTGCGTCAGCGCCTGCCCTTTGACATCAACCCGGTGCCAGAGGATTTCCAGCTGAATGATGTGCGCCTGGTGATCAGCGATATGGATTCGACCCTGATCAACATTGAGTGTGTTGATGAAATAGCCGACTTTGCTGGGGTCAAGGCGCAGGTGGCGGCGATCACCGAAGCAGCGATGCGCGGCGAGCTCGACTTTGCCGCTTCACTGACCCAGCGGGTGGCGACCCTGGAGGGACTGGATGAGTCGGTGCTGGGTAGGGTGTATGAGGAACGGCTCTCCCCCAACCCCGGGGCCGAGACACTGATCGCTGGGCTTAAGGACCGAGGGGTGAAGTTCGCACTGGTCTCTGGTGGTTTTACCTTCTTTACCGACCGTCTCAAGCAGCGCCTCGGCCTGGATTACACCCGGGCCAATGTGCTGGAAAAGGAAGCGGGGAGGTTAACCGGTCGTATCCTTGGGCATATCGTCGATGCCGCCGCCAAGGAGGTGTTCCTCAACGAACTGTGCGAGGAGCTGGGTATCTCACCGAAACAGGCGATCGCCATGGGGGACGGGGCGAACGACCTGAAGATGCTGTCGGCTGCCGGACTGGGTGTGGCCTACCGTGCCAAACCCACGGTCCAGGAGCAGAGTGATGTTGTGCTCAACCACAGCAACCTGGGCGCTGTACTGCACTTCCTTTCCCCGGGCAAGTGATCGGGCAGGCTAGAGACGCAAACAACGCTAATGGTTGATCTGGCTTCTCAGATCGTGGGATTTGGCGGCGGTAGCTGGATGTGGAATCCATGTTCCTTCAGGTTTCTGATGACATCAACAGCGTTACTCCGTGCAAGTTTGCTCTCTGGCGTGATATCCAGTTCCATGGCTTTTTCTAACTGACCAAGGCTTCTACGGATTTCTTCCGGAACACTCTCGAAGTCCTCTTCCTTTGCCAGGTACAGGTAAAGTTCATCTTTGCGTTTGCTGCGATAGATATAGCAATGCATTGTCTCGGCCATGGGATTTCCTCATTTCGCGGGGGTGGGATTATCCCCGCTTGGGCCTATCTCCAGCAAGTCTTTGCTGAGAAATCGGTAGGATGGGATATCGAGGTTTCTGCCTGCCTGTTGCCCTTTGAAAACCCGTCCTGCGGCATCGTACCAGGATCCGCTGCAGCTATCGCGAAAACCGCCAGGCCAAGGTTGTAACCACGCTTGACGCTTGCCGGGCGGGATCCATTCGAGGGGACAGCCCAGATAGGTACCGCGGTCGAAAGCGATAAACAGTTCGGGACGGACTGAGCGGGTCTCAGGGGACATATTTATCGGCTGATTTGTATGCCGTGAGAGGGGATCAAGGAGCCTTTCCGGCTCTTGTTGTAGTGATGCAAGTGTCGTTGTGCTTCGCTGTACCAGGATCAGGTTACCCATACCCCATGGGATGCGGTAGGACTGGTCCTCGGCAACGCTCTCAAGAGAATGGCGGAGCGGTGGTGGTGCCGATGCTGGGTGCGCTGGTGAATGATCGTCGAGTGAAGAGAACAGGCCATAAAGGACAAATCCCAGGGCAAATAGTGAAAAAAGTTTTACGCTGATGCGCAATAGTAAACGGATAGCAGACTCGGCCATGGGATATTTAGGCGGCGTAAGTGGTCAGACGCCGGAGGTACTGCAGCATTGCTCGGTTCAGTGCTCGATTTTGGTCTGTACGCTCATTAGTTCAGCATAGCTGTCGGCCAACTCTTTCTTGATGTTTACCAGATGCTGAATCACGTCATTCAGTGCAGGAGTGCTGCTCTTGCTGTCCTCATTAATGCTGCATAGCAGGTCAATGGCGGTTTCCAGCGAGAATTGTGCGTCACTGAGATCGTATTGTGCGTTTTCAATTCCGGTCATCACAAACTCCTTGGTGTGTGCCTGCCAGATACGTAATTCTAACGAGCGTGCGTTTTAATACCATCACAATTATTGATGATATCAATAGCAGACGGAGATAGTAATAGCACGGTTGTTCTGAATTATCCCTGCGCTGAATGGTGAAAATTCGGGAATCGATGACCGTTGCATCGTTCGGCCCCTCTTATCAGGGTTGTGGTAGCGGTCAACAATAACATTACTTACAATTGGGGTGATGTTTTATCTGCGTTATACAGCACCGATTCTTAATGTGACCATAATTCTTTGTTTTTGTTGTTCTAGGATTAACATACGAGGTATTTGTTTCCTCACCGCGACATAACGAACTCACGACAAATGGGTTAAGAGGAGAGTCCCCCCGATGTCATTTTCCCGTAGACAATTTATTCAGTTAATGGGTATTGCCGGAGCCGCCGGTATGTTGCCCGGATGTAACTTTGGCAGCTCCGACCGCAAGGCGCCATCCGATCTCTACGAGGTGCCGAAATTCGGAAATGTGAGCCTGCTGCATATTACCGACACCCATGCCCAGCTCAATCCGATCTACTTCCGCGAGCCGAATGTCAATCTTGGGATTGGCCAGGCTCAGGGACGTGCCCCCCACCTGGTGGGGCACAAACTGCTGGACCACTTTGGCATCAAACCTAACACGATCGAGGCTCATGCCTTTACCTATCTGAACTTCACCGAAGCCGCAGAAAAATACGGCAAGGTTGGTGGTTTTGCCCACCTGGCGACTTTGGTGAATCGCATTCGAGCCGAGCGTGGTGACGGTAACAGTCTGCTGCTCGATGGCGGTGACACCTGGCAGGGCTCCGGTACCGCGTTATGGACTCGCGGTATGGACATGGTGGAAGCCTGTAACCGGCTGGGCGTGGATATCATGACCGGTCACTGGGAGTTTACCTATAACGACGAAGAGGTGTTGAAGAACATCGAGGCCTTCAAGGGTGAGTTTGTTGCGCAAAATATTCGCGTAACAGAAGATGCCCTGTTCGATTATCGCTTTGCCGATTTCTCCGGTTTTGACGAGGATACCGGTCACGCCTTCAAGCCCTACACCATGCGCGATGTCGGTGGTGTTCGTGTTGCGGTCATTGGCCAGGCCTTCCCCTATACCCCGATTGCCAATCCTTCCCGTTTCATCCCTGACTGGACCTTCGGCATCAGGGATGATGACCTGCAGCAGCTGGTCGATGAGATCCGCGAGAATGAAAAGCCCGACGTCGTGGTGGTGATCTCCCATAACGGCATGGATGTGGACCTGAAAATGGCCTCCATCGTTAGCGGTGTCGATGTTATTCTGGGCGGCCACACCCATGACGGCATGCCAGCGCCGAGCATCATCAACAATCCCGGCGGCCAGACCCTGGTGACCAATGCCGGCTCCAATGGCAAATTCCTCGGCGTGCTGGATCTGGATGTGCGCGGTGGCAAGGTACAGGATTTCCGTTATCGCCTGCTACCGGTCTTCTCCAACCTCATCGAGCCCGATGCGGCCATGCAGGCCTATATCAATGAGGTGCGACAGCCATATCTGGGCCAGCTCAACGAGGAACTGGCCGAGGCAGGCGATCTGCTCTATCGCCGCGGTAATTTCAACGGCACCTTCGACCAGATCATCTGCGATGCCCAGCGCGTCGTGGGCGACGCGCAGATCGCGCTCTCTCCCGGTTTCCGCTGGGGCACTACCGTGCTGCCGGGTCAGAAGATCACCATGGAGCATGTGATGGATCAGACCGGAACTACGTATCCTGAGACTTACGTGCGTGAAATGAGCGGTGAAGAGATTAAGGTCATCCTTGAGGATGTGATGGACAACCTGTTCAATGAAGACCCCTATTATCAGCAAGGTGGCGACATGGTGCGCGTCAGTGGCATGAACTACGTTTGCGATCCCACTGCGACCATGGGCAAGCGTGTCTCAGAGATGACGCTCGATGACGGTACCCCCATCGACCCGGCCAAGCGATACAAGGTGGCCGGCTGGGCAACCGTGGGTTCTCAGTCACCCGGGCGCCCGATCTGGGATGTGGTGGCAGACTACCTGCGTGATGTGAAGGTTACAAAGATCGACAAGCTCAATACACCCAAGTTGAAAAATGTGGATGGTAATCCGGGAATTGCCGACTACATCGCTTGATTACATCACGTCTGTTGAAAAGGGCCGGCTTTGCCGGCCCTTTTCCAATCCACCCCTTGTTTTATCTCCTTGTCGCCACGATGTGGTATCACTGAAATTAATCCCTCGTACTACATCCTTGCATTTTGTAGGGGGATGTTATTTAGTAGTTGCTGATTTATTGATTTATTGATTTATGAGGCATGCGCGTCATGGCGACACCCCGGCAGTTTTCTGATCTTTTGGAGATCCTTCCCGACGGCACTCCTCGGATCCCGGCAAATGTCCATCATCTTCCCAGTCTGTTGCAGTTGGATGCCGAAGCCGTGCTGGCACGCTTCAAACAGGAGCAGGTGAACGATTTCAGGAAAGTGATTCGCGAGCTGGATGACCCGCAGAACAGTCTTAATCAGCAGTTCGCCAGTCTGCGTGAGATCGCCGAGAAGCAGCCGGGCAACCCCTTTATTCGTACCGCGGCGTTTAATCCGGCTGCCCTGGAGGCAATGTTCCTGGAGCTGCACGATCATGTCATGGACCATCCGGTGTGGCGCCACCCCTTCTTTATCCGGGTCTTTAACGGGGAATTCACCAAAGAGCAGCTGACCCGCTTTGCCCTGCAGTATTTCAATCAGGTAAAAAACACCCGTCAGTGTGTCGCGCTTGCCTTGGGGCGTTTTTCCGGGGTGATGGCAATGCCCTATGGGCAGCTGAATGAGCGCGTTTCGGAGATGACCCAGATCGTCCTGGCGCAACTCATCGCGGATGAGTACGGGGTCGGCACCCATGAGGTACAGGATTATCCCTCTCTCGGTGGTCTATTCGATTCCATGACCCACATCGTCATGTACCGGAAGATATTCGAGGGACTGGGGGTGCCGTTTGAGGAGCAGGATCAGCCGATGCTCCATGGGGTGGCCGATAACGTCTTGATCCAGCGCCTGGTTGCTGGCGATGAGAGTTTCACACCGCTGGAGTCACTCGCCTCGGTTGGCCTGGGGATGGAGTGGGGTGTGCCCGAGTTCTTCAGTCTGTTGCTTGGCGGCATGATCCGTTTTGCCTGGCAAAACGATGTGCCGCTCACCCGCGAGCAACTGCTGGTGTTCGTCGCCCATGTTCAGTACGACGTACTGCATGCCATCTCGGTGATGCTGGTGACCAGCTTCTACAGCCGCGATGAGGAGGCGATTGCACGCATTAAGGGGGCGACCAACATGCTGATGTCGGGGCGTTACGGCATGATGAGTGCGATGTACCGCCATGTGTTCGATGAGGAGTGCCCCTCACTGCACCAGATCGGCCTCGAATCACGTTATTACATTGCAGATCGCCGTATCGAGCAGGCCTTGTTGAGAGCGCGGGCCGGTGTGGCCGATGGCCGTGTGATCGATGCCGAGGCCTATCGTCGCAGTACGGTTATGCCGTTTATCTTTAGCGAAAATCCCTGATGTGACGGATCTTCCCCTTGGTCTGAAGGGGAGGAAGCAGGCTGGCGATCTCGGCAGCGGGGAGCGGTCTGCAGATGTGGTAGCCCTGGAGCAGATCGCAGTTGAGAATCTCCAGCAGATCCCGGATCTCTTTGCTTTCCACTCCTTCGGCCACCACCTTCAGTCCCAGGTTGTGCGCCATATCGATGGTGGAGCGAACGATGACGGCATCGTTCTCATCGTTGGCCATTTCCATGACAAAGGATTTATCGATCTTCAGTTCATCGATAGGTAATTGCTTGATATAGGCCAGGGAGGAGAAGCCGGTGCCGAAATCGTCGATGGCCAGCTTCAATCCCAAGCGACTGAGCTGTTGCAACGTGTTTTTGGCGTGGATGGGATCGGCCATCATGGCGGATTCGGTGATCTCAAGCATGATTTTGTCCGCTGGAATCTGCCATTTTTCCAGCTGAATACGCAGGCATTCGATGAGCAGCGAGGATTGCAGGTTGAATACCGAGATATTGATGGCAACGGTGCCACAGTCCAGTTGCTGTTTTCGCCAGGTGGCCATTTGGGCAAAGGTATTTTCCAGTACCCAGTTGGTCAGGGGATGGATCAAGGCGGTTTGTTCTGCAATGGAGATGAATTCGTCAGGACGGACCAGCCCATGGTGAGGATGGTTCCAACGCAGCAAGACCTCCATGCCACGTAGCTGATGGTTATCCGGTGACACTTGGGGCTGAAACACCAGGTAGAGGTCATTGTTCTGGATGGCGTTGCGCAGATCATTGGCCAGCGAGAGCTTGTGCACGCTGTGGACGTCGTATTTGGGGTCGTACAGCGCATAACCGCTTTTATGCCGCTTTGCTGCATACATGGCGATACTGGCGTGGCGTGTCAGCTCTTCAGCGCTGTTGCTGGTTTTGGGGAAGAGGGTGACACCGATGCTGCAGCCCACATAGAGGCTGATCTGTTCGATCAGGAACGGATGCTCCATCTCTTGCAGGATCTTGCGAGCGATATAAATGGTCTCTTCCTGCCCGCTGTTCGGCAACATGATGGCAAATTCGTCGCTACCAAGGCGGGCGACGGTGTCATTACCCCGTAGCAGGTATTTCAGACGTTCACCAAACAGTTTCAGCACGCGGTCGCCCGTGGCGTGCCCAAGGGTGTCGTTGATCTCCTTGAACCGGTCCAGGCCGACAATCAGCACGCCCAGCCCGTGGTGGTGGGCCTTGGCTTCCTCGCATTGCTTGTTAAGTGCCCCTTGCCAGAAGAAGCGATTGGGCAGGCTGGTCAGATTGTCCTGCAGGGCATGCTGCTCTAGGGCGCGCTGACGATCCTGAACCTGCAGGCGCATTTGGGTAAAGGCATCGATGAGTTGCTGGCTCTCCCTACTATGGGCCTTGGGCATTTTGCTGCTCTGGCCCTCCGCCTCCTCTTTGAGGGCGACAGCTACCATGGTGATGGGTTTGAGTACCCCCCATTCAAAATAAAGGAAACTGATGATGATTACGCCAATGCCTCCGATACCCAGTAGCCATATCCCTAGGTTTACCGTACTGGCAGCATGGTCGATCCGCTTGGCCTCGGTCACGGCAGAGCGTTCGAGAACCTCTTCCAGGGTACTTAGCTCGCCCCAGAGTTGCTTCATCAAGGGCTCCTCAGATTGACGAAGTAGTGCAATGGAAGATGTGGGCAATGCACTACCTGTCGATAGCGTTGAAGCCAGGCTCTGGCGCTTTTCCATGACCTCGACAAGGCTGTTTTTCAGGGTACGGAACAAGCCCCTAAATTTGGCTGGTAACAGGGCATATTCGTTACGATGAAACCACTGCTGTGACTCGAGTTGTCCGATAACTGTCAGGGCAGAATCGAGATTGTTCAGAACCCCCTGACGATATTCCTGAGTCGGTGACCAGAGATAGAATTCGTATTGTTGTTCTATTAGCTGAAGCGACTCACGTAAGAGGCGCACATTTTGAGCCGTCAGGTTGCGTTGTGTCGTATTCTGCAGGTGCAGTCCAGCATTGTCGCTGATGAAGTTATGGGCAAGCCAGAGACATCCCATAAGGAGTAGGCTGAGGCAGGCGGTGACAAACAGATAGCGCTGGCGCAGACTGTAAGTCCTGCGAGTATGCTCTGTGTTGTTATCTGTTGTTTTTATCATTGGTTTTTATGGTCAGATGCCGGGGTATTTCCGGGCACAAGGGACACAAGGATAGAGGCAGTACAGATGCAATGTCAAAGCCCGGAAATCAGGGTGAATATTATAATATTCCAATATGCTTCGGCTGTTTTTTCTATGCGGGAATGAGGCAGGTTTATTCCTGTGGGATAGGGGCTCAGCGCACCCGGATGGCACGCTGAGGTCAGTGACCGAATTGCGCGAGGGTTATGTTTTTCCCGTTGTGCCGCCGTCCTCCAGCTTAATCCCGGATTCCTCATCCTTGTCCTTGTGATGGCTATCGCCAAAACTCTGGCGGATGCGTGCCATCTGCATGAGACGCTCCTGTACCTTGCCATTGATTGTGTCTGGAGGATAATTACCTTTGCTATCCAGCTCGCCAGCATCAAATCCGGTTACCAAGCTCAATGCCTCGTCGACCGTTTCTACCGAATAGATATGAAATTGCCCGGTATCCACGGCCTCGATTACATCGGGGTGGAGCATCAGGTTCTTGACGTTGCTGGCCGGGATGATGACACCCTGTTGACCGTCAAGCCCGCGGGTACGACACACTTCGAAGAAGCCTTCGATTTTTTCATTGACCCCTCCGATGGGCTGTACCTGGCCGTGCTGATTTATGGAGCCGGTTATGGCAAAGGATTGCTTGATCGGTACCTCGGCGATCGCAGAGAGCAGGGCACACAGCTCGGCCAGTGAGGCGCTGTCGCCGTCGACACCGCCGTAATTTTGCTCAAAGACCAGGCTTGCCGAAAGGGATAGGGGCTGTTTACGGGCATATCGCGAGGCGATGAGGGAAGAAAGAATTAACACCCCCTTGGAGTGGATGGGACCGCTCATCTCGACTTCACGTTCGATATTGATCACCTCTCCCTCGCCAAGGTGGACGGTAGCGGTAATGCGAGAGGGCTGACCGAACATATAGTTGCCCAGTCCGATCACCGACAGCCCGTTCACCTGACCGATTTTGCCCCCTTGGCTGTCGATAAAGATATCACCACGCTGGATCGCCTCCTGAATGCGTTCGCGTACACGTGAGGCGCGGTGGATCTGTTCATCGATGCTGTGGCGGATATCTTCCGCCTGCACCACATTGCGCCCCTCCTGGCGGGCCCAGTAATCGGCCTCGCGCAGCAGGTCGGCGATACTGCGCATATGTGCGGTGAGCTTTTCGGCGTCTTCCACATGGCGCGAAGAGTAATCAATGACCCGGGCGACAGCACTCCGGTGGAAGGGAAGCAGTTTCTCCTTACGGGCAATGGTGGCTATCGACCGGGCAATGAGCTGGTTGTTTTCATCACTGCGATCGATACGTTCCTCGAAATCAGCCTGGACCTTGAACAGTTCACCGAAGTCCGGGTCATACTCCTGCAACAGATAGTAGAGCCGGCGATCCCCGAGGATGACGACCTTAATGTCCAGTGGAATCGGCTCGGGTTCGAGCGAGACGGTGCTGATTAGGCTGAGCATCTTTTCCAGCGGTTCGATAACGATCTTGCTGGAGTAGAGGGCGCGCTTTAGACCTTCCCAGGCGTAGGGCTGGGTCAATACCTTGTGGGCATCGAGCAACAGGTAGCCGCCGTTGGCCTCATGCAGGGCGCCCGGCTTGAGCAGAGTAAAATCGGTCATCAGGGTGCCGAGCTGGGCCAAATGCTCAGCCCGTCCTACCAGGTTGATGTAGGTGGGGTTGTCCAGATAGATCACCGGCGCGCCTTCGCCACGGCTGTTGAGGATCAGGTTATTGACCTTGTAGCGATGCATCGCTTTGGGGTCGGTGGGCTGTTGCCCTGGAATCTCACTGCTCTCTTCCGTTTTAATGAAGTCGGTGACATTGTGGATCACATCCTGCTCCACCTCGTCAAAATAGCTGAGAATGTCTGGTAGATCCTGATAGTGCTTTTTCAGCTCCTCGATCAGGTGACCGACGGCAGACATCGCTACCTTGCGATTAACCTTCTTGACCTTGTCCCGCGTTTCCCTGCGCCACTGGGGGATGTGCTGGATGATCTCCTGTAACTGTTCCTGCAGGGCGGCGACGGTCTTCTCTATACGGTCCTGCTCTTCCGGCGGCAGTTTTTCGAAATCTTCGGGGCTGACGACCTCACCCTCGCGTTGCGGTGCGAAGGCAAAGCCGCTGGGAGTGCGGAACAGCTTGACCTCCTTGCTGCTGGCCGCATCCGAGAGATCGCTGAAGGCTTTCTCTTGCTGCTCCTTGAGCTCCTCCTCCAGGGTCTGGATCTGGCTGCGGTACTCGTCGCTCTCAAAGGCGGCCGGGATCGCGGTGGTCAGCTCTTCGACCAGCTGCTCCATGTCCTGACGCAACTGCTCCCCTTTTCCTGGCGGCAGTTTCAGCGCCTTGGGTTTGTGCGGTTGTTTGAAGTTGTTGACATAGCACCAGTCGGGCGGATGGGACTGTGCGCTGGCTTTCTGCTCCAAAAACTGGCGCACCATGGTGTGTTTGCCCATCCCGGAAGGGCCCATGACGTAAAGATTGTAGCCCTCGCGTTGGACGCCGATGCCGAAGTGTACTGCCTTGACGGCACGGTCCTGGCCGATGATCTCAGTCAGATCCTCCAGCTCATCCGTGGTCTCGAATTTAAAACTCTCTTCCGGGCAGCTATTTGCAAGGGCCTTCGCCTCGAGTCGCTTGGGTGCAGTCATGGCGATCCTTAGTTTGTGTTGTTGTGTAAGTGTATCCCCGGGGGGGATGAAATCAATCGGTCATAAGGACGCGCCCTGCCCAATCGCGCGCGAACTGCCAGGCAGCACGGCCACTGCGCGAACCGCGTGCCTGAGCCCAGCGAAGTGCCTCACTCCTGGCCTGCCCTGTGAACTGTTCGATACCCAGCTGTTGCAGCCAGTAGTCGACGATGGCCAGGTATTCATCCTGGTTGAAAGGATAGAAGGAGAGCCAGAGACCGAAGCGTTCCGAGAGGGAGATCTTCTCCTCGATGCTGTCGCCCAAATGCACCTCGGTGTCGACCACCCGCGCCTCCTGATTATCGCTCATGTATTCGGGAACTAGGTGGCGGCGATTGGAGGTGGTGTAGATAAGGACATTTTCTGGTGCGGCATCGAGTGAACCGTCGAGCGCCACCTTGAGCGCCTTGTAACCAGGATCGCCTGCCTCGAAGCTGAGATCATCGCAAAACAGGATGAAGCGCTCCGGGCGACCACGTAGCAATGAGACGATGTGCGGCAGGTCGACAAGTTCCTGCCGCTCCACCTCGATGAGGCGAAGCCCCTCGGCTGCATGGGCATTAAGCAGCGCCTTGATCAGGGAGGATTTTCCGGTGCCGCGCGAGCCCCAGAGCAGGGCATTGTTGGCCGGCAGGCCGCGGAGAAATTGTCGGGTGTTCTGTGACAGTAGAGATTTTTGCCGATCGATGCCCTGCAGGTCTTCGAGTTTCAGGGTATGGGGATGGGAGATGGCCTGAAGGGTATTGCCGTGGGAGTGCCAGCGGAAGGCCATGGCCGACCAATCGATTGGTGAAGGCACCTCAGGAAGTTGACGGGCAAAGCGATCCAGCAGCTCTTCCGTCTTGTTGAGGAAGTCTATTAACCGCTCGTCCATCGATTCTCCTTGTCGATTTTAACAAGGTGAAGAACAAGGCCAGAGTGGGCGGGAGACCCGCCTGACCTTGAACTTGAAACCTTGAACCGGGATTAAGCCAGTTTCTTGTACTTGATCCGATGTGGTTGTACTGCCTCCTCGCCGAGGCGGCGCTTCTTGTCCTCCTCGTAATCGGCGAAGTTACCCTCGAACCACTCCACATGCGACTCGCCCTCAAAGGCGAGGATGTGGGTGGCGATGCGGTCGAGGAACCAGCGGTCGTGGGAAATCACCACGGCGCAGCCCGGAAACTCGAGCAGCGCCTCCTCCAGCGCCCGCAGCGTTTCCACGTCGAGGTCGTTGGTCGGCTCGTCGAGCAGCAGCAGGTTGCCGCCTGCGGCGATCAGCTTGGCCATGTGCAGGCGATTGCGTTCGCCGCCGGAGAGGTCGCCGACGCGCTTTTGCTGGTCCGAGCCGCGGAAGTTGAAGCGGCTGACGTAGGCGCGGGAGTTGAGGGTGAAATCGCCCACCATCATGTTGTCGTGACCGCCGGAGACCTCCTCCCACACGGTTTTCTTCGGGTCGAGGTCCGCCCGGCTCTGATCCACGTAGGAGAGCTTGACCGTCTCGCCGATACGCAGCTCGCCGCTGTCGGGCTGCTCCTGGCCTACCAGCATGCGGAACAGTGTCGTTTTACCCGCCCCGTTGGGACCGATGATGCCGACGATGCCGCCCGGCGGCAGGCTGAAGTTGAGATCATCGATCAACAGGCGATCGCCGAAGCCCTTTTTCAGATTCTTCGCCTCGATCACCATATCGCCCAGGCGCGGACCCGGCGGGATGAAGAGTTCATTGGTCTCGTTGCGCTTCTGGTACTCTTTGGAAGACAACTCTTCGAAGCGGGCCATACGCGCCTTGGATTTGGCGTGGCGCCCTTTGGGGTTGGAGCGTACCCACTCCAGCTCCTGTTTCATCGCCTTGATACGGGCCTGCTCGGATTTCTGTTCCTGCTCCAGGCGCTTCTCCTTCTGTTCCAGCCAGGAGGAGTAATTGCCCTCCCACGGAATGCCGTGGCCGCGGTCGAGTTCCAGGATCCAGCCGGCGACGTTGTCGAGGAAGTAGCGGTCGTGGGTGATCGCCACCACGGTGCCTTCGTAATCGTGCAGGAAGCGCTCCAGCCAGGCGACCGACTCGGCGTCGAGGTGGTTGGTCGGCTCGTCGAGCAGCAGCATGTCGGGTTTTTCCAGCAGCAGCTTGCACAGCGCCACGCGGCGCTTCTCGCCGCCGGAGAGTTTGCTGACGTCCGCATCCCAGGCCGGCAGGCGCAGGGCGTCGGCCGCCACCTCCAGATGACGGTCGATGTTGTGGCCGTCAGTCGCCTGAATGATGTTCTCCAGCTTGGCCTGTTCGGCAGCCAGGGCATCGAAGTCCGCATCTGGTTCGGCATAGGCGGCATAGACCTCATCGAGGCGTTTGAGGGCGTTCTTCACCTCACCGACAGCCAGTTCGATGTTACCGCGTACATCCAGGCTCTCTTCCAGCTGCGGCTCTTGCGGCAGATAGCCTATCTTGATGCCGGGCTGTGGGCGGGCCTCGCCCTCGATGTCGGTATCCACACCGGCCATGATGCGCAACAGGGTCGACTTACCTGCGCCATTGAGGCCAAGCACGCCGATCTTGGCGCCGGGGAAGAAGGAGAGGGAAATATCTTTGAGGATTTCCCGTTTCGGCGGCACGACCTTGCCGACACGGTTCATGGTATAGATGTACTGCGCCATAGTGCTCCACGCATTTGCTGTGATAAGGACAATGGCCGCCATTATACGTTGAATGATCGGCTGCGTGCGAGGGGAGGGCTGGGGATCTCGCGAGCAAGCTTGTCTCTCTTGCTTGCCGGGAATAGGATGGGGTTTTTCTTCCATTCGGATTTGGCAGCGGCGTAACAAGTTCCAATGACACAATCACTACGCATCATTCTGGTTGAGCGTTCAGCCGAGGTAGCCCGCCTGGTGATGGAGACTGTCCGGCAGGGTGGTCTCAAGGCCGAGTTTCACCACCTGGAGAGTGTGGAGGGATTGTCGCGACTGCTTGAGCAGGGGAATGGCGATCTGGTGATCAGTGCCTATTATCCGGATGAAGATTTTGCTATGGCGGTGATTGAACAAGTGCGGCACTCCGGCCAAGGCCTTCCCGTCATAATTGTTGCCGATGCGGTGGGGGAGGATCGGGCGGTGATGATGATGCATGCCGGTGCGCACGATTTTGTCACCCGGCACAATCTGTCGCGCCTGGTCCCGGCAATCGAGCGGGAACTGGAAGAACTCGAGATTCACCGCGCCCGGCAGGCCGCCGAGAAGGCGCTACGCGAGAGCGAGCAGCGTTTTCGCCAACTCACCGAAAATATTGGTGAGGTATTTTGGCTACTGGATGCCAATCAGCAACACATACTCTACCTCAGTCCTGCATTCGAGGAGGTATGGGAACGTCCCTGTGAGTGGTTACTGTCCAGTCCCGAGCGCTTGCTGGAGAGTGTCCATCCGGAGGATTTTCATCGGGTACAGGCGAAGCTGGCCAGCGACGGTTGGGCGGGGTTTATCGAGGAGTACCGTATTCTGCTGCCCGATGGCCAGTCTCGCTGGATCAATACCCGCTCCTTCCCGATCCGCAACACCGCCGGTGAGATCTACCGGGTCGCCGGACTCTCCATCGATGTGAGTCATAGCCGGCAACTGGAAGAGGAGCGGGAGATGATGTCCCGTGCGCTGGAGCAGTCTGCAGATGCGGTGGTCATTACCGATGAGAAGGGAAGCATTGTCTACGTCAATGCCGCCTTCGAGGAGATTACCGGTTACTCCAAGGAGGACGCGCTGGGGAAAAAGACCAACATGCTCAAATCAGGGATGCAGGATGAGCAATTCTACCGCACCCTGTGGAAGAGTATTACCAGCGGGCTTCCCTATACCGATATCTTTATCAATCGACGCAAGGATGGCGAACTGTATTATGAAGCAAAGACCATCACACCGGTCTTCTCTGCCGAGGGGGTTTTGACCCATTTTGTCTCTACCGGCAAGGACATTACCAACCGCCTCAAGGAGAAAGAAAGACTGGAACGTTTGCTGCACTACGATGCAGTGACCGGACTGGCCAATCGGGTATTGCTGCAGGATCGTCTCAATCAGGCGGTTTTGCAGTCCAGGCACCACGGTAGCCCTCTCGCGGTGGTCTGTATTGGGCTGGAGTTTTCCGAACTGCTTAGCGATGCGCGGGAAAAGGTGCTGGGCGAGCGGTTACTGAAAAAGGCGGCGCAGCGGTTGGTCGGTGCCTTGGAAGTGAATACCACGGTCGCCCGGATCCGTGCCGATGAATTCGTGATCCTGCTTAAACATCTGCATCATCATGAGGAGTTCGAGGCGGTGGCTAAATCCCTGCTTCAGGCCTTTACCGAGCCGGTCATTGCCGACGGCTATGAGCTGTTTCTCTCCCCGGTAATCGGCATTGCCCTTTATCCCGAAGATGGCGCGGGAGGAGAGGAGCTACTCGAACACGCCAATCTTGCCATGAAGCATGCCCACCAGCAGGGACACAATAACTATCGGTTTTATTGTAAGGAGATGTCGACACGGCCGAAATCCCTGTCCAGCTAATTAGTATCTTGGTCGGGGGGAGCTTCATCCTCAGGGGGATGCCGAAGAATGCCCACGAGAATATTGAAAAAGGACAAGGCTTCCCTTATCTACTGTTCATGTGTATATTAGCGAACGCTAATATACGAATGCTATGCTAATATCCAACGTCAAAATAAAGAGTATAGGGGAACAGATATGCGCATGATGCGGTTATTGCTGTGGAGCTGCCTGGGAGTTATTTGGGCAGGTGTAGCTATGGCGGCTGAGACGGCAACCGAGGCTGAATCGACGCCATCGGAAGAACCGTCTGCTGTCGCGGAGCAGGCAAAGGCGCCAAGTGCTGAGTCTGAGTCGGCCGGGCTGAAAACGGCCGAGGCGACCTTGCAGGTCATTGCCCGGGAGCAGGTGGTCGATGCGGTGATTGAGGCGGTGCAGCAGAGTACGGTGTCGGCTCAGACCTCGGGCAGGATCACCGATGTGTTGGTCGATGTGGACGATTACGTCAACAAGGGCGATATCATCGTTCGGTTCCGCGACCGGGAGCAGCAGGCGGCGCTCAAGGCTGCGGTGGCTCGTGCCGAGGAGGCTCGCTCCAGTTTCAATCGCATCAAGGACCTGCTAGAGCGCAAGCTGGTTTCCCGGGCCGATTACGACAAGGCTGAAGCTGCGCTCAAGTCTGCCAATGCTGCCCGCGAGCAGGCCCAGGAGCAGCTCGAGCACACGGTGGTGCGAGCCCCCTATAGCGGCATCGTAGTCGAGCGCCATGTGGAGCCAGGCGAGACGGCCAATCCGGGACAGCCGCTGATGACCGGGATCTCGCTGGAAAAGTTGCGTGCGATTGCCGAGGTACCGCAAAGCCATATCGTCAGTGTGCGTAAACTGTCGCGTGCCCGGGTGATCTTCCCCACCCAGAATAACGCAAGTGTCGAGGGTGACAGCCTAACCATCAGCCCTTACGCTGACCCGGTTTCCCATACCTTCAATGTGCGTGTCGATCTGCCGGAGGGGCAGCATGGCGTCTATCCGGGAATGTTCGCCAAGGTGGCTTTTGTCACCGGTGAGGTGCAGAGACTGCTGATCCCGGCAGAGGCCGTGGTTCATCGGAGTGAGGTGACCGGCGTCTATGTCGTCAGTGCAGAGCAGATCGCTTTTCGCCAGATTCGTGTCGGTAAGCGTTTCGCTGATAGCCAGGTTGAGGTGCTGGCTGGACTCAGTGCCGGTGAGCACGTCGCGCTGGATCCGATCCGTGCCGGCGTGATGCTGAAGGAGCAACGTGCAGGGAACGATTCATGAAAGAGAAAATGGGGATATCAGGGAGTATAGCCAAACGTTTCCTCACCACCGAGATTACACCGCTCATCGCCCTGGTGGGTTTCCTGCTCGGCGTGTTCGCGGTGATGATCACCCCGCGTGAGGAAGAGCCGCAGATCAATGTGACCTTCGCCAATGTCTTCATCGCCTATCCCGGCGCTTCGGCATTGGAGGTCGAACACCTGGTTAGTTCACCAGCCGAACAGATCCTTTCGGAGATTGAAGGGGTCAAGCATGTCTATTCCGTTTCCCAACCCGGGATGTCGGTACTGACCGTGCAGTACGAAGTGGGCGAGGATCGCACCGCGGCCATCGTGCGTCTGTATAACGCCATGTTCTCCAAGGGAGACTGGCTGCCGACGAATCTCGGTGTCAGCCAGCCCATTATCAAGCCCAAGGGCATCGATGATGTGCCCATTGTGACGCTGACCCTGTGGAGCAAGCAGGAGAAAGTTGGGTCCTATGAACTGCAGCAGGTGGCCCATGCCATTGAAGCGGAGCTGAAGCGGGTCAAGGGTACCCGTGATATCTACACCATCGGCGGTCCGGACCAGGTAGTGCATGTCCTGCTCGACCCGGTGCGCCTGGCCGGTTTCAACATCGCCCTCGATGACCTGCGCAAGGCGCTTCAGCTCTCCAACGCCACCCGGCCTTCCGGCGTGCTGGTGAGCGATAACCGCGAAGTCCTGGTACAGGCCGGGGATTTTCTCAGCGGTGTCGATGAGGTGGGTGATTTGGTAGTTGGGGTGCATAACGGCCGGCCGGTATATCTGTCGGATGTCGCCGAAGTGCTTCGCGGTCCCGATCAGCCCGAGCAGTATGTATGGATGGGTACCGGGCCGGCTGCCACTGAGAAGGGGATCGATATTCAGGGCGAGTTCCCTGCAGTCACTGTGGCTATCGCCAAACAGCCGGGTACCAATGCGGTCAAGATCGCTAATCAGGTGATCGAGCGTTTCGAAGCGCTCAAGGGCACCTTTGTGCCTGATGGCATCGAAGCCACCGTGACCCGAAACTATGGTGCTACCGCCGACGACAAGGCGAAAAAGCTCATCAGTAAGCTGGTCTTCGCTACGCTCTCGGTCGTCGCCCTGGTTCTCTTCGCCCTCGGCTACCGCGAGGCCTTTATTGTCGGTATGGCGGTGGTGATCACCCTGGCCGTCACCCTGTTCGCGTCCTGGGCGTGGGGCTTTACCCTGAACCGTGTCTCCCTGTTCGCCCTGATCTTCTCCATCGGCATCCTGGTCGATGACGCCATCGTGGTGGTGGAGAATATCCATCGCCATATGCTGATGGGCGGCAAGAAACTGGTGGAAGCTATCCCGCTGGCGGTGGATGAGGTGGGTGGTCCGACCATCCTCGCCACCTTCACCGTTATCGCTGCATTGTTGCCGATGGCGTTCGTCACCGGTCTGATGGGTCCCTACATGAGCCCGATCCCGATCAACGCCAGCATCGGCATGCTTATTTCGCTGGCGATCGCCTTCATTGTTACCCCCTGGATGTCCAATGTCGTGCTTAAAGTGGACAGTCATGGCGGGCACCATGAGGAAGGGAGCGCCGGGCTTTACCGTTTCTTCGATAAGTGGGTTGGTCCTTTCCTGCGCGGGGTCGATGGACACAAAAAGCGCCTCCAGCTGGGCATCGGCGTGCTGGTACTGATCCTGGCCTCTGTCGGCCTTGTCGGTATCCAGTGGGTGGTGTTGAAGATGCTGCCTTTCGACAACAAGTCCGAGTTTCAGGTCGTGGTTGATATGCCCGAAGGGACCAGCGTGGAGCAGACCGCGCGCGTGCTGGGCGACCTCGGCCGCTATCTGGCCACCGTGCCGGAGGTGACCGATTATCAGGTCTATGCGGGAACGGCCTCGCCAATCAACTTCAACGGTCTGGTACGTCAGTTCTACCTGCGTGGCGGCGCCAATGTGGGTGATATCCAGGTCAACCTGACCGACAAGCATCTGCGTGATCGCCAGAGTCACGAGATTGCTCTCAGCGTGCGTGAGCCGTTGCAGGCCATTGGCCGGGAGTACAACGCCAATGTGAAGATTGTCGAGGTTCCGCCTGGCCCACCGGTGCAGTCACCGCTGGTCGCCGAGATCTATGGCCTCGACTATGACGGACAGATCGCCGTTGCCAAGGAGGTTCGCAGCGTCATGGAGGCTACCCCTGACATTGTGGACACAGATGACAGCGTCGAGGCTGAGGCGCCGAAGTTGATCCTGCGCGTGGATCAGCAGAAGGCCGCGTTGCTCGGCGTTCCGCAGCAGAATGTGGTGGCGGCGATCTCCACCGTACTCACCGGTGAGGATGTCTCCTATCTGCATGTCGAGACGATGAAGTATCCGTTGCCGATACGCCTGGAATACGCTGTGAGTGACAAGGCCGATATAGAGACGGTATTGGCACTGAAGGTACGCAGTGTTGCCGGTACTCTGGTGCCGCTCTCTGAGATCGCCAGAGTGGAACAGACCAGTCGCGAGAATGCGATCTATCACAAGGATCTGCAGCGCGTGGTGATGGTCACCGGCGACATGGCCGGGGAGCTGGACAGCCCGCTCTACGGCATGTTCGATGTGGTTGGTTCCCTCAGCGATCGGCCAATGCAGGACGGACGTGGGATAGAGCAGTACTTCATCAACCCGCCGCAGAATCCCTATGACTATAGCCTCAAGTGGGATGGGGAGTGGCAGGTCACCTACGAGACCTTCCGTGATATGGGGCTTGCCTACTCTGTGGGTCTGCTCCTCATCTACCTGCTGGTGGTCGCCCAGTTCCGCTCCTACGTGGTACCACTGATCATCATGGCGCCGATCCCGCTGACCATCATCGGTGTGATGCCTGGCCACTGGCTGGCGGACAAGCAGTTCACAGCCACCTCGATGATCGGCATGATCGCACTGGCGGGGATCATCGTGCGCAACTCTATCCTGCTGGTCGACTTCATCAACCAGCAGGTGCGTGAGGGCGTCGATTTCGAGCGGGCGGTGATCAACTCAGGTGCGGTTCGCGCCAAACCGATTCTGTTGACGGGCCTGGCAGCGATGCTCGGGGCGTTCTTCATCCTGGACGATCCAATCTTCAGCGGTCTGGCGGTCTCACTGATCTCCGGTATCCTCGTCTCCACCATTCTGACCCTGGTGGTGATTCCGGTGATGTACTACGCCTACATGTATAAGCGTGTGGACTGCCTCAAAACGGCTGAATAACACAGCACCTGATCAAGCTGACGAAAAAAGGGGCGGATTACCGCCCCTTTTTTTGTAATGCCACGGCACAATACAAATAGGACTCAATGCATGGCGCGTCCGATCAGTAAGCCTCGAAACTGAAGCTCTGCCCACCGACGGAGGCCTCGTACATGAGTCCCCCCTTGGTCATGGTGAACACTGCAACGCCGTTTTCATAGTCGGCGGTGGCCGAGGCACCGAGTGTAATGGCGACCGCGGAGGCTTGGGCAGAAAACTCGAGATTGCCGCTCTTGAAACGATCGAGGGAGGCCTTGTCCTCGAAGAACACAATCTCACTATAAGCCTGGCCACCCCATTGGAAGCCAATGGTGACTTGCACCAGTTTCGAGGTGCCGATGGCACGTTTTCGCTCAAAAACCTGTCCCTTGCCATAGGCGCCACCAACACCAATCGCCCCTTTTCCAACCGTCGGAAAGACGGCATAACCATACGCTTCATCAATGAAGCGTTGCAGTCCAGGGTCCTTTTGCAGGAAGTTGTTAATGGTTTGGGTAGCCTCCTGCGACAGGGTTTCCGATTCTTTTGGGTCCCAGCCAGAGCAACCCGTCAGGAATAAAGTCACGATCAGCAGGAGAAGAAAAGGGGAAACGACTCGGTGTTTGGTCATGGTCGGCTCTCCCAGAGAGAAAAAGTTCGAAGCCAGTCACCCAAGCTTAGTCAATTTCTGACGAAAGTCCGTCAAAGCGGTTAACCACGATGTATCATATCCGCACATTTCTTTGTAAACGGTTTCACACTTGCCGCAAAACTGATACTCAAATCTTTGATATAACTGGGTATTTGAATTATAGTGGAGCGCTTTCCAGAGGCGGTTAGCGGCCTGGCATAGGCGAATTGATTGGCTTGGACGCTGAGAAAGAAAATGACGATTCCCGGGTTTTCCAGGGTCGGATGAAAATACGAGCATTAACAACAAGAGATTTCTATGTCTGTACTTACCCCATTACGTGAAATACCTCAGCAAAATATTTTCCGCAAAGGGGATGTTTTTGTCCTCTTCGGCGAGTTGTTTGGTCGTGGGTATGTCAATGGCCTGCTCGACGAAGCCCGGGCTGCCGGGATGACCATTATGGGTATTACCGTGGGCCGCCGGGACGAGGATCACAAGCTGCGTCCCCTTACGGACGAAGAACTCAAGGCTGCCGAGGAGAACCTCGGAGGTCGCATCATCAATGTCCCGCTGATGGCGGGCTTTGACCTGGATTCGCCCGCAGGCACCCCGACACCCACCGACCTGCTGGCCGAGCTCAAGCTCACCACTTGGCAGGACGCCAAGGTCGACTGGGATCACATCGAGGCTTGCCGCAAGGTGGGCGTACAGCGTTTTCGCGATTCCGTGGAGCAGGTCATGGCCGAGCTGAACAAGGCGATCCCCGACGGGGCCAACGTCTTCTTCGCCCACACCATGGCTGGCGGGATCCCCAAGACCAAGGTGTTCCTCGCCATTGCCAACCGGGTTTACAAGGGCCGCGGCGATCGCTTCCTCTCCTCCCGTGCGCTGCTCGACAGTGATCTTGGCAAGTTCATGTTGATGAACTTCGACGAGGTGACTGCCAACACCTTCCAGTATCTCATCGAAGGCAGTGCCGCTATCCGCGCTCGTGTCGAGAAAACCGGTGGCCAGGTCCGCTATACCGCCTACGGCTATCACGGTACCGAGATCCTGATCAACGGCGAGTACCAGTGGCAGACGTACACCAACTACACCCAGGGCTACGCCAAGATGCGCCTGGAGGACCATGCCGAGGCCGCATGGAAGGATGGGGTCAAGGCCACCGTCTTTAACTGCCCCGAGATCCGTACCAACTCCAGCGATATCTTCGTTGGCGTGGAGCTTTCCCTGTTCCCGCTGCTGGATGCGTTGAAACGTGAAAATGGTGAGGGTCAGTGGGCCGATGAGCAGTGGGCTATTTGCCAGAGCCTGCTGCAGGAGGGGGTCAATTTGCAGGATATCCTCGACAAGATCGAGCACTACAATGCCGATCCCACCATTGCCAAGTTCCGTAATTTCGAGGCATGGCCGATGGACAACACCGTTGAGCTGGCCGAAGTCATGGTGGGAACTTCCGAGGAGATCACCTCACTGCACAAGGATCGCAAGTCCCTGATCACCGACCACCTCAGTGCCCTGGTGCTGGAGGGAACCGGTCCGCTGATGTTCCACGAGGCCTCTGCCCCGAATGGCCCGGTGCTGTGGCTCAATCACGACATCATCGCCAGGCAGCTCAACCGCATGCACGCGGAGTAAAAGATCTCAACGCAAAAAGGACGCGAAGGGAAGAATGCAAAAGCTCGGATATCACTTTGTGGTATCCGGGCTTTTTATTGTCTTGGTAAACTGGCTGGCAGGAGAGTGGTTTCTTTCTTTTGGCTTATGGTCTGGAATGCGACCAAAG
>JBFEWO010000097.1:0-10538 GCA_041546305.1 Thiohalomonadaceae bacterium | reverse complement strand
TTTTATTAATTAAATTTCAAAGGGATAAATACGATATGCACAACCATCGTACCAGCGTTACTCAATTCATCATCGAGGAGCAGCGCAAGCTGCAAGGCGCCACTGGCGACTTTACCTCCCTGCTCAACGACGTAGTTACCGCCTGCAAAGTGATCTCCAATCTGGTCAATCATGGCGAACTGGTTGGCGTACTTGGCGCCGCCGGTTCCGAGAACGTCCAGGGTGAAGAGCAGAAGAAGATGGACATCATCACCAACGAGGTCTTTCTCAAGACCAACGAGTGGGCCGGCCATCTTGCTGCTATGGCCTCCGAGGAGATGGAAGATATCTACCACATCCCTGAAGGCAACCCACGCGGTAAATACCTGCTGACTTTCGACCCGCTGGATGGCTCCTCCAACATGGATGTCAACGTCTCTGTCGGTACCATCTTCTCTATCCTGCGCTGCAAGGGCGATTGTGCCAATCCTACCGCCGAGGATTTCCTGCAGGCGGGTACCGAGCAGGTCTGTGCCGGTTACGCCCTCTACGGGCCTTCCACCATGCTGGTGTTAACCACCGGCAATGGCGTTAATGGCTTCACCCTCGATATGAATATTGGTGAGTTTGTACTTACTCACCCCAACATGACTATCCCGGCTGATACCCGTGAGTTCGCTATCAACGCCTCCAATATGCGCCACTGGGAAGCGCCTGTGAAGCGTTACGTGGACGAGTGCCTGGCCGGTAAGGAAGGTCCGCGCGGCGAAGATTTCAACATGCGTTGGGTAGCCTCTATGGTTGCCGAGGTTCACCGCATCCTCACCCGTGGCGGTGTCTTCATGTACCCGCTTGATGCCAAGATGATGGCCAAGGGTACTGAAGGCAAACTGCGCCTGATGTACGAAGCCAACCCGATGTCCTTCATCGTCGAGCAGGCTGGCGGAGCCTCTACCACCGGTCGCGAGCGCATCATGGAGATCCAACCCAAGGAACTCCATCAGCGTGTTCCGGTCGTACTCGGTTCCAAGAATGAGGTTGAGCGCATTACCGCTTACCATCACGAGTAAGGTTGCGAGCTTCTCCAAACAAAAAAGGGAGGGTGCCTGAGGCACCCTCCCTTTTTTTATCTCCATGCTTCAAAATTGGCGTGAATATAAAGGAGCTGGAACTCAGATATCCAGATTCTCCACATAAAGCGCATTCTGCTCGATGAACGCACGTCGAGGTTCAACATTATCACCCATAAGAGTGGTAAACACGTCATCGGCAGCGATGGCATCCTCGATGGAGACTTGTAACAAACGCCGGCTTTCCGGGTTCATGGTGGTTTCCCACAACTGCTCCGGATTCATCTCACCCAGACCTTTGTAACGCTGGACATGTTGTCCACGTTTAGCCTCATCCAGCAACCACTCCAGTGCCTCGCGGAATGTGACGATCTCCTTGCTTCGTTCACCACGCTGAATATAGGCCCCTTCGCCAATCAAACCATGCAGCTCTTCGCCCAGGGTACGGATCCCCCGGTACTCGGGCAGGTCGAAGAAGTCCTCCTGGTAGGTGTAGTCCGTAGGCACGCCGTGCCGCCATTCGCTAATGGACACACTCTCGATGCTGCCGGCCGGTGTCTTGTCGAAACTAACGCTGTATCGACGGTCAGTGCCGAACTCCTCATTGAGCGCCGCAATCAGTTGCTCAAACCACTCTTGCGCAGAGCCAGTGATAAACGCCTCATCAGCAATGCTTGGCATGCTGATCATCTTCTCCAATACCGTCCCATTGTACCGACGCGAAAGGCGGTTAATGCTGCCCATAACCTGCTGGTACTGGTGGGCCAGCTGTTCCAGGCCTACGCCGCTGATTGCAGGTGCCTCTACATTCACATGTAGCTCGGCATTTTCAATCGCGATCTGCAGCAGATAGCTATTGAGCTCGTTGTCATCCTTTACATAGCGCTCCTGCTTACCCTTCTTAACCTTGTAGAGGGGAGGTTGTGCAATGTAGATATGTCCGCGCTCAACCAGTTCAGGCATCTGTCGGTAAAAGAATGTCAGCAGCAGGGTGCGGATATGCGAACCGTCCACATCCGCATCGGTCATGATAATAATACGGTGGTAACGAAGCTTGTCCGGATTGAACTCCTCCTTACCGATACCACATCCCAGTGCGGTTATCAGGGTACCGACTTCCTGAGAGGAGAGCATTTTGTCAAAGCGTGCCTTCTCAACATTGAGAATCTTACCCTTGAGCGGCAGGATTGCCTGGTTCTTACGATCGCGACCCTGCTTGGCAGAACCACCGGCGGAATCACCCTCCACCAGGTAGAGCTCTGAACGGGAAGGATCTCGCTCTTGGCAATCGGCCAACTTTCCAGGCAGGCCAGCCACATCAAGCGCACCCTTGCGGCGAGTCATTTCGCGTGCACGCCGTGCCGCTTCCCTGGCACGGGCAGCATCCACCACCTTGCCTGCCACAATCTTGGCTTCGGCAGGATTTTCCAGCAAAAAGTCCTGGAAACGCTCTGCTACCAGGGACTCAACGACCCCTTTCACCTCAGAGGAGACCAGTTTGTCCTTGGTTTGGGAGGAAAATTTCGGGTCCGGCACCTTCACCGACAGCACAGCGGTTAATCCTTCTCGCGCATCATCACCGCTGGGCGCGACCTTGGCCTTCTTTGCCAGCCCTTCCGATTCGATATAACCGTTCAAGCTGCGGGTCAATGCGGCACGGAACCCTGCCAGGTGGGTTCCTCCATCCCGTTGAGGGATGTTGTTGGTGAAGCAGAAGATGTTCTCCTGGTAGGCATCACTCCACTGCATTGATACCTCAACCCCGATACCGTCTTTCTCTGCCATAAAGTGCAATACGGTAGAGTGAAGCGGGGTCTTATTACGGTTTAGATGTTCGACGAATGCACTGATACCGCCTTCGTATTCAAAGATATCCTCTTTCCCCGTTCTTTCATCCTGCAGATGAATACGGACACCGGAGTTAAGGAACGACAACTCTCGCAAGCGTTTTGCCAGTATTTCGTAATGAAACTCGGTCTGAGTGAAGATAGTTGTACTAGGTTTAAAGCGTACCTCAGTCCCCGTTCCGTTGCTCTCCCCAATCTCCTTCAAGGGATATTGAGGCTCACCCAGGCTGTACTCCTGCTGATATTTTTTACCATTTCGACGGATAGTGAGTTTCAGGCTCTCAGACAGGGCGTTCACCACGGAAACACCCACGCCGTGCAGACCACCAGATACTTTATAGGAGTTGTCGTCGAACTTACCGCCGGCATGTAACACAGTGAGGATTACCTCGGCGGCAGAGCGTCCCTCTTCCTCATGGAAATCAACGGGGATACCGCGCCCATTGTCCTTGACGGAAACCGAACCATCACTGTGAATAATCACATCGATCTGACTGCAGTGTCCTGCGAGTGCCTCATCGATAGAGTTATCCACCACCTCAAAGACCATATGGTGCAACCCGGTCCCATCATCGGTATCTCCAATGTACATACCGGGGCGCTTTCGAACCGCGTCCAGTCCCTTTAGCACCTTGATATTTGAAGAATTGTATTCGCTCATAGCCAACTCCGGGTAATAGGTGCCTGCATTATACCACTTCTTTAATAATTCCATGTTCCACGTGGAACACTTTCACATCTTCCCAGTCTCTATAGTCCAAGTGGGAACGGTCAGTGGTGGTAATGAACACCTGGTTATGCAATTCATGTAATAGGGTCAGCAACTTCTTTCGGTGCAAGCTATCCAATTCAGCAGGCAGATCATCGACCAGAACCACTGCTGTTTTACCAGTACGTTCGTGAAACAGGTCGAGCTGCGCCAGTTTTAGGGCACAGAGCAGCAGTTTCAATTGGCCGCGTGAAAAGGTGTCAATAACAGGGAGCTCATGGCACCGCATAATTAGATCGGACCGGTGCGGACCAACTGTGGTGTACTTTGAAGATATATCAGCATCGACACTCGCTGTTAAAGCCTCTTCCAAAGAGAAATCCCTTCGCCAACCCTTACGGTAGGTCGCAGTAACAGATAGTCCTGGAATGAGTTCGTCGACGTAACGGTCAATGAATGGCTGTAGGTTGGTAACCAATGCCGAACGCAAAGCATCTATCTTTTCACCGTTATCAATAAGAACACTGTTCCAGTAGGGAAGCTCATGTATCTGACCTTGCCTAACCAGGACATTCCTCTGTTTCAAAGCACGTTGATACTGAGTCCAATGCAAATGGAAGGATGGTTCCACGTGGAACATTATCCAGTCCAGATACTGTCGCCTTTCGTTAGGACTACCTGTGAGAAGACTGATGCTCTCAGGTGTAATGATTTGAACCGGAAGCTCTTGAACTAGTTTGGAACGACTCTGCAGAAGCTCACCATCCAGCTTTATCTGCATCCGGTTGTCTATGTAATTTTGGATCCCAAGTTTGTGAGAGGTAGTGTCGTCCTTGAATATGGAGAAAATGAGGAGGGCCTGATGGCCGTGCTGTACCACTTTAGCCGATTTATGGGTCCTGAAGGACCTGGCCATGGCAAGCATGTATATTGATTCAAGAAAACTGGTTTTACCGCTGCCGTTGCTCCCTTCCAGGATATTAAGGCCTGGGGTAGGAGACAAGGAGACTGAGGTCAGATTGCGAAACGCACTGACCTCAACTCGTTCAAGGATCATAGAAGTGCTTGATGGTGATTAGAGACGCATTGGCATGACAACATAACGCGAGGATTGATCACCAATACCATTTACCAGACAGGAACTGTTTGCATCAATCAGAGTGAGTTGAACCTCATCCTGTTTTATGGCGTTAAGAGCATCAACCAGGTAAGAGACATTGAAGCCAATTTCGAGCTCTTCACCCTGATAACTGACATCGATTTCTTCCTCGGCCTCTTCCTGTTCCGGATTATTGACGGTGGCACGAAGAAGGTTAGGGCTGAAGTTCATACGAATGCCACGATACTTTTCATTCGAGAGAATAGAGGCACGAAGCAGTCCTTGTCTCAGTACTTCACGATCAGCGACCACCATCTTGTCGCCACCCCGGGGGATGACTCTTTCATAGTCTGGGAAACGGCCATCTATGAGTTTGGAAAGGAAGACAATTTCGCCAAGATCGATGCGGATATGATTAGCATTGAGCTGGATGACGCATGGGGTCTCAGAGTCACTCAGTAAGCGCGATAGTTCAACAACCCCCTTTCTCGGGATAATGATCTGATTGATATCACCAGGGATCAGTTCGCATTCCATATCACAGATTGCAAGACGGTGCCCATCTGTGGCCACAGTTCGTAGTGCATTGGGGCGAAGCTCGAACAAGAGGCCATTGAGGTAATAACGAACATCCTGATTGGCCATGCAGAATTGAGTTTGTTCTATAAGTTGCTTCAGGGTGGATTGTGCAACCGTGTACTCTCGAGCTCCGGTAATCTTTTCGGTCGAAGGAAAGTCATGCGCAGGGAGTGTTGATAAGGTGAAGCGGCTTTTTCCGGATCGGATCAGGGCACGTCCTTCATCGATAGTGATCGTGAGTTCAGCGTCTTCGGGCAAACTTTTACAGATATCCATGAATTTACGGGCAGGGAGTGTAATTTCTCCACTTTCAGAACTAGCAAGAGGAGTCGATGCAGTTAGCTCGACTTCTAGATCAGTACCCGTCAACGTCAATCGATTCTCATCCAGGGAGAGGAGAACATTGGACAAAATGGGTAGTGTTTGTCTTTTTTCTACGACCCCACCTATAACCTGAAGTGGTTTGAGTATAGCGTCCCGAGTGATCGTGAATTTCATTTTTATCTGTCCTGTGCTTTATATATAAATAAAGATATATAAAAAACCTGTTGTTATTACTAGTAGCTGGTTTATTTGTGGATAAACCTAATATTTATTGGTATTTCAATAACTTAATATAAGTTTTTATGCCATTAAACAGGCGTTGATGAGTGTCCATAGGTTGTGGATAAGATGTCGACAAGATCAGGCAAAATGCCGCACCTTAATTTATCCACAGGCTTCCCACATCAAGTCGTTAGTATTCTTAACAGGTTTGCATAATCCTCACTAATCATTTGGTCTGCCTCCTTGAGTTCGACGACCTTTTTGCATGCGTGCATTACGGTGGTGTGATCGCGCCCACCGAAGGCATCTCCAATTTCAGGAAGACTGTGATTAGTGAGTTCCTTGGCCAATGCCATGGCAATCTGCCGTGGACGAGCAATGGAGCGGTTACGTCGTTTCGATAATAGATCAGCAACCCGTATCTTGTAATACTCAGCAACTGTTTTCTGAATATTTTCAATGGTTACCAGTTTGGCTTGTAGGGCGAGCAGGTCTCGAAGAGCCTCCTTGGCAAAGTCGAGCGTGATAGGACGACCGGTAAAGTGGGCATTGGCAATCACACGACGTAGCGCACCTTCAAGTTCACGGATATTGGAGCGAATGTGTTTCGCAATGAAGAACGCGACTTCATGAGGGAGCTCTATTTCCGACTGGCTGGCCTTACTCATAAGGATAGCCACGCGGGTTTCGAGCTCAGGCGGTTCAATAGCGACAGTTAGGCCCCAGCCAAAGCGGGACTTGAGTCGCTCTTCAAGACCATTGACCTCTTTGGGGTAACGATCGCAGGTCAGAATCACCTGTCGCTGCCCCTCGAGCAAAGCATTGAAAGTATGGAAAAATTCCTCCTGAGAACGCTCTTTACCGGCGAAGAACTGGATGTCATCAATGAGTAGCGCATCAACAGAGCGGTAATAGCGTTTAAAGTCACTAATGGCGTTGTGCTGTAACGCCTTGACCATATCAGCCACAAAGCGCTCAGAATGCAGATAAACCACCTTGGCTGAAGGATTGGATTCGAGGATAAGATTGCCAACCGCATGCATTAGGTGAGTTTTGCCCAAACCCACGCCCCCGTAGAGGAAGAGCGGGTTATAGGCGGTACCCGGATTCTCTCCCACCTGCATGGAAGCCGCGCGAGCCAGCTGGTTGGACTTTCCTTCAACAAAGTTGGCAAACGTAAAGTTTGGATTTGTGCGTGCCCTGTCATCGGAGCCAGGACGGGTGCGGACCGGTTTGGCCTCTACACTAGTTGGTGCGTTAGAAGAGGGTTGAGGCGAAGGAGCGGGGGTGCTACTGCCGACAGCAAAAACCAGCCTGGGTGGTTCGCCATCGCTCATCTGTGACAGCATTTCTTCAATACGTTCACGAAATCGTTCGGTAACCCAATCCTGAACGAAACGGTTAGGGGAGAGCAGACGTAAAGTATCACCCTCAAGCTCTACTTGCAGGGGACGGATCCAGGTATTGAATTGTTGCGGGCTAAGTTCGTCTTCCAGTCTGGCAAGACATTGGCCCCAAAGCGCGATGGCCATCGCGAACCTCTATTATGATTGGGTAAGGAATTGTATAAGGATGGAAGAGGCAGTTTACCGAGAAACGAAAAAGTTATCCACAACCCCGATAGAGAGAAAGTCAGCTAAGCTATTGACACAAGAGGGCTTCAGGCAGTATCTTTGCCGGCCTTCCGACTATCCCCGGGGTAGCCGGCTAACTTCGTATTTTCTGTTAACTGGACGATCGCAGTAATGAAAAGAACCTTTCAACCCAGCCGCATCAAGCGTGCTCGTAATCATGGTTTCCGCGCCCGTATGCGCACTGTCGGTGGCCGTAAGGTAATCAAGGCCCGCCGCGCCAAGGGTCGTGCCCGCCTGTCTGCCTAATTTCGATCTCTTGGTACAGTCTGCTGGTAGCACCCCGGAAGACGAGATTACGGGGCGCTTCAGCCGCAGTTCCAGGCTGCTCAACGCAGCAGAGTTCAAAAGCGTCTTTTCGAACGCATGCAAGGTCAATGGACAATATTTGACCTTATTGGCACGCGCCAATAATCTTGATCATCCACGGCTGGGACTGGCGATTTCGCGGAAACACGTTAAGACAGCAGTCGGTCGGAATCGAATCAAGCGTCAGGTTAGAGAGAGTTTTCGCCAGCATCAGGCTACAATCGGTTGTTTCGATATCGTGGTTTTAAGCAAGCCGGGAGTCGACCGTTTGACACGGCAGCAAATAAGGGCCGTGATTGAGGATTACTGGCGAGGGTTGGCAAAGCGATGCAAAAAATCCTGCTCCTCATGATCAAGGTCTATCAGACCATTATCAGTCCCTTTACCGGCGGTCACTGCCGGTTCTATCCCACTTGCTCCTGTTATGCGTCAGAAGCGATTAGCCATCATGGGGTTTTTCGCGGTGTCTGGCTGAGTATCAAGCGTATCGGCCGTTGTCATCCCTGGCATGAAGGCGGGATCGATCCTGTTCCCGGAACTGAACATCTTTACAAGAAAGACTAAATCATGGACTTCCAAAGACTGTTACTTGTTGCGGCACTTTCTTTCACTCTATTGATGATCTGGCAAGCCTGGCAACAGGATTACGGCCAGCCGGCGAATGTCGCAGTACAGGAACAGGCTTCTGTTCCTGGTGGTGAAGCCCCACGCAAGGACATGCCTGGTGTTCCCGCGGTCAGTGGTTCAGCGGTACAGCCGGCAGATGCACCTTCAATGCAAGGCGTAAAGACGGCACAACGGATCAGCGTCAAGACCGATGTCTACAACATCGGGATCGATAGTGTCGGTGGTGACCTCCGCCATGTGGAATTACTCGGCTATCCAGTGGCGGTCGACAAGCCGAATGAGCCATTCACGCTGATGGACGACAGCAAGAACAATTTCTTTATTGCTCAGTCAGCGTTATTGCCGGCTAACGACAGTGCAGCGCCCAACCATCATCAGCAATTCACTGCCGACCAGCAGAGCTATCAGCTGAAGGAAGGTGAGGATACTCTGAATGTCAGGCTGCACTGGACCAATGGCGAAGGCATCGAGGTAGACAAGATTTACACCTTTCACCGTGGCAGCTATGTCATCGATGTTGCCTTCGAGGTCAGGAACAACAGTGGCAAGCCTTGGTCCGGGCATATGTATCGCCAGTTGCAGCGCAGTGAGCCGGAGGACAGTGGCTCCATGTTTATCTACACCTACACTGGCGGTGTGATCTATAGCGACGAAGGCAAGTACGAAAAGATCGATTTCGATGACATGCGCCAATCGAACCTCAACCGCAGCTTCACTGGCGGTTGGGTTGCAATGATTCAGCACTATTTCCTAGGCGCCTGGATCCCGTCGCAGGATGAAACCAATAATTACTATACCAAAGCGCCCGGCGATAACCGCTTCCTCATTGGTATGGTGGGCGAGGGTAAAAATATTGCCGCGGGCGAGAGCAGTACCTTCAGTGCAAAGCTCTTTGTCGGTCCAAAGTTACAGGATCACCTGAATGAAGTGGCCAAAGGACTGGAATTGACAGTCGATTACGGCATTCTCACCATCATCTCCGAACCGCTGTTCTGGATGCTCAAGCAGATCCATAAGCTGATTGGAAACTGGGGATGGGCGATCATTATTTTGACCATCATGATCAAAGCAGTGTTCTACAAGCTGTCTGAGACCAGTTACAAGTCCATGGCGCAAATGCGTAAGGTGCAGCCGCGTCTGCAGCAGCTCAAGGAGCGCTATGGCGATGATCGCCAAAAGCTCAATGAAGCGATGATGAAGATGTACCGGGAGGAGAAGATCAATCCTCTCGGCGGCTGCCTGCCGATCCTGGTGCAGATACCGGTTTTCATCGCCCTTTACTGGATGCTGCTTGAGAGTGTGGAGATGCGGCAGGCTCCGTTCATGCTCTGGATTAATGACCTGTCCAGTGCAGATCCGTACTACGTGCTGCCGATCCTGATGGGTGTCACCATGCTGATTCAGCACAAGTTGAATCCCACACCGCTGGATCCGATCCAGGCACGAGTGATGATGATCCTGCCGATCGCCTTTACCTTCTTCTTTATCTTCTTCCCTGCCGGTCTGGTGCTCTACTGGGTAGTGAACAACACGCTATCCATTGCCCAGCAGTGGTATATCACCCGAGTGGTTATTGGGAACAAGTAGAGAGTGTGGCCTTAAAATAAAGGCGTAATGCAGCGATGCATTGCGCCTTTTTTCTTTTGGCCGATAGAAGCATGAGTTCAGAGTAAAAGAAATGGATCAAGCCCTGGATACAATTGCGGCACAGGCAACGCCAGCGGGACGCGGCGGTGTGGGGATTGTGCGCATCTCGGGTCCCAAGGCCAGCGAGTGTGCAAGAGTGATCCTCGGGCATTGCCCGTCACCTCGTTATGCCGAATACCTTCCTTTTGTCGACAGCGAAGGAGAGGTAGTGGATGAGGGTATAGCCCTCTATTTTCCAGGGCCTAATTCGTTTACCGGTGAGGATGTCCTCGAGTTGCAGGGGCATGGCGGGCCGGTCGTCATGGATCGCCTGTTGGCCATCGTGCAACAACTGGGGGTACGTCTGGCCCGACCGGGAGAATTTTCCGAGCGTGCCTTTCTCAACGGTAAGTTGGATCTGGCACAGGCCGAGGCCATTGCCGATTTGATCGATGCTAGTAGCGAGCAGGCAGCGCGTTCTGCCTTGCGATCCCTGCGCGGGGAATTATCCGAACG
>JBFEWO010000105.1:0-9821 GCA_041546305.1 Thiohalomonadaceae bacterium | reverse complement strand
GTCAATAACGTCGGCACCATTGTCGCCATCGCCGACTATTTCGACACCGGCATGCCGCTCATCGAGCGCATCGTTACCGTCGCCGGTCCCGGTGTGGCGGCGCCGGCCAACCTGATCGTGCCACTCGGCACCCCGATCCGCGAGGTGTTGCGCTACTGCGGCGGGCTCAAAGAGACCACCCGCGAGGTGATCATGGGCGGTCCGATGATGGGCACACCGATCGCCGACCTGGATGCGCCGATCCTCAAGGGCAGCTCCGGCATTCTCGCCTTCACCGGCAGCGAGACCGGCCGCCCTCGCGAATACCCGTGTATCCGCTGCGGCCGCTGCCTGGAGGCCTGTCCCTACTTCCTCAACCCCTCGCGTCTGGCCAAGCTGGGTAAGGCTCGCTTGTTCGAGGAGATGAAAGAGCATCACCACGTCATGGACTGCGTCGAGTGCGGTGCCTGCACCTTCGCCTGTCCGTCGAATATTCCGATCGTGCAGCTGATCCGCACGGCCAAGGACAACCTGCGACAGAGAAAGGGATAACAGGTTTACATCCGCGATATACCTCATTCGTGGAGACTGTATTTAAGTATTTATGAGCGAAAAAGACCCCAAACTGTTACTGCAATCGGCCCCGTTACTGCGCCAGGGGATGACCACCCCCTCGGCTATGCGCGATGTATGGATCGCGCTGCTGCCGGTGACCCTGGCCGCGCTCTGGTACTTCGGCCTGGCTGCACTGCTGGTGCTGCTTGCCAGCATTGCCGGGGCTGTGCTGACCGAATGGCTGTTCACTGAGAAGACGCAGCGATCGGTTACCCTGCGTGACAACACTGCAGCGTTGACCGGTCTGCTACTGGGACTGACGCTGCCACCGGGGCTGCCACTGTGGATGGCCTTTATCGGCGGCGTGGTCAGCATCGGCATCGGCAAACTCATCTGGGGTGGTCTAGGCACCAATATGTTCAACCCGGCGCTGGTAGGCCGTGCCTTCCTGCTCGCCACCTTCCCCACCGCCATGACCACCTGGGCGGTGCAGCAGGGACCGGCTGAATTTTTCACCGTTCATGCCAGCAACCTGGCCGCTCCCTTCATCCAATCACCGGCCACCGACGCGATCTCTGCTGCCACGCCACTCAACCTGATGAAATTCGAGCAGCAGGCCACCGACCTTGGCGCCCTGTTCATCGGCAACACCAGCGGCTCCATCGGCGAGACGAGCGCCCTGCTGCTCCTGCTCGGCGGGATTTATCTGTTCCTGCGCCGGGATCTGGACTGGCGCATCCCGGTGAGCATCCTGCTCAGTGCAGCGGTGTTCTCCGGCATCCTCTTCCTGGTCGACGCAGACAAATACCCGGCGCCGCTGTTTACCCTCTTCTCCGGCGGCATGCTGCTCGGCGCCATCTACATGGCCACCGATCCGGTCACCTCGCCGATCACGCCCAAGGGAGCCTGGGTCTTTGGCATTGGCGTCGGCCTGTTGGTGGTGCTGATTCGAGTCTTCGGCGGCTTTCCCGAAGGCATGATGTACGCCATCCTGCTGATGAATGCCGCCACCCCGCTGATCGACCGCTATACCCAGCCACGGGTCTTCGGAAGGAGCCGCGCCTGATGAGCAACGATCTCCTTCAGCAAACATCAGCAGAACCGGGCTCTACCCGGCTGGTGGTCTCCCTGGCCATCTCGGGCTTTCTCTCCGGCCTCATCATCATCGGCATCTACGTCGCCACCTTGCCGACCATCACCGAGAACAAGGCACGCGAACTGCGCGAGGCGGTATTCAAGGTGCTGCCCGGTGTGACCCGCATGCAGAAGCTGCAGTTCGATGGCGAGCGAATTGTCATCAAACAAGACAGCAAGGACGATGAGAACACCGTCTATGCCGGTTATGATGCCGAAGCCCGGTTTGTCGGTTATGCCATCGCCAGTGAAGGCCCGGGGTTCCAGGACACCATCCGCCTGCTCTACGGCTACCAGCCGGCAGAGCGCAAGGTCGTGGGCATGGAGATCCTGGAAAGCCGTGAGACCCCGGGGCTCGGCGACAAGATCTACAAGGATGCCGCCTTCGTCGCCAACTTCGACGACCTGGCGGTCGACCCGCTCATCGTTTCGGTAAAAAAAGGTCCCAAATCAAAACCCAATGAGATCGACGCCATCACCGGTGCCACGATCTCCTCCAAGGCGGTGGTGCGGATTATTAATGAAGGGAACCAGCGGTGGTTAGAACGGCTTCCGTTGAATCCTCCGCCGTTGGCGGAAGAAGGTAATGGATAACAGGTCGATTGTAGGTCGGATTAACGAAGCGCGTGATCCGACAATCCTGCAAGCTGCTACCTGATACTTATCAATTCAACAGGATTGGAAATGGCAACACCTTCAAACAAAACGACAGCCTACGACGAAATGCTCAAAGGCCTGTGGCGGGACAACCCGGTTTTCGTCCAGGTCCTCGGCATGTGCCCGATGCTGGCGGTGACCAACTCGGCGGTCAATGCCATCGCCATGGGCTTGGCCACCTTCTTCGTGCTAGTCGGCTCGAGCTTCCTGGTCTCCAGCATGAAGAACCTGATCCCCAAACAGGTCCGCATCTCGGTCTACGTCATCATCATCGCCACCTTCGTTACCGTAGCCGATTACACCCTGCTCGCCCTGTTCCCCGCGGTGCACAAGGAACTCGGTGCCTTCATCCCCCTGATCGTTGCCAATTGCATGATCCTCGGCCGTCAGGAAGCCTTCGCCTCCAAGCACACGGTCAAGTATGCAGTGATGGACGCCATTGGCATGGCCGGCGGTTTCATGGTCGCCCTGTTCGCCCTTGGCGCGGTGCGCGAGATCCTGGGCGAAGGCAAGCTGTTCGGCCTCTCCCTGTTCGGCGAGCACTTCGAACCCTGGGTCATCATGATCCTGCCCCCCGGCGGCTTCATCACCCTCGGTCTGTTGCTGCTGCTGTTCAACTGGGTCGGTGAGCGCAAAAAGGCCTTCCTCGCCCAGGTTGCCGCAGCGGAAAGGAGTGGCGCCTGATGGATAATCTGGTCTGGATCTTCATCAGCGCCCTGCTGATCAATAACTTCGTTCTGGCCTACTTCCTTGGCCTGTGTCCGTTCCTCGGTGTCTCCAACAAGCTGGAGACCTCCTTTCGCCTGGGGCTGGCGACTACCTTCGTGTTGATCATCACAGCTCTCTGTTCCTGGTTCCTAAACACCTATGTATTGATCTACGCACCGTATCTTCGCCTGATCAGCTTTATCGTGGTCATTGCCAGTACCGTGCAGTTCATCGAAATGGCGATCAAGAAGCTCAGCCCGAACCTGTTCAAGTCGCTGGGGATCTTCCTGCCGCTCATCACTACCAACTGCGCAATCCTGGGACTGGCGATCTTCGCCACCAACCGCGGCTATGGCTTGTGGGAGGGGCTAACCTTCGCACTCGGTGCCGGCGCCGGTTTCACCCTGGCGATGGTGCTGATGGCAGGCATTCGACAAGAAACCGAGATCAACGATGTGCCGGCTCTGGTGCGCGGCACTGCGTTTAACCTGATTGTTGCAGGCATCCTCTCCATGGCTTTCATGGGATTTGCCGGACTGTTTAGTTCTACGTAAAGTGTGTGGTCATAGCCGACACTGACACTCAGCGGGAACCTGGAAAAGTGACATAAATGAATTACCTGTTAGGTCTCATTGGTATCACCGGACTCTGTGCCCTTTGGATGGTATTCCAGTTGTGGCTAAAACGAGTCGACCCTGAACGTCAGGGCTTTCGTCCCGGCTGTGGCGCTTGCCAGGGGGGCAGTTGTCACACACCACCAACGAGTACCGAAATAAAGATAACACCGGAAAAGATAGATCACCGTCCTGGGTGAGCCTCAGTACGAATTTCGAATCAACAGAATCCGGGAAACTTTGGAGAGTTTGAATGCAACGTAAAAAGATCGCCGTCATTGGTGGCGGCCAGATCGGCAGTATTATTGCCCTGATGAGCACACAAAAAGAATTGGGCGATGTCACCGTGCTCGACCTTCCCCAGCATGTAAACCCGATAAAGGGAAAGACACTGGACATCGATCACCTCCGCCCGCATATCGGCGTCGATGTCACGCTTTGCGCTACTTGTGACTATCAGGAGATCAGCGGTTCCGACGTGGTGGTAGTCACGGCCGGAGTACCTCGTAAGCCCAGTATGTCACGAGAGGATCTGCTCGAAATCAACCTCGATATAATCAAAGGGGTTGCCGAACAGATAAAAAAGTACTGTCCTGAGGCTTTTATTATCGTTGCGACCAATCCAGTCGATACCATGAGCTATGTTTTCCACAAAGTTTCCGGTTTGCCCCGCAACCGGGTAGTAGGTCTTTCGGGAGCACTTGATACCGGCCGTTTCCGTCACCTCATTGCCGAGGAGACCGGGCTCTCGGTCAAAGACGTTTCCTGTATGGTAATGGGAGGTCACGGCCCAACCATGATGCCGCTTACCCGCACCGCCACGGTGGCCGGGATCCCCATCACGTCACTGCTCAATGAGCAACAAATCGGCAATGTCGTCAAACGCACTCGTGAAGCAGGAACCGAAATCGTCAACTTGCTCGGTAATGGTAGCGCCTACTTCAGCTCCGCTGCAGCGATTATGGAGATGATCGAGGCCTACCTCGGTGATAAAAAACGCGTCATCTCCTCTTCCGCTCTATGTCAGGGTGAATACGGCATTAATGGTTATTATTTGGGTGTGCCCTGTGTAATTGGTGCCGACGGGGTAGAAAAAATACTGGAAATCGAATTGACGACAGAGGAACATAGCGCTTTTCAGAATACCGCAACAGCCGTCATGACGAGTATTCAACAAACTAGGATGTGACAAACAGCAATAGAAACGTCCACTATGAAATTAACCTGGCTCGCTCTCCTTATTGTCCTGTTCGATCAGGCGATAAAGCTGCTCATCCCTATGAGCGGGCTGAAAAACAGCATTTCATTCTCGCTGGGTTCCTTTGCTTCAATATTTCATGCGACCCCACTACTTACTGAGCAGATTATCTATTCCAACCTGACCAACAGCACGACGCTGATTATTGCAGCAGCTGTACTTACAGCATTTCTCTTCTTGCTCCGTTGGGGTGGACAGGTATTATTTATCAGCACAATTGCCCTGGTGGGTCTGCAATTGGCTGCCGGCGGACTCATTTCCTATGCGGTAGACCAGGTTCTGCGTGGCGGCATCCAGAGCACACTGCGCCTGAAGTTATTCGACAATTTTATCTTCAATGCCGGTATTGCTGATCTCGCATTGTTTTCCGGCTTCATCCTGCTGGTATATGTTCTGCTAAGTGGAAAAACCCGTCGGGAGTGCGATTTCCCCTTGCACCCTCCTGCGCTGGAATCGGTGAATTTTTCCCGTTTGCCCCGTGGAATTGACAATATTCGCATCGACATTCTGCTCAGCCCGGAATTCCAGAAGAAGTGTACCCTACTCATCCACCGGCTCATCCCTCTGGTAATCAGCAATCACAAGGAAGGAAACCCCCAATTCAAGCTGCCAGCTCAGTCCTTTACCGAGCTGCAATCGGATTTTAACACCCTGCTTAACCTTTCTTTGCGCCGCGCAAAGGAATTCGGCATCAAACAACTGCCTGACCTGCTCTTCATTGGCACTCTCAAATTCATCCACGCCGAGGTCAGTAACAGTGTCGCCGCGACCATCAACTTCACGAAAGAGAACGTCAAGGAACACCATCAACAAGGACTTGGCCGAAGACATGACAGTAAGTACGTCGAGTGGCTGTTTCGCTATCGCGATACGATAATCACCTCAACCAACCTCACCATGCTGCAAGGCCTGATAGGTGACAACTACCCCGCTTTTGCCAAGGCATTTCACAGCGTGCTTGGTTTTGAAAAGACCTTCACCCTGCAGGCCATGCAAACCCCCATGGTGCTTGCTGAAACGCCGCATGATGAACATCTTCAGATAACACATTACCTCCTCCTCGGTCAGCAGCCGGACGACACAAACAGCTTTGTCCGCCTTGACAAGGAACTTTCGGATATCTTTTCCCGCTATCTTCACTTGATAACGGAGAAAACTGAAGTGCCACCACGACGGGATGTGGCACTGAAAAGCGAAGGACTTATCAACAGCAATGTCATCGACAGCCTGGCGCAACCTTCCGTCTTGATGCACCCGGATAACGTCTCTATTCTGCTCGACCCTCGCTGGACCGAGGAGAAGCTGGAAAAAACCAACAGGCTGAAATCCAGCCAGAAGTACAGGCGCCTCAAACAGCATCAGAAATTTCAGAAAACGCTGCGGGCCTATCTATTAAACCACCTGCAGCGGGAGGGGCATGCCCCCTGGATCAATGCCGCTTATGCGATAAAAAATCTCCTCGGTAAATGCAACACCGACCTCTCGCCCTCGGCACTCACCAGCGTTTTCGCTCGCAGCGGCCGGCAGGAAGAGCTTTCTCCCCGGCTGAAGGAGCTGTTCAAGGTCACCACCATCCCTCCGTCGCTTGAACTGTTTCTCCAGGCGGGAACAGAAATCCATCAGCAGCCGATGAAGACACTGGAAAACAATCTTTTTCGTTTCGTCTATGACTTTTCCCGCTACCGCCGTGACCTGTTGCTACTGTTAACCTACTTGCGATCAGCGACACAACTTAACCTGTTGAACAACGACAACGATATTCACACCTCTCGTGCCAACTACACCTTGCATGAGTTTCTCCTGCCAGAAGAGATCACCAACAAGCGCGCGGAAATCAGCTCTCACATTATTATCAAGGCAGACATTCGTGGTTCTACTGAAGTTACCGAAAAACTGACAGAACTCAGCCTCAACCCGGCCACCCACTTTGGCCGAAACTTCTTTACGCCAATCAACGAGGTAATCTCAAGTTATGGCGCCGAAAAGGTGTTCATTGAGGGTGATGCCATTATCCTCATTCTGAATGAATATGAAGGGGCAACACGGAACAGCATGATCGCCAGTAGGGCCTGTGGCCTGGCGGCACGCATCCTTCAGATCGTCGCCAAACAGAACCGTGAATTGGAGGTCTACGGACTGCCTCAGCTGGTGCTTGGGCTCGGAATTGCCTATTGCGATCATGCGCCCCGCTACCTGTTCGACGAGCAGCATCGCATTACCATTTCTCCCGCCATCAACCGTGCCGATCGCCTATCTGCATGCACCCATAGCGTACGCAAATGGCGTGAGAAACAACACCTGTCCGAAGATTTCGTCGAAGTATACCAACCCTCCGACATCGCCGAGGACCGAAGTGAAAAGGCGCAGAAGGATGTGGTTTTCAACCTCAACGGCATACTCGTTGAACCGGCCGTTTTCGACAAACTACGACAGGAGCTTACGCTTCACCCCTTGAAAAATACCTTGCCTGGCATCCCGGACAGCGAACTATTTGCCTTTACCTTCCCTGTACTGAGCGGTGAAAACCAAAGCCTGGTGATTCGAAAAGCCCCGATCAAGGAATTCGACCCCCGCAAGGCGGTTGAACAGTGCCCGATCATCAAAAATCGCAACTTCTATGAAGTGGTCTACCGTCGCGTTCTGCTGGAGCGGTTAAGGAAAACCGCAAGAAAAGCTCTTTCCAAACCCTCCACGGAAAGTTGATCTCTTTTCATGAGAACGGATATGGGGGTTTGTGGTTCCCGCCCTGATTGGCGATAATCTTTGGCATTCCAATCAACATCTGATCTCTGGAGCAGCGCCATCGATGGCAGACTTTCATTACGCCGATCCTATCCCCCTCGGGAAAGATGACACCGAATACCGTCTGCTGAGCAAGGACTTCATCGAACTAACCGAGTTCGAGGGAAAGCCTATACTCAAGTTGGCGCCCGAGGCCCTGACCTTGCTCGCCGATGTTGCCATCAAGGAGGTCTCGCACCTGTACCGTAAGAGCCATCTGCAACAGCTGCGGGCGATTCTCGATGACCCGGAAGCCTCAGCAAATGATCGCTTCGTCGCACTCGAGCTGCTGAAGAACGCCAACATCGCTGCTGGTATGATACTCCCTGGCTGCCAGGATACCGGCACTGCCATTGTTATGGCAAAAAAGGGGCAGCAGGTGTGGACCGGCTTTAATGACAGAGAGGCGCTATCGCACGGCATTTTCCGCGCCTACGCCGAGGACAATTTGCGCTACTCGCAGATCGCACCGCTCACAATGTATGAGGAGAAAAACACCGGTACTAACCTGCCGGCGCAGATCGATATCGAGGCGGTTGAAGGTGAGGCCTATAAATTTCTCTTCATCACGAAAGGCGGCGGTTCGGCCAACAAGACCTTTTTGTTTCAGGAAACCAAGGCGCTGCTCAATCCTGAAAGCCTGATGCATTTCCTGCGGGAGAAACTGCCACTACTCGGCACCGCAGCCTGCCCACCCTATCACCTGGCCATCGTTATCGGTGGCACTTCTGCCGAGGCCAACCTGAAGGTGGTCAAACTCGCCTCGGCCCGTTACCTCGATACGCTGCCGGAACAGGGTAATGAGTATGGTCAGGCGTTCCGCGACCGCAAGCTGGAGCAGCAGGTACTGGAACTGACCCGCACCCTCGGCATCGGCGCCCAGTTCGGCGGCAAGTATTTCGCCCACGATGTGCGCATCATCCGCCTGCCGCGCCACGGTGCCTCCTGTCCGGTGGGTATTGGCGTTTCCTGCTCCGCCGACCGCAATATCCTCGGCCGCATTGACCGCGAAGGCATCTGGCTGGAGCAACTCGAGCATGACCCGGCCAGCTATTTACCGGAGACGAAGGAAGAGCAACTATCCGGAGAAGTCGTCAGAATCGACCTCAACCGGCCGATGGACGAGATCCTAGCAGAACTCTCCAGGTATCCGATCAAAACACGACTGTTACTCAATGGACCTATCATCGTCGCCCGCGACATTGCCCATGCCAAACTGAAAGAGCGCCTCGATCGGGGCGAGGGCTTACCCGAATACTTCAAAAACCATATTGTCTACTATGCCGGTCCTGCCAAGACCCCGGAAGGCTATGCCTCCGGCTCCTTCGGCCCGACGACTGCCGGGCGTATGGACAGCTACGTCGAACTGTTCCAGCACCACGGCGGTTCGATGGTGATGCTGGCCAAGGGTAACCGCAGCCGCCAGGTGACCGAGGCCTGCAAAAATCATGGTGGTTTTTATCTTGGCTCCATCGGGGGTGCTGCGGCCATTCTCGCCGAGAGCAGCATTACCAAATCAGAGGTCATCGACTATCCGGAGCTGGGAATGGAGGCGGTCTACCGCATCGAGGTGAAAGACTTCCCCGCCTTTATCATCGTCGATGACAAGGGGAACGACTTCTTTTCGGAATTGAGTCTTTAATTGAAGGCTAGCCAAATCAAAGCGCGGCAGAGTGCCGCTTCTGTGGTCAGGCAATAAAAAAGCCGCATCCTTTACGGAATGCGGCTTTTTTGGTGTTGGTAGGCGCGATTGGACTCGAACCAACGACCCCCACCATGTCAAGGTGGTGCTCTAACCAACTGAGCTACGCGCCTGTCGTTTGAAGGCCGCTAAGATACCGTCGGCCGTGTCGTATTGCAAGCCCTAAAAAGAAAAAATTGATGACCCACCAACACCTGTAAATACAAAAGTCATAAAGTGCTTGGCGTAGGTAGTGATGACGGTTCAGTCCGCCGCCGGTTCACCTAGGCCGAGATTCTTCTCCTGGATCCGCTTCAGTTCGTCACGCACCCTCGCCGCCTCCTCAAACTCTAGATTGCGGGCATGCTGATACATCTTCTCTTCCAGTTCCTTGATCTTTTTCTGCAGCTCCTTGCCAGAGAGCGCGCTGTACTCGATAAGCTCCTCAGCCACC
>JBFEWO010000064.1:0-14073 GCA_041546305.1 Thiohalomonadaceae bacterium | reverse complement strand
GGTTGTCGGAGCATCCGGAGTCCCCAGATTGGTCAGGAGTACCCCGATTTTCTTTGCAGACTGTCTGTTTTCCATATTGGTTAGCCAGATTCAATGTGTTCGGCGAGTATACCGACATGACATCAATATGGGCAGGCAGAAAGAAAAACAGGCCCCGCAGGGCCTGTTTTTCGGCATTGTCCAGCGACTTTAGCCAAGAGCAGCGAAGACAGCGTCGCGATTCTCCTCGACGCTCTTACCGGTGCCGGTCACCTTGACATACTTGGGGCCATCGGCAGCGTCGCTATTCGCCCAGCTGGAGTAGAAATCAACGAGCGGCTTGGTCTGCGAGTGATAAATATCGAGGCGCTTACGCACGGTCTCCTCGTTATCATCATCGCGCTGAATCAGATCCTCTCCAGAGACATCGTCCTTACCCTCCACCTTCGGCGGATTGAAGATGACATGGTAGGTACGGCCAGAGCCCGGATGTACCCGACGGCCGCTCATGCGCTTGATGATCTCCTCATCATCCACGTCGATCTCGACCACGGAATCGAGCTGCACACCATCGGCTTTCAGCGCCTCGGCCTGTGGAATGGTGCGCGGGAAACCATCGAACAGAAAACCGTTTTTGCAGTCATCCTCAGCGATGCGCTCCTTCACCAGACCCAGGATGATGTCGTCTGATACCAGCCCACCCTCGTCCATGATCTTCTTCGCCTCCAGACCCAGCGGAGTACCAGCCTTGACTGCGGCACGCAGCATGTCACCGGTGGAGATCTGGGGAATATTGTATTTTTCGCAGATATATTGTGCTTGGGTACCTTTGCCCGCACCGGGCGCTCCCAACAGGATCAGGCGCATCTCTTACTCCTTTTCTAATCGTTATGCCGGATATTTCACCGAGGGATTATGCCGAGTGGCAACGGCCTGGGGCAAACAAGGCTTTGAATGGGCCAATGCGGGAATTTTATTAGGCTGATGGCTTGAGTAGCTGGGAACCGTTGACCTGGAAGGTCTCGAATGGCTCTCGCCCCCAACGCACCAGCTTGTCCAGAGAGAGCTGTTCCAGGCCCTCAAAACTGTCCTTCTGGACCGAGCTGAGTAACAGTTCCATCTTGAGCGTTGCCGGCGTGTAGTGGGCGGCAAGCCCCGCCGGGGCGCCACTGCGCGAGGGGCGTACCCGCGGCATGGTGTAGGCGGTGCACTGCGCCTGCTCGATCTTCACATTGGAAAAGACGCGCGATAGCCGCCGACGCAACTCGCGCCGGGCATAGCCGGCGCAGAAGGTGGCGAGTTCGTCGATCAGGATGAGCAGCGCCGGGTCCACCGCTTCAGGGTGATCGCGAAAATAATCGAGAGCCGGGTAATAACCTAGCCCCTGTTCCATCACCCAGGCATCCACCTGGCCGGCGAGATTCTCTCCCAGCACCCAGGGCAGGAAACCCACGTTCTGCTCAACCACCTCCTGAGGAACAGAGACGGTCAGGCTGACGGCGACAGTGAGTACCTGGATTTGTGCAGACATCAGGAAAAAGACAATAGGGATGGATGGGTTAGTGACGACGGGAGCGGCGTCGCCGGCCACTACTCACCTCGTCCGGATTCTGCCCGCGCAGCCGGGCGATGGCCTGACGCAGCGGTAGCGTGACCGGCTCGATTTTCTCATTCATCACCGTGCCGACCGCATCGGTCTGGCCGAAGATGGGATTAAGCAGGTATTCGCTGACATGCGCCAGTGTCAACATAGCACGCAGCTCTTCACTCAGCTCCGGGGCAAACTCCTGCAGCTCTCTGAGGGTTTCCTCCTCGCGCATTCGCTGTTCGATCAGCACCTCGATCTCGCTCAGTTCACGTAGTGCATCAACCGTTCGCAGCTCTCGCAGGTGACGCCCCAGGGCATTGAAGAGCGCGCTGGCCACGTCCTGATCGGCAGGATTGATCATCACCTCTTCTGCAATGGAAAGGAAGCTCTGTCCCACCTCATCAAGCATCAGCAATAAGCGACGGGCGAAGAGATTCTCTTCCAGCACCGCGAGCTTCTCGCGGAGCTGCTCGATATCTGCACGTGCCGGTTGTTTCTCGGGCAGATCATGAGGCAGGGTTTCGAGAAAACCGATACGGTAACTCTTGTTACGGGCACCGCTCTCCCACAGCTTCTGTTTCTGCTCTTCATTGATGAGCCCCGGCTGCAGCACCAGGCGCACGGTGTTGAGCATATCGCGGGGCTCGGTCTCGAAGGGTAGATGTTCGATCAGGTACTCGGCCAGGCGCTTACCCATCTCACCCTCAACCACCTGTTTGCTTTCCAGCATACGGCGGGCATGCTCAGAATACGGTGCGCACCACCAGGCGCGACGCGCCAGTTCATCGGAGAGGTTACGTGCGCATACCACCGCCATGACCGCCTCGGGTTCTCCGAGCTTAAGCAGACGATCCAGCTGGTCATTATCGATTTGCCCCATGCGTGTCCAGCGGCGCAGGAACACCGGGTAGCCGCCGGGTGAGTCGAGCACCGCACTGGAAAGCATCGAGCGCACCGCCTGCAGATACTGGTCACTGCGACCGGTCGGGTTGAGCGGAAACTTCATCTCCTGCTCCCCGTTCAGGCCGTAGACCGTCATGCTGTTCTCATCGATGCGCACCGCCTCGGCATTGGCGATCAACACATTCAGCCGCAGCGCATCTTCACTACTCAGTTCCACAAAAATTACCTTTGAAAAAAATCAGTTCAACTGGATCCGTTGGCCCCACGGTACCTGAGCCTTGCCCTTGATCAGCCAGACCGTCGGGAAAGGCGGTTCACGCTCGGGGAAATGCCCCATCGCATCAGTGAAATAGACCAGCACATCGGGGCGTCGGTTCTCGCGTTCGGTCCAATTGAACACTGGGCGGAAGTCGGTACTGCCGCCACCCTTGAACTCCTGAGGCAGATCGAACTCCTCCCACGGTTCATAGGTCCAGGGGCCATCACCGACCAGATCCGAATCGCAGGCCATCAGGGTGACACGGGCGCGGATCTGCCCTTTCAATGCGTTCACCTCGGAGACAAACTCGGTCATCTCCTTGTCGCTCACGGAGCCACTGGTATCGAGTGCCACCACCACATCGAGCTCATGGCTCTTCAGGCTTGGCATGATGTAATCCCCCTCACGACGTGACGGCCGTGAGTAGTTGTAGTCGTCACGCGCCGTGGCATTGAGGTAGCGTGCCAGCAGCATGCGCCAGGGCAGTTGCGGCTGCAGCAGGTGATCGATTATGCGACGCAGCGGACCGCTCAACTTGCCTGCCTGCATTGCCTGCTGAGCGGCCCCGGCCATACGCTGTTGCCACTGCACCGAAAGGTTGTCCATCTCCTCCTTGGACAGCGGTGGCGGCTGCTTGGCTCCCTGCCCGCTGCCATCACCGTCCTGTGGCTGCTCCTGTTGTTGCTGGCCCTCGCCCGGCTCCTGGCGGGTCTGCTCCTGCTTCTCGGCATCGCCACGGCCGCCCTTGTTGTCCGGGCTCTGCTTCTGCTGCTGGTCTCCGCCCTCGGAGCCCTTGTCCTTGGTATCGTGCTGTCCCCCGGCACCCTGTCGACCACCACCGCTTTGGTTGTCCTTGTCGTAGACGTGATCATCATGCGGGGTGAGGTTTTCGTGCTCGTCGAGGCAGGGGTAGATCTCCTCGGCGGTCATCTCCTCGTACTCCTTGAGGTAGATGGCATCGGGGCAGGGGGTCAGGCCATCGGCGATTAGCAAGGGATTGATGGCGAGATCGCACGCCAAATCCCAGCGGTGCTTCTCCCGGTGCTGGCGACGGGCGAAGTGTGACAGCGCACAGTGCAGTGCCTCATGGGCAAGGACGAACTGCGCCTGATCGACGGACAGACCATCGATATAGTCGACGTTGTAGTAAAAGGCACGGGCATCGGTGGCCACCGTCTTGCACCACTCCGAATCCGCCTCGATCATCGGCAGGCGCAGCACCAGCGCCCCCAGGAACGGCTTGTCCAGAATCAGCTTGGTGCGCGCAGCACTGAGCTTTGTTTCGCAATCTTTCGACATAGCAAAATCAGCTCAACAAATCAGTACAGCATGACCTCGGCGACGGCCTGCGCCCAGGGAGAAAATTCGGGCACAGAGAAAATCTCCTGGCCGATGGCGCGGTGCAGGTCGGAGACCAGCATGACGCCCATCTCGCGCTCGCGAAAGCGGCCGGCGAATTCGAGGATGGCCCCGTAGACCTCCTTGGCCTCGGCTGGGGTCTCGCTTTTGGCACGCAGGGCGCGGCCAACCAATGCCGAAGCGACCGCATACTGCAGGTCGATCTCCTTGGGCAGCGGCACCTGCTCGCGGCGGATGATGGCGTCCAGATCGGGCAGATTATCCAGGTTATCGACGAAGGCACCCAGTTCGATACCTGCGGCGGGACCGACGCAGGCCTGCAGTGTATTGACCAGCAGACTGCCGCTGTTGGCGAATTTCTGCAGCGCTCGGTGGGCAAACTCCCAGGAACGCGGCGAGGGGAAGGCCACCGGGTTGTGCGCCGGGTCGAAATCGAACAGCAGCTCAGGGCGGAAGCGCAGGAAAGCGATCACCCGCTCGTCGATACCGTTGGCGTAGGCCCAGGTCACCCAGTCGTCCAGGTGGGTCTCGACCTCGAAGTGGGCAAAACGGTTGGCTAGCGGCGCCGGCATGGTATAGGTGACGCCACGGTCACCCTGGCGATTGCCGGCGGCAAAGATCGCCCAGCCATCCGGTACCTTGTACTCCCCCAGACGGCGATCGAGGATCAACTGATAGGCGGCGGCGGATACGCTCGGCGGTGCCGAGGTCACCTCATCGAGGAACAGGATCCCCTCAGTACCATGGCGCTCAGCATCGGGCAGCATCGCCGGTACCGCCCACTCCACATGCTCGCCACTGCGAAACGGAATACCGCGGAGATCCGAGGGCTCCATCTGGGACAGGCGAATGTCGATCACAGGAACGCCGTGGCGCTGCCCCACCTGCTGCACCATCATCGACTTACCCACACCGGGCGGCCCCCATAACATGACTGGGGTGTGATGACCCTCGCGGGTACTGAGAAACTCACGTTCGAGGACATTTGCAATCTGCGCAGGACGCATGCCGGCTCCCTATATCAATGACTGAAGCGGTTGAATTCAAACAAGCCCAATAGTCTACCATCCTTGTCAGGAATAAGACAAAACTTTGGCCCCTTGGAACAGAGGCTTCGGACTCTCTATCGAAGTGGGGTCAATTGCCCGGTTTCCAAATAGCGGAGGTAGTCCTGCAGGATGAGACTATGGTCGAACGCGAGCGGTTCGGGTGGAGATTTTGGGTCAATGAGTTGCAGTGCCCTGGCATCGTCACGGGCCTGGGGCTCGCCCTCGCCGGAGGCGATATAGACAACGCTGACCGTGTGGCCACGGGCATCACGCTGGGGATTGGAGTAGCAACCAAGCAGTGTCTTGAGGGTTACCCGCATCGAGGTCTCCTCCAGCGCTTCACGCACCGCTGCCTGCTCCAGGGTCTCACCGATATCGACAAACCCGCCCGGCAGGGCAAAACCATGGGGCGGGTTGAGTCGTTCGATAAGGAGGATGCTGCCCGGTGCCGTTACCGGCTCGATAATAATATCGACCGCCAGTAACGGGGTATCAGGCCTGGACATCGGCAGATGCCTTAGCCTTCCTGGGTTCCAGCCTGCTGCTCGGCCACCTGCTTGCGTACCTCATCCATATCCAGTTCCCTGGCCTTCTCGATCAGCTGCTCGAACTGGCCGCCCATCAGGGCGCCGGGCTGGGCGTAGATGACGATCTGATCACGCATAATCATCAGGGTAGGAATGGAGCGGATCTGAAAGTGAGCAGCCAGCTCCTGCTCCTCTTCAGTATTGACCTTGGCAAAGACGATCTCGGGGTATTTGCCGGAGACCTCCTCATAGACGGGACCGAAAGACTGGCAAGGACCGCACCAGGGCGCCCAGAAATCCACGATCACAAAATCGTTGCCACCGGCCACTTCATCGAAATTGTCTTTGGTTAATTCAACCGTTGCCATCACTACTCTCCTGAAATAAGTCACAGTCCACCAGGCCTGGCCGTGGCGGCAAAAATAAAGCAGGCCGGTATCTCATGCCGGATACGGTCAGGACTAGGATCCTGCCTGTCAGCACTAGGCCGTGGCCTGCATTAGCATTCCATAATACACAAATAGGGGGGGAATTACCTGGATTCAACCACCCCGATTGGTAAATCGGATAATCTGCCGCCGTCCCTTCTTGTCCGGGCGTTTTGCCGGCCTGGGTTCGGCGGCCACCTGCAGCCGACGCTGTTCTGCCAGACGCTCCCGTGCGGTGCGACTATCCTCGCTCTCCTCATAAAGCTGTTGCGCTACACTGGCCGGACCGCGCCTGTCGGAGAGTGCACACACCGTGATCCGGTATTCGTCCTGCCCCCGGCGAATGATCAATTCATCACCAGCCAACAGGGTCCGCGAGGGTTTGGGACGATGGCCGTTGAGGTGCACATGCCCGCCGTTGATCGCCTCGGTGGCCAGGGCCCGGGTTTTGAAAAAACGAGCGGCCCACAGCCACTTGTCGAGTCTGACCTTGTCCGGCTCATTAGCAGGTTTCATCACTACTCCTGTGCTCCTTCCGCCAGCCGAGCCTGCAGGTCCTCCATCATCTCCTGATAGTAGTCGATAGGTATCAGTGCGTGCTCTGTGGTATCGCAGGAGGGACAGTGCTGAACCAGCATGACACCGACCGCTTCGACATCGCCGTAATCCTCACCTTCGATATGGCTATATTCGATCATGCCCTCGAAGTGACAGTCAAAACAGTGTCCCCAAGCCTTAAACTTCATCTTCTCATCACTCAAACCATAGCTACTTGCCAATAGCTTGCCGCAAACGAGTCCTTCTGCCAAATGCCACCATCACATAACAGCAAACGCATGGCGTAGTCATGAAGGGAAATGAAGATAACAACGCCCCCCAGATAGTCATAAGGTGCCAGTTATGACCTTAGGGTAACGGCACCGCTGAGTCCGGCCTCAAAGCGTCCGGTTTCGTCAGGCCGCTATCGGCCGCGGTCGAAGGGGGTTGGTCGGGTGGTCATCATCCACATTCAGATAACGTGTCACATGCTCTCCAAGCCGAATGCCCTGGCGGTTGAGACCATCCAGTCCAAACAGCACATTGAACTCCAGCAGATAACAGTGTCCCGCCACTACCGCCACGTCAAACCCGGCGTGATCAATCCCGAGTGCCGTCGCCACCTCGGTCACCAGTTCCAGCGCCGCGGGGGGCACCCGTTCAAGATTCATCACACCGCCTTTGGCCACATTGAAGTGAAAACCATCGCCCTGCTCGCGCCAGTAGGCGGTGACTACCTGGTTGCCGACCCACACCACACGCAGGTCACGCTGAATGGGTAGGTACTCCTGGACATAAAGGATTTCGTTCTGTGCGGCATACTCCAGAAACTCGGCACGCGACTGAATGAGATAGACCCCGCTGCCCATGGAGCTGCGAGCCACCTTGGCAACGAAAGGAAAATCGAACCACTCCAGGACCTGTTCGATGGAGGAGTGGGTTGAGGGGAGGATCTCGGTCCACGGGACATGAGCGGGGGCCACCGCCATAAAGGCACGCGTCTGCTCGATCTTGTTATGGCCAAGATGGTAGGTGGCAATACTGGGAAAAATGCGTTTTCCCAGTCCATAAACAAGGCTGTTAATCTGCCAGAACTCAGGGTAAAGCACCCATTCGGCCCCACGCACTGTCTCGATTTCGCGAAAATAGTGTTCGGGTTTTAGATAATGGGTACTCGGGATATCGAGGCAACGAAGGGCATTAAAGGTAACGAGCCGCATGCACGCAACACGTAAAAAAACCCCGGATTAGGGCGCCAAGAATTTATCTGTAAACCAGAAAACCGTCAATGGAATATTTTTTCTCAGGTTATCAGCAAGTTACAACACAAACAAAAGATTAGACTATCCTGTGTCGGAACCCACCAATAGCCCCCGATGGAGGCTTCATGAAACCGAGAATCAGCATGATTACCCTTGGTGTCCGAGATTTGGCACGTTCCATCCAGTTTTACGAACAAGGCCTTGGTATGCCAAGGATGGAGTCGCCTCCCTCGGTGGCTTTTTTCACCCTCAACGGCACCTGGCTGGGGCTTTATTCCCGAGAGGCACTCGCCGAGGATGCGACCGTTTCCGCCGAGGGTAGCGGCTTTGCCGGGTTTACCCTTTCTCATAATGTGCATTCGGAGCCTGAGGTGGATCGGCTACTCAAAGAGGCCATAGCAGCGGGGGCGACACTCGTCAAACCGGGCCAGAAGGTCTTCTGGGGGGGCTACTCGGGCTATTTCATGGATCCGGATGGCCATCTTTGGGAGATAGCCCATAATCCCTTCTTCTGGGTCGGACCGAAAGACGAGAATGTCTGAAAGTTCTGCCACAGCCCCCCTCATGCGGGCAACTTTCAAAAAAGAGACTAAAACTGTATCTGAATCTCCCTCGATGAAGGAGGAAAACCGTGTCCAGGCTCAGCAGCGACTCCGAAAGGGGCTCCTGCCACATCCTGATAATCGTAGGCACGCTCATTATAACAGTAATGCCCATGAGTCAGGCCTGCGCGTACTACGCCTTCACCGTCGACAGCGGCTACGGCATGGAGGATACGAGGCTGCTCAGGCTCAACCTGTCCGTTGGAGATGGAACACGCTACCCCACCAATAACGGCTGGTACTGGAGCCTCAACTGGGAAGGCAACATCAGCTACTGGTATCTGTACAAACAAAAAAGGGGGGAGGACAGACTAGTGGAAGCAGGCATCACTCCGAACTTCCGCCTGGCACGGGAACATAAATGGGGCTGGGCACGCCCTTACCTGGAGATGGGACTGGGTGTCCATTTCCTGTCAGAGCGGTATATCAGCAACCGCGACCTGGGAAGTTATTTCCAGTTCGGCACCCATGGGGGGCTGGGTATCCGCTTCGGCAGTACAGAGCAATACGACTTGGCCTGGCGCATCGAACACATTTCCAATGCCGGGCTGCGTGAACCCAATCCCGGTATTAATTTTTCCATGGTTCGATTCGGCTATCGCTGGTAACCAGAACGCCACAATTACTGATCGTGGAATTGTCAGCGGCGTCTACACTTCTCTCCACATAACTGTCTCATCCCTCGAGGAGGACTCTGATGACCTTATCCATTAGCTCACCCGAGTTCGGCAACCATAAGGAAATCCCTCCAGATTTTACCTGCGATGGAAAAAACATCTCACCGCCACTGCAGTGGTCCGGGCTGCCGGAAGGAACCCGTTCGCTGGCACTCATCGTTGATGATCCAGATGCCCCGGATCCCAAGGCACCTAAACGTACCTGGGTGCATTGGGTACTCTACAATATTCCGGTGGCCAGCTCCGGTCTGCCACAAGGTGTCCAGCCCTCCCATTTGCCCGACGGCACCCGCCAGGGAATGAATGATTCCCATCGAGCCGGTTATGGCAGCCCCTGCCCTCCCATTGGTCGTCACCGGTATATCTTCAAACTCTATGCACTCGATACGGAACTGAGCGACCTCGACAGTCCAACCAAGGATGATCTGCTCAAGGCGATGGATGGACATGTTTTGGAAAAGGCAGAACTGGTGGGGACGTACCAGAAACACCACTAAGGTGATTCGGTTTCACCCCAAGTGCTTATCGCAACCGGGACAGTCGCTCCCACAGAGTGAGGATAAACCCTCAACCAATAAAAAAGCGGCCCGCAGGCCGCTTCTTTGTCGATCAGTTATGCCCCTCAGACACTCATCTCCAATAACATTTTATTGAGCTTGGAGACAAAGCTGGCCGGGTCATCGAGAGTACCACCCTCGGCGAGCAGCGCCTGGTCGAACAGGATAGAGGTCAGGTCCTCGAAGCGCTCGCCCTCCTCACCCTTGAGCTTGCCCACCAGCGGATGCTCGGGATTGAGCTCCATGATCGGCTTGATGCTCGGCGCGTCCTGGCCGACGGACTTGAGGATACGCTCGAGGTTGGCGCTCATCTCGTGCTCGCCGGTGACCAGGCAGGCCGGGGAGTTGGTCAGGCGGTGGGTGATACGCACCTCCTTGACCTTGTCGCCGAGGGTCTCCTGCACCTTCTTCACCAGGTCCTCGAAGTTCTTGGCGGTCTCTTCCTGCTGCTTTTTCTCCTCTTCGTCTTCCAGGGTGCCGAGGTCGAGTTCGCCCTTGGTCACCGACTTCATCGGTTTGCCGTCGAACTCCATCAGCGAGGAGGCCAGCCACTCGTCGACCCGGTCATACATCAGGATCACCTCGATGCCCTTCTTGCGGAAGATCTCCAGGTGCGGGCTGTTCTTCGCCGCCGGGAACGAATCCGCGGTGATGTAGTAGATCGCCTCCTGGCCCTCCTTCATGCGGCCGATATAGTCGGCCAGGGAGACATTCTGCTCGTCGGTATCATTGTGAGTCGAGGCAAAACGCAACAACCCAGCGATCTGCTCGCGGTTGGCGAAGTCCTCCCCCGGCCCCTCCTTCATCACCTTGCCGAACTGCTGCCAGAACTCGGAGTATTTCTCCGGCTCGTTCTTGGCGATGCCCTCGAGCAGCCCCAGCACCTTCTTCACCGAGGCACCGCGCATGGTATCGGTGATCTTGTTGTGCTGCAGGATCTCGCGCGAGACGTTGAGCGGCAGGTCGTTGGAGTCGATCACCCCGCGCACGAAGCGCAGGTAGTTGGGCATCAGGTGCTCGGCATCGTCCATGATGAAGACGCGGCGTACATAGAGCTTGATGCCGTTGCGGCGCTCCCGGTCCCACAGGTCAAACGGTGCCTTCTTCGGCACATAGAGCAGAGAGGTGTACTCAAGCTTGCCCTCGACCCTGTTGTGGCTCCAGGCCAGCGGCTCTTCCCAGTCGTGGGAGACGTGCTTGTAGAACTCGGTGTACTCCTCGTCGGAGATATCGTTCTTCGGCCGCACCCACAGGGCAGAGGCCTTGTTGACCGTCTCCTCCTCAGGAATCACGGTCTCATCCTTATTCTCCTCCTCGGTCCCCGGCAACTCCTCCTTGGCCATCAGGATCGGCAAGGTGATATGGTCGGAGTATTTGCGGATGATCGAGCGCAGGCGCCAGCCGTCGGCGAACTCCTCTTCTCCTTCCCTTAGATGCAGCACGATCTCGGTACCGCGGCCCGCCTTGTCCACATTCTCCAGGGTGTAATCCCCCTCCCCGCTCGACTCCCAGCGCACCCCGTGCTCGGGGGTAAGTCCTGCGCGGCGGGTGGTGACGGTCACCTTGTCGGCGACAATAAAGGAGGAGTAGAAACCTACCCCGAACTGGCCGATAAGGTTGGCATCCTTCTTCTGGTCGCCGGTCAGCTGTTCAAGGAAGGCACGGGTGCCGGACTTGGCGATGGTGCCCAGATTCTCAATCACCTCCTGACGGTTCATTCCGATACCGTTGTCGGTGATAGTGACGGTACGGGCCTCCTTGTCGAAGGCCACGTGGATCTTCAGCTCCTGCTCGCCTTCGTAGAGGGCATCGTCCGAAAGCGCCTCGAAGCGTAGCTTGTCGCAGGCATCGGAGGCGTTGGAGATCAGTTCACGCAGGAAGATCTCCTTATTGGAATAAAGGGAGTGAATCATGAGGTGCAGCAGCTGCTTTACCTCGGTCTCGAATCCCAATGTCTCTTTTTGCGCTTCAACAGTCATGGCTTAACTGAGTCCTCCAGTTAACAATGGTTTAATAATCAGGCGAAAAAATAGGGCTATTCTACCCCTTATTCAAGTCGGGTGCTGGCCGCAGGGCGGGCTCTGTGCTTGAATGTCAGGAATGCAAATTCAACAATAACCAGGGAAACCATGGATATCATTACTGTTCAGACCACCCCTTTCGATGACCAACGTCCCGGCACCTCGGGGCTGCGCAAAACCGTCACCCAGTTCAAGACCCCCCACTACCTGGAAAACTTCGTCCAGGCCATTTTCGATGTGGTCCCCGAACTCAAAGGGGACACCCTGGTCGTTGGCGGCGATGGGCGCTATTACAACCGCGAGGCGATCCAGACCATCCTGCGCATGGCAGCGGCCCATGGCGTCAGCCGCGTGCTGGTCGGTCGTAATGGCCTGCTCTCCACCCCAGCCGCCTCGGCAGTGATCCGCAAATACCAAACCCAGGGCGGCATTATCCTCTCGGCCAGCCACAACCCGGGCGGCCCCGACGGCGATTTCGGCATCAAGTTCAACGCGGCCAACGGCGGCCCCGCTCCCGAGCAGCTGACCGAGGCAATCTATGCCCGCACCAAAGCGCTGAACGAATACCGCACCATCGAAAGCGCCGACATCCCACTCGGCGAGCAAGGCGAGTTCGCCCTCGGCGACACCGAGATTGTCGTCATCGACCCCATCGCCGACTACGCCGATCTCATGGAGCAGCTGTTCGACTTCGATGCCATTCGGGCCCTGTTCAGCGGTGGTTTTCGCATGCGCTTCGATGCCATGAGCGCGATCACCGGCCCTTACGCGGTCGAGATCCTGGAACGTCGCCTCGGCGCCCCCGCCGGCACGGTGATCAACGGCAAGCCCCTGCCCGATTTCGGCGGCGGCCATCCGGACCCGAACCTCACCTATGCCAAAGTCCTGGTGGATGAACTGTTCGGCGACAACGCCCCCGACTTCGGCGCCGCTTCCGACGGCGACGGCGACCGCAATATGATCCTGGGGCGCAACTTCTTCGTCACCCCCTCCGATTCGCTGGCCTTGATTTCCGCCAATGCCGAGCTTGTCCCCGGCTATAATGGGCGCCTCTGCGGTGTGGCCCGCTCTATGCCCACCAGCGGCGCTGCAGACAAGGTCGCCGAGAGACTCGGCATCGAATGCTTCGAGACCCCCACCGGCTGGAAATTCTTCGGCAACCTGCTCGATGCCGGACGCATAGTGCTCTGCGGCGAGGAGAGCTTCGGCACCGGTTCGGACCATGTGCGCGAAAAGGACGGTCTTTGGGCGGTGCTGTTCTGGCTCAACATCCTCGCCGCACGCAACGAATCCGTCGCCGATATCGTCAAAGGGCACTGGAAAGAGTACGGTCGCAACTACTACACCCGCCACGATTATGAAGGTATCGATCTGGAGGCGGCCAATGGCGTGATGGCCCATGTGGAGTCACAACTCTCAGACCTCATCGGCAAGCAACTTGCCGGCGGCAAGGTCATTTATGCCGATAACTTCAGCTACACCGATCCGGTAGATAACAGCATCAGTAGCAACCAGGGCCTGCGCATCGGCTTCGAAGACGGCTCGCGCATCATTTACCGCCTTTCCGGCACCGGCACCGTAGGTGCCACCCTGCGGATTTATATCGAAAAGTATGAAGCTGATTCCTCCAGGCAGGAACTGGACACCCAACAGGCGTTATTGCCGCTCATCGATCTGGCCGCAGAGCTCGCCGAGCTGGGGGGGCGCACCGGAAGAAGCAAACCTAGTGTAATTACCTGATCCGTTCTCAATACCAGAAATACAATAATCACACTAGCAGCCAGGGGACGAAACAGCGGGAAACGCACGTCCCCTGATTAATAACTTGAGAAGGAAAACACCCCCCAAACCCCGGTTATGCCTTTTTTATGGGGATCGTCAGGCCTAGCGGTCAAACCACACCATCCATCCGCAACAACATCTCGGACATACATGGAATTCTTGGCTCCACGCCAGCTCGATAGCCATCGTGCGCTTATCGACAATGACCTATGTGAATGGTAGGGATTCAGCACAACACCCGACCGAAGAAGTATGAAAAGATAACTAATACACCACCACCCACGCCGCCATTATCTATATTTTTCAGTAACTTAAAAAATGTATAACCCTCTACTCATGAGCATATTGTTTGGCTCACTCGAAATAACTGCGTGAGCACGGAAATTTCTGTTACGAGGATTCGCGTAAAAGTGATTTTAGAGGCTGGACTGCGTTGAAAAATTGAATATAATACAAACCGTTTTGTGACCTTTGTCACATTTTTTTCGAATGGATTAAACAAGCAAGCTAGGCAAACGAATGCCAACCATCAAACTCCATCTT
>JBFEWO010000145.1:0-7101 GCA_041546305.1 Thiohalomonadaceae bacterium | reverse complement strand
TGAAGTAGTCTCTTACTCCACCACCCGTCAACAATGGCCCACAGCAGAGCTGTGGTTTATGCAATTGCGTTAATCGAGGTGCAGTAAGATGGAAGAGACAAACAGTATCGCTATAACCGAGTCATCCGCGCTAGACATCAAAAGATTTGCTGATAACTCAGCACCGGCCTATCACCCCAATGGCTGGCAAGGCCCTCATCAAGCATATATCTCAATGAGCGAGAGCGGTGGTGTGTATATTGACTACGGCCCGCAGCATGCTCCTTATCAGGTATACGGAAGGACGCTGTGTTGGGAGATAGATCCATGTCTATCCGGGAAGGAAATAAACGCCCTCATTGACAAAATCAGGCCCCTATTAGAAATAGTGCATGATGGGCACAGTATTGAGTGGGATGGCCGCAACCATCATGGTGTTTTATCGGATGAAGCTAAAGAGGCCGATGAAACTATCATTGAGATATGTCGTTATACTGAGCCTTCCCAGGAAGTCAGCACGGCCGAAGAGTATCTCTTCTCATGCCTAGGTATCGAGGAGGTCTGGCGAGAAGGGGTTTCTCTGGAAGAACTCGTCGATGAGACAAAAAGGGGGGCTGTAGGCCATGCCATTGTACTTGGCGATATTAAAGAGGCCATCTTGCGCGAAGCAAAGTTGTGCTTCGAGGAGTCAGAATACCCCCTTCCTGAACACATTCTTTGTGCAATGCGCCAGGAAAAGGAGATCTCCGAAGAGGACCTGACAAGGTATCGTACTGAGTACGCCATGTCATAATCCTGGCTTGAAGTACGGAGGGGGCTCCCCCCTCCATCCCACCTGAGGATGCCACTGACGGATTCCTCACCCGTCCTACCATGAGCGGTAGTTTATCTACCAAGCGAAACTCGGAGTCCTTGCCTGGCGCGGGCTACGGAGGTGTGCAGGTTTACAGGTAAAACCTCTGCATATCCTTTGTGCGCCATAGTAGACTCGCGGGCCGTGGTGTGAAAATTTCAGCTGTTAAGCAATGAGCTGACATTCAATCTATAAATTTGATGTAGATGTGCTGCCAGAATGTTGCACTAGTTCAGGTGGTGGCAGGCAGGATTAATCGCACCCGTAAACCGCCCAGCGGCGAATCGTCCAGTTCGATCGAGCCATCATAAAGCTGGGCAAGGTCCTCAACTATGGCTAGCCCCAGTCCGCTACCGGGCACTCTCTCATCAGCCCGTACACCGCGGGCCAGTACCGCTTGGCGTTGTTCCGTGGCCAGCCCCTGTCCATCGTCATCGACCTGTATGACAAGTCGCTCACCCTCGATAAGGAAGGAGATTTCGACACGGCTTGCCGCCCACTTCCAGGCATTGTCCAGCACATTGCCGAGCATCTCCTGCAGGTCCTGCTGCTCGCCGCGAAACACCGGCGCGATATCGCTGTCGGCGATGGTGACAGCGATATTTCTCTCCTGGTATAGACGCTCCATCACACGCACCAGCGAGTCGACCAGTGGGCGGACCTCACTGCGCACACCGGGTACGGTTGCCGCGGCAGCGGCGCGCGCGCGTGCCAGGTGGTAGTCGACCTGACGCCGCGCGATCACCACCTGCTCACTAACCAGTTGTGGCAGGCCGGGATCGGGACGCGCCGCGGCGTTGGTCAGGATCGTCAACGGCGTTTTTACTGCGTGTGCCAGATTTCCCGCCTGGGTGCGGGCATGACTGACGATGCGGGCATTGTGCGCCAACACCTCGTTGAAGTCGTCAACCAGGGGCTGAACTTCCCGCGGGAAACTGCCCTCGATGTGTTGCGCCTCCCCCTCCCTCACTGCGGTGAGGGCCCGGCGCAGGTGGCCGAGCGGTCGCAGACCGATCAGCACCTGTACGATCGCCGCCACGATGAGGCCCAGACCCAGTCCCCCTAGCGTCCAGCCAAGCAGTCCGTTAAAGCGCTCGACCGGCTCACTAATGAGCCGCTCATCGGCCGCCACGATGAGACGAAACGCCTGCTCCGGTTGTTCCGCCGGATAGATCAGCCGTTCAATCATTCCTAGTGGCGCCCCATCCGGTCCGCTAACCCGATGTTGATGCATCTCACCATCGGCGGGCGCGTCGCCCGGTACCTCGAGCACGCTGTCCCACAAGGAGCGCGAGCGGAGGATGCCACGCACCTGGGTGTGCTGGGTGTTGTCGAGCCGATCAACCTGCCAGTAGAGCCCCGAATAGGGGCGGCTGAGTCGTGGATCGCTCAAGGGCATGCTCAGGCCCGGGGTGCCGTCTGGGGCAAGCACCAGATTAGCGGTGAGCTGTTCCAGATGGATGGTCAGTCCGTCGTGAAACTGCGCGGCCACATGCTGACGAAACAGGCCAGACAGACTCCAGCCCGCGATGGCGATGGTCGCAATGATCCACACCAGCGTACCGACCAGCAGGCGCAAGCGCAGCGAACGGCCCGGTACGCTAAACAGCGTCATTCCGGACACACCAGGCGGTAGCCGAGACCGCGAACTGTCTTTATGAGCCCATCCGGCAATTTCTTGCGCAACCGGGCAATGAAAACCTCGATGGTGTTCGAGTCGCGGTCGAACTCCTGAGTGTAGATGTGTTCGGTGAGCGCGGTACGGGAAACCACTTCGCCCTGGTGATGCATCAGATAGGCAAGTACACGGAATTCGTGGCTGGTTAGCGTCAATGTGCGACCGGCAACGCTGACCTTGCCACTGCGCGTGTCGAGTACGACCGGGCCACAGCTGATCTCGGCACTGGCGTGCCCCGAGGCGCGACGGATCAGCCCGCGTACCCGCGCCAGCAACTCCTCCATGTGAAACGGTTTGACCAGATAGTCGTCAGCACCGGCATCGATACCGTCGACCTTCTCATGCCAGGCGTCGCGGGCGGTGAGGATCAGAACCGGCATGCTGCGCCCGGCAGCGCGCCACTTCTTCAGCACGGTAAGACCGTCCATCTGCGGCAGGCCGAGGTCCAGCACCACCGCATCAAAGGGTTCGACATCACCGAGGTGATAGGCATCGATGCCATTGTCCGCCGACTCGACCACATAACCGGCAAGCGTGAACTCCTCTGTCAACTGGGCGCTGAGGAGGGGATCGTCTTCGACCAGCAGGATGCGCATCAGGGCTTAGCCTCCTGCGATGCCCCGGGGGCGATGTCACGCCCCTTGATCCCAAGCAGCGTGCCATCACCGGCATCAAGTTTGAGTTTAATCAGGGCACCTTTCTCGCGCAGCAATTTGATCTCGTAGATCCACTTCCCGTGTTCGCGATCCAGCTCCACTTCGAGGATCTGTCCCGGGTAATCCCGTTCCAGTTTTTCGATGATGGTGCGCAGCGGCAGGATCTCGCCGGCTTCTAGCGCCTCGCGCGCGCGATCATGGTCCAGCTCTTTCGCCTGCAGCGCAGGCGTTATAGCGAGCGAACCCAGCAGCAGAAACAGCAGTGTGATGGGTCGAAGGCGTAGCGTCATGGATCTCGTCTCCCACTGTATACATACCTCATTATACCCCCCCTTTTTCTGAACGGGAGATTAACAGCGGCTTCACGGTTGGTTCAGCCCGCTTGTTGCACACTGTGTCCACGGTGGTCAGCTTGGCCACCCCTAACAACCAACTGGAGATACGAACATGAAAACTTCACACGCCATTTTCGCCATCACACTGACCGCTGCCACCCTCGGCGGAACCACTTTTGCCGCACAGGTTACTCCTGACAAGGGAGCCACCAAGGCCGACTGGCTGGCTATTCCCGCCATTTACGAGAAGGTGACCGCCGCGGGTTACAGCAACATTAACGAGATCGAGCGCGAGAGAAACGGCTACGAGATAAAAGCTCATGACAGCAACGGTGATATGGTCAAGCTCTTCGTCGATCCTGTTAGCGGCGAAGTACTCGATGTTAAAGCAAAGAAGGTCAAGGCCGACAAGTATCGCGATGAGCGCTCTTCGGACAAGCGTGATCGCAACAACGAGCGCTTTATCGACGCCAAGCAATAAATAATGAGAAGTTGCCCCGTCTCATAACGTGAGGGACGGGGCAAGTCCCCCGCGCGGAGTTGCCATTATCCATGCAAAGAGGCCCATCATGAAGATTATCCTTGCCGGTTTTGTTGCCATCGTTACCCTTGCTTGGGGCGGGGAGATGATCTCACCCGATCACACGGCGGCAGGCTCCCTACCGTGGGCCATCTACCTTGAGAGTCTCTTTCTGACCGGCCTGTTTTCCATCGCCCTGATGTCGCTGGCGATGGTGCTCTCCACCCGACCTGCCTGGCTGGAAATACCGCTCGGCGGCATGGACCGCATCTATCGTTTGCACAAATGGAGTGGAATCTTAGCCGTCACCTTTGCCGTACTGCACTGGCTACTGGAGATGTCTGACGACGTATTCAAAGCGCTGGCCCGCCACGGTGGCCGCATCAAGGAGGATGAGCTTTCAGCTTTTGCCGAACCGCTGCGTGACATGGGCGAAGCGCTGGGAGAATGGGCCTTCTATGTGCTACTGGCACTGCTCGCACTGACCTTGTGGAAACAGTTATCCTACCGCCTGTGGCGACCGTTGCATAGGGCGATGCCTGTGCTCTATCTGCTACTGGTTTTCCATTCTGTGGTGCTCGCCCCGGCCGGTTACTGGAATCAACCCATTGGGCTGCTACTCACAGTGCTGTTCACCACCGGCAGCATCGCCAGCATCATGTCGCTCAGCGGACGTATAGGCCGCAGACGCAAGGCAAGCGGCAGCGTAGTCTCTGTAGAGAAGACAACACCCGATATCATCGAGGTGAATTGCCTCCTGGATGAGACGTGGCACGGCCACCATCCTGGCCAGTTCGCCTTTGTCACCTTCGACGCTGTCGAGGGCGCTCACCCCTTCACTATCGCCAGTGCCGACCGTGGTGATCGCACCGTCACCTTCGCCATCAAGGCGCTTGGCGACTATACGCGCAAGCTCTCGCGCCACCTGGTTGCAGGCACGCCAGTAAAGGTTGAAGGGCCCTACGGACGCTTCCAGCTCAATCGCGCCAGCAAGCGCGCCCGGCAGATCTGGATTGCCGGTGGCATTGGCATCACACCGTTCCTTGCCTGGCTGGAATCCATACAGGACGAGCGCGCCATCGGGATCGCCGCCGATTTGCATTACAGCGTGCGCGATCGTGAGGCTGACCCATTCATCGATCGTCTTCAAGCGTTGTGCGAGACACTACCCGAGGTACACCTGCATGTGCACGACCAGCGCAACGGCCCGTTGAGCGCCAAGACACTGGCATCAGAACTGAACGAGACAAAACGGGCGGAGGTCTGGTTCTGCGGCCCCCGAGGGTTTGCCGAGGCACTGCGCGAAGGGCTGCACCAAGCGTGGCCGGGCAAGCTTCATTTTCACCAGGAAGCGTTCGAAATGCGTTAAGCATCTCGACGTATCTTCCCAATCACTTGTACAGGAGTGTGTTATGCAACATGTCGAGTTAAGTAGTTATCGGGTGTGGGATCGCAGTGTGCGCTGGTTCCACTGGATCAATGTTCTGTCGGTACTGGCGCTACTCGGTACCGGGCTGGTTATCTTCAACGGCAAGACACTCGGCCTAGCCGGTGAAGCTAAAATCATAATGAAGGAAATGCATGTCTGGGCCGGCTACCTTTTCGCAACCAACCTCGCCTGGCGTATCGTGCAGGGATTTCGCGGCAGTCACTTTGCCCGTTGGCGTACCCTCCTGCCATTTGGCAACGGTTTTCTGAACGAGTTACGTACCTACCTGGTCAGCCTGCGTAGTGGCGAGCCCCGCCATTACCTTGGCCATAATCCCCTCGGTAAACTAATGGTGATATTGCTGTTCCTGCTTTTAATCACCCAGGCCGCCACCGGGTTGCTGCTTGCTGGCACCGATCTCTACTACCCTCCACTGGGCGGCTGGATCGCCGAATGGGTCGCCCCCGCGGGCGTCGACCCGGCAAGTCTGTTGCCTGGCGATAAGTCGATGGTTGATACAACCGCTTGGGACGAGATGCGCGCCATGCGCAAACCCTTCATCATTACGCATGTGTGGGTGTTCTACACCTTACTGGTTGCGGTAGTGCTGCATGTGGTTGGGGTCGTGGTTGCCGAGATCCGCGAACGCAGCGGTTTGGTCTCCGCTATGTTCTCTGGCCACAAGACACTGCCTAAGCATCCAGTGGACCTACCGAAAATAGACGAGTAGAAGGGGTTAGCGACTTATCTCAAAGACCGGATAGTCGTAACAATTTCATAGGTTCTTGAGTATCACACACCTACAAAGGGCGGTTCAACTGAGCCGCCCTTTTTTGTCTCACACCGGAATCTACGGAATATCCCATCAGAATACTAGAAGCTTAAATAGCTCATAATTCGACCCACCTACCAAACGGCGAGATATGCCTAAATCAGTGGGCTCGGAGGCGGTAGCTGACGTAATTAGACCCATCCTGACAAGCTTGCGCACCATTATTAAACAAAATTCAGATATTTCTAGCAAATACGATTTAATTGGTACACTAGGCATAACCTTGAAAAAGAATGTTAAGCGGAAAACTAATTCCCTAGCCCGAACCAGATATAACTGTTACGTATTTTTAGCGAAGCAACAAATGACGGCAAATCAATAAATTTGCGATAAATATAATTGCCTCCGGTACAAACTTTAGAAGTAACATCCTTTCTTTCTATATCAAACTCATTAAGTTCACTGCTCATGTAACTTGCCAATACGGTATTGCGTCAGCAGTTGCACCGCAAACGGGGAATGAGGCCGTCCCTTTGTCTTGGTACGGAATGCCTGCGTGGCATCCTTGCCACACCAGGCCAGCATCAGCTCCGGCGGTGCGGGGTGCTTCGGCAGGTAGGTGGTGAAATCGTAGACCAAACCGTTGATCGCCATCCAGCAGTCATCGGCGTGGTTGTGTGTTGCCAACTCCGTAAGGGTGTATGGTAAGTCGGCGGTCGTTTCCGGGATTCCCTCAGCCACTGGCGCGGCGAACCACAAACTGGAGGCCCAGAATCCGGCCACGGCAAACCAGAACAGCAGGGTACTGGCGATAAACAATTTACGTATCACCGAAAATCAAACCTCTCATAATGGATCATTTTTGCATCAACGCCGTGG
>JBFEWO010000127.1:0-8012 GCA_041546305.1 Thiohalomonadaceae bacterium | reverse complement strand
GTGAGCCAGGCGATGAGCGCCAGACCTGCCGGTGTGATCAGCAGCGGCAGGTAGGGGGATTGCGATTCCAGCTGGCGAAACAGCTGGCTGGCCTCCTCACTGCCCAAGGCGAAGAGCGCCGAACTCAAGCCCACCAGGATAGCTCCGCCCCAGAACACCAGTCGGGCCTTCCACTGGTGGGGGGAAAGGTAGGCGCGAAGGGTCATCCGCAGATAGCGAAGTGTCACTCTCATGGCTTGGGGGCTCGTCGGTGCCAAAGGGCAGGATTATGCCAGATGGAGGAGGGAGTGTCTCACAGGGGCGGGCAGTGCCTTATCGGATGACATTAACACAGAGCCCTCGCTTCCTGAATCTGCCTCTTTCGCTTTGCGGTGTCACCCTTTATCATCGTGGCCTTCTTTCGTAGGAAACTCAGGTTGTGTTGACGATGATCAAGGTTGGTATTGTCGGCGGTACGGGATATACCGGTGTCGAGTTGTTGCGGCTGCTGGCCGCTCACCCTCACGTCGATCTGCAGGTAATTACCTCCCGCTCCGAGGAAGGAATGGCCGTGGCAGATATGTTCCCCAACCTGCGAGGCTATGTCGATCTCCGCTTTACGGCTCCGGATGCCGCGGTACTCAAGGGATGTGATGTGGTCTTTTTTGCCACCCCCAACGGCATTGCCATGACCCAGGTCAGGGAGTTGCTCGATGCCGGGGTTAAAGTGATAGACCTGGCTGCAGATTTTCGACTCAAGGATGTCGGGGTCTGGGAGAAGTGGTACGGTATGCAGCATGCCTGCCCCGACCTGGTAGCCGAGGCAGTCTATGGCCTGCCCGAGATGAACCGTGAGGCCATCAGAGAGGCTCGACTGGTAGCCAATCCCGGTTGCTACCCGACAGCGGTTTCTCTCGGATTTCTGCCCCTGCTTGAGCAGGACCTGGTGGATACCGGTCATCTCGTGGCTGATTGTAAATCCGGGGCTAGCGGTGCAGGTCGCGGCGCCAGTGTCGACAAGCTGCTGTGTGAGATCGACAGTAGCTTTAAGGCTTATGCGGTTCCGGGCCATCGCCATCTGCCCGAGATTCGCGAGAAGCTTGGCTTGGTGAGTAAGGGGGAGGTTGGGCTCACCTTCGTGCCGCACCTGCTGCCAATGATTCGCGGTATCCATGCCACCCTCTATGCCCGTTTGAAAAATTCCTCGACCGATTTGCAACAGCTGTTCGAGGAGCGCTATGCCGGTGAGGGGTTTGTTGATGTACTCCCTGCCGGTGCCCATCCTGAAACACGTTCGGTTCGAGGTGGCAACCTGTGCCGTATTGCTGTCCACCGTCCTCAAGGAGGAGATACTGTGGTGATACTTTCTGTTATTGATAACCTGGTCAAAGGCGCGGCGGGCCAGGCAGTGCAAAATATGAACATTATGTTTGGTTTTGACGAACGCGCTGGCCTCAATATGATCGCGGTACTGCCATGACACACCTGGTTGTCAAGGCACGCCCATCAAAACATTCCCGCCTGATCTTGGTCGGTGTCGTGGTATTGACACTGCTAGTCGCGTGGGGGCTGTATGAGCTGGGCCGTTATCACAGCGGTTTTGACATCCTCGCGGTGCAGCAGGAACGCGGCGGGTATGAGGAGCAACTGGAGATACTGGCGGCGGAAATCAGCCAACTGCGGGAACAGAAAGCAATTCTCGAGCGCAGCACCCAGATTGAGCAGGAGGCCTACAAGCAGCTGGAAACAACGGTGACCGGCCTGCAGGATGAGATACTCGAGCTGAAGGGGGAGCTGGCTTTCTATCGGGGGATCATTTCGCCTGCCGATGCCGCCAAGGGATTGAAGGTCCAGTCGTTTGAACTGCGTAGTCGAGGGACTGGGGGCGGCTACCATTACAAGCTGGTTTTGACCCAGGTGCTGAATAACGACACGGTGGTCTCTGGCTCAGTTGCTCTGGCCGTGGAAGGGCAAGAGAGCGGCGAGGTTCGGGAGTATCCGCTGCAGCAACTCAGCAAGGAGGATAGCGAGCTGCGTTTTCGCTTCAAATATTTCCAAATCCTTGAAGGGGAACTGAATTTGCCTGAAGGGTTTACCCCCAGTAAGGTCAGTATTACCGTTAAACCCAGAACTAAATCACACAAGCAGCTATCGCAGTCATATGACTGGGTAGTCCAGGAGAGTTAATAACGATGTTTAACAAGGGCGCAAAGAATAAGCCGAAAAGCACCAAGATCGATACCCTCATTGGCCAGAACTCGGAGCTGGTAGGTGATATTACCTTCAGCGGTGGGCTGCACATTGACGGTGTGGTCAAAGGCAATATCTACGCAGATTCCGACAGCGGTTCCACCTTGAGCGTCAGCGAGCGTGGTTTCATCGAAGGTGACGTGCAGGTGCCGAATATCGTTCTCAATGGTGCGGTCAATGGTGATGTTCACGCGGCAGAGCACATTGAACTAGCTGAAAAGGCCCGTGTCACAGGGAATGTCTATTACAAACTCATCGAAATGGTGCGCGGCGCGGAGGTTAACGGTAGCCTGGTGCACCGCAATGAGAGTAAACAAAGTTATCTTCCTGGCCCGGCCAAGGCCAAGGAATTCTCAGAGGGCGACGAGGATAATTCTTGACTAACGGGCTTGGGATATGAATACTTAGTCCCAGGCGGCAAGTAAAGTAACGTTCCGGAGATGTACAATGAGTGAAGCAGAAAGCCCGTTGATTTTCACTGATAGCGCGGCCAACAAGGTCAAATCGCTGATTCAGGAAGAGGGTAACGATAGCCTGAAGCTGCGTGTCTATGTGACTGGCGGCGGCTGTTCCGGTTTCCAGTATGGTTTTACCTTCGATGAGAGTATCAACGAAGGGGATACTGCGGTGGAGAAGAATGGCGTAACCCTGCTGATCGATCCCATGAGCTTCCAGTACATGGTGGGTGCCGAGATCGATTATAAGGAAGATCTTGAGGGTGCACAGTTCGTGATTCGTAATCCGAATGCTAATACCACCTGCGGTTGCGGTTCCTCTTTTTCCCCATAGTGTCTTAAGCGACAACTGGTGGAAGTTGTACGGCCTTGGTGGCTTCACCAAGGCCGTTTTCATGTTCAGGACCTGAAAATTTAGCGCGCGAGGGTTCTGCCCAACATAGAATATCCGCCCTTGCAATGGCTCTTTTCTGGCTATATGCATACAATTCATCTCAATAACCAAGTTCTTTAGTGAGGGGTTTTCATGAGCGTTTATCTGCCCGGCCTTGAAGGGGTGCCAGCCACCCGATCCAATATTTCCTTTATCGACGGGGAAAAGGGCATTTTGGCGTATCGCGGTTATCCCATTGAACAACTTGCAGAACACAGCACCTTTGAAGAGACCACCTTGCTGTTGCTCGATGGCAGATTACCGAGTGCCGGGGAGCTTGCCACATTTGATGAGCAGCTCAGGCGCAACCGCCGGGTGAAGTACAATATCCGCGAGATCATGAAAAATCTGCCTGCCACCGGGCACCCTATGGAAATGCTGCAGACCGCGGTTGCCAGTCTGGGCATGTTTTATCCAGGCACGGAATTCCTGACCAGCGCCAAGGCCAGCGAGGATCTGGACTATATTCATCGGATGACGGTAAAGATCATCGCTCGGATCCCGGTGATCGTTGCAATGTGGCAGCATATCCGCAGCGGCTATGATCCCATCCCACCCCGTCAGGATCTGACGTCTGCGGAAAACTTCCTCTATATGCTGAATGGGAGGGAGCCCGATCCTTTCTATGCTGAAATTATGGACACCTGTCTGGTGCTGCATGCAGAGCACACCATTAATGCTTCCACCTTTGCCGCGTTGGTCGCAGGTTCAACCCTGGCGAGTCCGTACGGAGTGATCGCCGCCGCGATCGGAACGCTTTCCGGACCGTTACATGGTGGTGCCAACGAGAAAGTCGTGGATATGCTCAAGGAGATCGGCCGTCCTGAGAATGTCAAAGCGTGGTTGGATAAGCAGTTGGCCTCGAAGGCAAAGATCTGGGGCTTCGGTCACCGGGAATACTCGGTCAAGGATCCGCGTGCCAATATTTTGCAGAAGCTGATGGAGAAGTTGGCGCGAGAAAGAGGAGGACGGATCAGTCCCATGTTCGAAACGGCCCTTGCATTGGAAGAACTCGCGGAAGAGCGTCTCGGTGCCAAAGGGGTCTACCCCAATGTCGATTACTACTCAGGGATTCTTTATTCGGAGATGGGTATTCCCACCGACCAATTCACTCCGATTTTTGCCATTTCCCGTGCGGCCGGTTGGCTGGCACACTGGCGTGAACAACTTGCGGATAACCGAATATTTCGTCCCACCCAGGTCTATATTGGTGAGCCGCTGCGCGATTATGTCAGCATTGAACAGCGCTGATTGACCGGTTTTGAGGGGGCTACCTTGGGTAGATCGCCCCGAGTACCACCGCCTCGCTGGCACCAGTCACACTGGGGAGATTACCGGGTAGGTGTTGCATGGTTTGGCGGGCCAGCCAGGCGAAGGCGGTAGCTTCTACCCAGCGCGGCGCCAGTCCATAGTCCTCAGTCGTACAGACCCGGCATTGCGGCAAGTTCGCAGCAAGCCTTTCCATCAGGAAGCGGTTATAGGCGCCTCCACCACAAACCACCAACTCCTGGCAGGTTGAGTCATGCTGGCGCATTGCCTCGGCGACGCTGCGGCTGGTCAGCTCAACCAGCGTGGCCTGCATGTCCTGCGGCTTGAGGCCGGCAACTGGATGTTGTTTCAGCCACTCCAAGTTGAAGTACTCACGTCCGGTACTTTTCGGTGGCAGAAGAGAGAAGTAGGGATCGGTAAGCAAAGAGGCGAGCAAGTCAGCGTTGATTGTACCGCTACGCCCCCACACCCCCTCATCATCATAGGGTGTCCCAAGTATTTCCTGAATCCAGGCATCGAGCAGCAGATTGCCGGGGCCAGTATCAAAACCCCGCACAGCTAAGGCTGTATCAGCAGGGAGAATGCTGATGTTGGCGATGCCGCCAATATTGAGTACCACCCGTTCAATAGCTTCGCTGCGGAAGAGGGCCGCATGAAAGGCGGGAACGAGTGGTGCACCTTGGCCACCCACACTCATGTCGCGTCTACGAAAATCGTTTACTGTGGTGATGCCTGTCAGCTGGGCGATAGTGTTGCCGTCACCAATCTGGACGGTATAGGGCGTTGAGCCTGTGGGCATGTGACGTATGGTCTGACCATGGCTGCCAATGGCCACAACCTGACAGGAGTCAATGGCCGTAGTGGCCAGTAGCTCATTTACGGTTTGCGCCGAGAATCGGCCGAGCAGGATATCCGCCCTTGCCATTCGATTGACCTCGTCATCGCCACTGGATGCTAGGGACAGCAGTTGTTGGCGTAAATCGAGAGGAAGAGTGCGACTGAGATGAGCGATATGTTTGGGCGGCTCCGTGGAGAAATCCACCAACACGGCGTCCAGCGCATCCATGCTGGTACCACTCATCAGTCCTATGTAGACCTCCGCCACAGGAGCCACCGAAGTCAGTTAGTGGATGCGACCTGCACCCGCTTGAACAGATCCAGCTGAGCCAGTAGATGTTGGGACTGCGCCAGGAACTCGGTCCGGTATTTCTCTGGGATCGGCGCTGCATCCGGAAGTTTGACGGTCAGTGGATTACGGTGAGAACCGTTGATCCGGAACTCATAATGCAGGTGTGGACCGGTTGCCAACCCACTCTTGCCTACATAACCGATTGTCTGCCCCTGCCTGACACGGCTGCCTGTAGTAACGCCTCTCTGGAACCGTGACAAATGGGCATAGAGTGTGGTGATATTGCTGCCGTGCTGCAGCACGATGGTGTTGCCGTAACCTCCCTTGACGCCACGGAAAATGACTTTGGCGTCACCGGCAGCCTTGATTGGGGTGCCGGTGGCGGCGGCGTAATCAACCCCCCGGTGCGGGCGCTTTTTACCGAGTACTGGATGGTAGCGTTCGCGTTGGAAGGTCGATGAGATACGACGGAAATCGACGGGACTGCGCAGAAACGCCTTGCGCATACTCTTGCCGTCCTCGGAGTAGTATTGGGTATTCCCTTCCGGATCCGTGAACATTACCGCACGGTAGGTACTGTCCTGATTGGAGAATTCAGCGGCAAGGATTTTACCGTCACGCAGCTTTTCCCCATCCAGGTAATGCTGTTCAAACAGCAGGGAGAACCTGTCGTCCTTGCGGATATCGAGAGCGAAATCCACGTCCCAACCGAATACGTTGGCCAGTTCCATAATGATGTTATCGGACAGGCCTGCATCACGCCCCGCCTGGAATAGTGAGTTTTCAATCACGCCGGAGGCATGTGTCAGGCGGATTTCAATGGGGTGCTCAATGATGTGGCTATTAAAGTTTTCACCACCGTGGGTAATGAGCAGGGTTTTTTCGGGAGAGATATTGTACTTAATCGCCTGTAATTGGCCGTCACGTATCTGCAGATGGAGTTTTTGCCTGGGGCGAAGATTGGAAAGCACCTTGTATGCCTTGTCGGTTTCTACCACGGCATACAATTGTTGCGGACTGAGATTTAGGCGGTCGAAAATCAAATAGAGGCTATCGCCGGATTGCACTGTAACCGTTTGCCAGGGAAGCTCTTTCTCCTGAGGCATCATCTCGGCTTGAGCATGCTCAAGGCGCTGCCGGCTGTCGGGGAGGGCCAGTGGCAAGTGGAGAATTTCCTTTCTCACATTACTAGCTGTGGCTGCTGTACCCTGGTTTGCATCTCTCGCCGATTGCGTAATTTGCCGGGTTGCTTCAGCCTTATGACTTGGGCTGACTAATGCAACGACACCCACTGCGACAGAGAATATTGCCAGCAAATGCAGGTGCTTGCGCTGAAGACGGGAACGCACCGGAATTCGTGAATTCTCCGGTGATTTGTAGTCTTTATTTAAATAATTGCTGTAATCCACGGAAATTACTCGAAAATTTTTTCCTAACATACTGCCATTACCTATAGAGGTCAATGATTGGATTCGCAATATGTAGCACAAGGGTGGCCTGTGGTAATCTAGCGCCATTTTTTGAGTCGGGAGATAGGCATGGCAACGCTGGATGATGCACTTGCACTGATCAAACGGGGTGCTGAAGAGATTCTGGTTGAGGATGAACTGAAAGCCAAACTCAAGGAGGGTAGGCCACTGCGCGTCAAGGCCGGATTCGATCCTACCGCGCCAGACCTGCATCTGGGCCATACTGTTCTAATTAATAAACTTCGCCAGTTCCAGGAGCTGGGGCACGAGGTCATGTTTCTGATCGGGGATTTCACCGCCATGATCGGCGATCCCACCGGCAAGAGCGCCACCCGCCCGCCATTGACGCGGGATCAAGTGATCGAGAATGCCCAGACCTATGAGCACCAGATCTACAAGATCCTCGATCCGGACAGGACCCTAGTTATGTTCAACTCCAGCTGGATGAATGCGATGGACTCGGCAGAGTTGATCCAGCTTGCGTCACGCCATACGGTGGCGCGTATGCTTGAGCGCGATGATTTCTCCAAGCGCTATAGTGCCGGCCAGCCGATTGCCATCCATGAGTTCCTTTACCCTTTGATTCAGGGGTATGACTCGGTGGCGATGAAGGCGGATGTCGAACTCGGGGGAACCGACCAGAAATTCAACCTGCTGGTAGGGCGTCAACTCCAGGAGACCTTTGGTCAAAAGCCGCAAACAGTGCTGACCATGCCCATCCTCGAAGGGTTGGATGGGGTACAGAAAATGTCGAAGTCGTTGAACAACTACATCGGCATCAACGATACCCCGGATGACATGTTCGGCAAGCTGATGTCCATCTCTGATGAGCTGATGTGGCGCTATTTTGAGCTACTGAGCTTCAGGCCAATGAGCGAGATTGAGATCCTTAAGCGCGAGATCGAGCAGGGTAAAAACCCCCGCGATGTGAAATTCCTGCTTGCCGAGGAACTGATTGCCCGTTTCCACGATGAGGTATCGGCGGTTAAGGCTCGGGAGAATTTCATCGCACGGTTCCAGAAAGGGGC
>JBFEWO010000043.1:0-18861 GCA_041546305.1 Thiohalomonadaceae bacterium | reverse complement strand
GTCAGGGGTCGATAGCGCACTGCCGACCTTTTTCTGTTGCGATTTCTTTTGTGCAGATGGCTGTGATTAAACAAAATAGCTTCTCACGTCCCGCTCCTTGACGTATGTTTCGAAGCACAATAAATGCTTTTTGTTTCAAACATCATCATGCAGAACTTAGGAAGATCTCATGCCCCATACATCATTGGGCCTCCCAGCAACAGACGGATAAGATCAACTTGCCGATTGACGCCGGTCTTACTAAAAATACTTTTGAGATGACTCCGTACAGTTTGCACACTGACATGATGCATGTCGGCAATCTCACTCACCTCTCGCCCGTTGGCGATGGCTACAGCCACCTTTGCTTCACGCTCACTTAAGCCGTAAATATCCATCAGGGCATCGTGAGCGATAGGGACGGGTTCCTCAGGATCGGTGAGATACACAGCGACCTGTGAATGAGACATACTGCTCCATTCTGCAGACTGATTGGCTGCGCTGGGCACCACTAACAGTGCTAAAGGCTTGTGATGGTCCGGGTGGGAAAGGCCCATTGACTGGCCCTGGTATATTGTGCCGGGTGATGTTGCTGTCGCTCTCATGATGGCCTGGTGTAACTGCTCATCTTCATGTTTGATGTATGCCCGTAGGCCGTTACTGCGTAGGTCAATGGCACCATGACGCTCCAGAATTCGTTTGGCCATCGGATTGATATAGAGAGGCTTACCCAGTTCGTCCAGCAAAATGAGTCCAATGATATGGCGATCCAGTTCCGACTGCAGTGTCTGCTGGCGTATCTGTAAACGGGTGAACTCTTTCTGAATGCGCAGGGCGCGCTGGAAATGGGGAACCAGATTTTCGAGCAGTTCCAGTATTTCAGGCTCGAACTTGCCTTCCTTGCGTGTTCGGTGAAGGCCGATGCCAGCATGCCAATGTTCGTTATTAAAGCAATTGACGCCGCCAAAATGGAACAATTCAGTTAAGCGCGTGAAGAGTTCATAGATTAACCTTGGGACTTTGTCACGATCGTCGAGGCTGTACATGTTGACCGCTTTGCCCTGTGGTTGGGCCCGCATAACTTTCAGCCCGGGATCGAACCTTCCAAGCGGGGTGTTATGCAGAGCGATAACAGGTTTGCGAATACCGTAGCTGTGGAGGTAGCTAAGTTGCTTCACTTCCCGGTCATGGATAACTAATACAGCCGACCTTGATTGCGTAATAGCAGTGAGTTTTTCCAAAACCACAGACCAGTGGTAAGGATTAATTGAGGATTCATAGATATCGCCAATGAGATCGAGTACGGACTTGTAATTATTATTCATTGTGCCGAAGGCATTCGTGCACAATTTTGTTGTATTTCTCTCAGGCCCCTCCTTGGCCTGGAGTATTCAAGTCGTGACATGCAATGTCAGGAACACTTGTCAAAATATGTATCATAATCCTCGAGATAAGCAAAGCCAAAACACAAAGCTGTGGTGCATGTCCTTGACGTCTGAGCAGAATGGCGGGAAGTAAAGTGGATATTACTGTCTTCACTCCCTCTTTTAGCTGTGTTAGCATTGCGAATCAATGAGATAGGGTGCCTCTGGTGCTCTTGGAAAAGCCGGATTCAAGCACCGCATTACTTACGGTGCTTTTTTATTTTCACGTGGTCTCTCGTATGGATCACCACTGAGGAAAGGACAAACTATGCCTGTTATTACCCTCCCTGACGGTTCCCAACGCCAATTCGACAAGCCGGTGACAGTTCATGAGGTCGCTGCTGACATCGGCCCCGGCCTGGCCAAAGCCGCCCTGGCCGGCAAGATTGGCGAGAAGCTGTTCGATACTTCACACTGCCTTGAGAATGACGCGCAACTGGCGATCATCACCGACAAGAGCGAGGAGGGGCTGGACATCATTCGTCACTCCACCGCGCACCTGCTGGCCCAGGCGGTCAAGCGCCTGTTTCCTGATGCCCAGGTGACCATTGGTCCGGTGATTGAGGATGGTTTCTACTATGACTTTGCCTTCGAGCGCCCCTTTACGACTGAGGATCTGGGGAAGATCGAAGCGGAGATGGAGAAGATCGTCAATGACGATATCCCGGTCGAGCGCTCGGTGATGCCGCGCGAGGAGGCGATCGACTTCTTCCGCAACATGGGAGAGGAATACAAGGCAGAGATCATTGAGGATATCCCACACGGTCAGGAACTCTCGCTCTACAAGCAGGGCGATTTCATCGATCTGTGCCGCGGGCCGCACGTACCGTCCACCGGCAAGCTCAAGGCCTTCAAGCTGATGAAGGTGGCCGGTGCCTACTGGCGTGGCGATTCGCGCAACGAGATGCTGACCCGCGTCTATGGTACTGCCTGGACCGACAAGAAAGCGCTCAAACAGTATCTACATCGCCTGGAAGAGGCAGAAAAGCGGGATCACCGCAAGATCGGCCGCCAGCTGGACCTTTTTCATGCCCAGGAAGAGGCCCCGGGGATGGTGTTCTGGCACCCCAACGGCTGGACCCTGTGGCAGGCGGTGGAGCAGTACATGCGCAACGTATTTCGCGACAACGGTTATCAGGAGATCCGCACCCCGCAGGTGGTGGATCGTACCCTGTGGGAGAAGTCCGGCCACTGGGACAAGTTTGGTGACATGATCTTCACCACCCACTCGGAACACCGTGACTATGCGGTCAAGCCGATGAACTGTCCCTGTCATGTGCAGGTCTTCAATCAAGGGTTGAAGAGTTACCGCGAACTGCCGCTGCGTCTGGCCGAGTTCGGCTCATGCCACCGCAACGAACCCTCCGGCACGCTGCATGGCATCATGCGGGTACGCAATTTCACCCAGGATGATGCGCATATCTTCTGTACCGAAGGGCAGATCCAGGAGGAGGTCTCCACCTTTATCGACCTGCTTTATAAAGTCTATGCGGACTTCGGCTTCGAAGAGGTCATCATCAAGCTCTCCACCCGTCCCGAGCAGCGGGTGGGTTCCGACGCGATCTGGGACAAGGCGGAGCACGCCCTGGAGCAGGCGCTGAATACCAAGGGTTTGCCTTGGGATCTGCAGCCGGGTGAGGGGGCCTTCTACGGGCCGAAGATTGAGTTCTCGCTCAAGGACTGCCTCGGCCGGGTCTGGCAGTGTGGTACCATTCAGGTTGATTTTTCCATGCCGGGACGCCTCGATGCCCACTATATCGCCGAAGATGGCAGCAAGCAGGTGCCGGTCATGTTACACCGGGCCATCCTCGGTTCGATGGAGCGCTTCATCGGTATCCTCATCGAGCACCACGCCGGTGCATTCCCATTGTGGTTGGCCCCCATCCAGGTGGTGGCGATGAATATCACCGACAAGCAGGCCGGTTTTGTCCAGGAAATAAAAGAATATCTGAAAAAACAGGGGATTCGCGTTAAATCCGACTTGAGAAATGAGAAAATCGGCTTTAAAATTCGCGAGCACACACTTCACCGAGTCCCTTACATGCTGGTGATCGGGGACCGGGAGGTTGAGAATCGGACCGTGGCCGTGCGCACGCGAGGCGGTGAAGACCTTGGCACCATGCCCATGGAGGCATTGGCCGAGCGACTGACCGCAGAGATCGCGAGCCGCGGCCGCACTGTTTTGGAGGATTGAAGCGATCGCTGCCAAAGAAAAACAAACCCGGCTAAACGAAGATATCCGGGTTCCAGAGGTAAGACTCATCGGTGCCGATGGGGAACAGGTCGGGGTAGTTCCGACTTCACAGGCATTGGAAATGGCTGCTGAAGCCGATATGGACCTCGTTGAGGTATCTCCGGACGCGACGCCGCCCGTCTGCCGCATCATGGATCATGGCAAGTTCATTTTTGAACAGCGTAAGAAGCAGCAGGCGGCCAAGAAAAAACAGAAGCAGGTCCAGGTTAAAGAAGTTAAATTCCGTCCTGGGACGGAAGAGGGAGATTATCAGGTCAAACTACGCAACCTGATGCGCTTCCTCAACGACGGGGACAGGGTCAAGGTAACCTTGCGGTTCCGTGGCCGTGAAATGGCACACCAGGAACTCGGTCGCGATCTGCTCAAGCGGATCGAGGGCGATCTGGCCGAACTGGGAACGGTAGAACAGTTCCCGAAGATGGAAGGCCGGCAAATGGTGATGCTGATTGCCCCGAAAAAGAAGAAGTAAATCCAGGTCATTTCACACCTGTATTTGCTTCGGGACGCACTACTGTCCATCCATTACGGTGCCCACAGTCACAAACGTGCGTTTTAACTTAAAACTGCAATGCGGAGTAGAAAGCAATGCCAAAGATGAAAACCAACCGTGGTGCGGCCAAGCGCTTTAAAAAGAGCGCCGGGGGCTTCAAGCGCTCCCAGTCGTTCCGCCGCCACATCCTCACCAAGAAGCCGACCAAGCGTAAGCGTCAGCTGCGTTCGCCGGAATTTGTTGCTGCTGTCGACGTCGCCATGGTGCGTCGCATGTTGCCCTATTGCTGAGGAGTAAGGAACGATGCCAAGAGTTAAACGTGGCGTAACCGCACGCGCCAAGCACAAGAAGATCATTGCCCTGGCCAAGGGTTACCGTGGCCGTCGCAAGAACGTTTTCCGCGTTGCCAAGCAGGCCGTTATCAAGGCCGGCCAGTACGCATACCGTGACCGTCGTCAGCGCAAGCGTCAATTCCGCGCCCTGTGGATTGCCCGTATCAATGCTGCTGCCCGTGAGTGTGGTCTGTCCTACAGCCGCATGATCGATGGTATGAAAAAGGCCAATATCCAGATCGACCGCAAGGTGCTGGCCGATATCGCTGTAGCCGACAAGACCGGTTTTGCTGCCTTGGCAGAAAAGGCAAAAGCAGCGCTGGCCTAAGAGCAACTGCACTACTGCGTCCAACGACCTATCGTTGGTATAACGCATAGGAGGGGGGAAGGCCGAACAGTCTTCCCCCTTTTTATTTTTCGCATCCCGAATTCTAATGTCCGCCGCAATCGCGGGGACGATAACGTTAATCCGGAGTTATGGCGTGGATGAATTAAAAGGACTCGTCAGTCAGGCCACAGCGGCCATTGCCGCGGCCGATGAGTTGCAGGTGCTGGAGCAGATACGCGTCGAGTATCTGGGGAAAAAGGGCTTGCTGACCGAGCAGATGAAATCGCTGGGCAAGATGTCAGCCGAGGAACGCCCCGCCGCCGGCCAGGCCATCAACCAGGCAAAGGATGAGGTGCAGCAGGCACTGGAAGCACGTAAACAGTCGCTCCAGGAGGCCGCACTTAACGCCAGACTCGAGGCCGAGAAAATCGACGTCACCCTGCCGGGGCGCGGCCAAGTTAGCGGTGGGCTACACCCGGTGAGCATTACCATGGAGCGCATCGAGGCTTTGTTTGCCCAGCTCGGTTTCTCTGTTGCTGAGGGCCCGGAGATCGAGGACGACTTCCATAACTTCGAGGCGCTGAATATCCCGAAGACTCATCCGGCGCGTGCCATGCACGACACCTTTTACTTCGATGCGCATACCCTGTTGCGCACCCACACCTCGCCGGTACAGGTGCGGGCGATGGAACAGCTGCAGCCGCCGCTGCGGCTGATTGCCCCCGGTCGGGTCTATCGCTGCGACTCGGACCTGACCCATACGCCGATGTTCCATCAGGTCGAGGGGCTCGTGGTGGATGAGCAGGTGAGCTTTGCCGACCTCAAGGGCATTCTCGATGACTTCCTGCGCAATTTCTTCGAGCAGGAGTTGGCGGTGCGTTTCCGTCCCTCCTATTTCCCCTTCACCGAGCCTTCCGCCGAGGCTGACATTCAGTGTGTAATGTGCGGTGGTGAGGGCTGCCGCGTCTGCAGCCACACCGGTTGGATCGAGATCCTCGGCTGCGGCATGGTACACCCGGAAGTGTTTCGCCATGTCGGCATCGACAGTGAGAAGTACAGCGGGTTTGCCTTCGGCCTGGGGGTCGAGCGGATGGCCATGCTGCGTTACGGTGTAAATGACCTGCGCCTGTTCTTCGAGAACGATCTGCGCTTCCTGCAGCAGTTCAACTAACAATACTTCACTGCAGAGGCATCGAGGACGCAAGAAAAGTCATCAGGGTTTTATGCTTCGCGACCTTTGCGGTTAACACGATATCGATTTTTAGGTTTATACCAATATGAAATTCAGCGAACAGTGGTTGCGTGAATGGGTCAATCCTTCGGTTACGACCGAGGAGCTGTGTCATCAGCTCACCATGGCCGGGCTGGAGGTCGATGCGATCGAGCCTGTCGCCGCCAGTTTTACCGGTGTGGTGGTCGGAGAGGTGGTGAAGATCGAACCGCACCCGGATGCTGACAAGCTGCGAGTAACCCAGGTCAATATTGGTCAGGATGAGCTACTGACCATCGTCTGTGGCGCGGCCAATGTTCGTGAGGGAATGCGTGTTCCCACTGCCGTCGTCGGTGCCAACCTGCCGGGTGACTTCAAGATCAAAAAGGCCAAGCTGCGCGGCGTGCCGTCCTTCGGCATGCTTTGTTCGGAGTCTGAGATCGGCCTTGCCGAAAGTGCCAGTGGCTTGATGGAACTGCCTGCCGACGCTCCGATCGGTGAGGACCTACGTTTTTATCTCAAGCTCGACGATGTCACCATTGAACTGGGCCTGACCCCCAACCGTGGCGATTGCCTGAGCGTAGCCGGTATTGCCCGTGAGGTGGGAGTTCTGAATCAAATTACGGTAAAAGCACCTGCTATTGAGGCGCTTTCCGCGGTAACCGATGAGACATTGCCGGTTACCGTCTCGGCGCCGGGCGATTGTCCACGTTATCTCGGCAGGGTGATCCGTGGTGTGAACGTAAAAGCGGAGACTCCATTGTGGATGCAGGAGCGCTTGCGTCGCAGCGGCATCCGCAGCCTTGGGCCGGTAGTGGATGTGACCAACTACGTTCTGCTGGAGTTGGGACAACCGATGCACGCCTTCGACCTCACGAAGCTGAAGGGCGGTATCCATGTACGCCGCGCGGCAGAAGGAGAGAAACTCAAACTGCTCAACGAGCAGGAGATCACCCTGGATGCCGAGAGTTTGGTCATTGCTGATGACAGCGGTCCGTTGGCACTGGCTGGGGTGATGGGGGGTGAGGCATCCGCCGTTTCCGATGAGACCCAGGATATTTTCCTCGAGAGTGCCTTCTTCAGCCCTGACAATATCGCCGGCAAGGCACGAAGCTATGGCCTGCACACAGACTCCTCCCACCGCTTCGAGCGCGGGGTGGACCCTCAACTGGCATCTTTGGCCATCGAGCGTGCCACAGTGCTGCTGCTCGAGATCACCGGCGGTACTGCCGGTGAGGTCGTCGAGGTAATCGACGAGAGCAGCCTGCCGCAGCGCAAGCCGATTCATCTGCGCCACCAGCGTTGTGAGCGTATTCTTGGGGCGCAACTGGCGAAAGAGACTATCGAAGGTATTCTGCAGCGGTTGGGCATGGAGATGCAGGCCGTGGAGGAGGGGTGGCAGGTGACTGCACCCTCATTCCGTTTCGATATCGCTATCGAAGTGGATCTCATCGAAGAGATCGGCCGCATCGTTGGTTATTCCAATCTTCCCAGCAGCCGCCCCCTGGGTGCGCTGAACATGCAGCCTCGCCCGGAAGGTCAGATCGGCAAGCGCGAATTGGCGCGCTTGCTGGTTGATCGCGGTTATCAGGAAGCGATTAGCTACAGCTTCGTCGACCCGAAGATGCAGCAACAGTTTGACCCGTCTGCCGAACCGATTGCCCTGGCGAACCCGATTTCCGCGGATCTGGCGGTGATGCGCACTACTCTGTGGGCGGGCCTGATGCCGATCCTGCAGCACAACCTCAATCGTCAGCAAAGCAGGGTAAGGCTGTTTGAGTACGGACTGGCCTTTAATCGCCAGGGGACTGAAATCAAACAGGAGAACCGATTGTCGGGGGTCGTTTTCGGCACTGTGGAGCCAGAGCAGTGGGGGAGTGCCTCACGCAAACTCGATTTTTATGATGTCAAAGGCGATATCGAGGCCCTCCTGGCATTGACCCGCCGCGAGTCGGAATTCCGTTTTGTGGCCGAAACCCACCCGGCACTGCACCCGGGACAGAGCTCACGCATCTACCTCAACGGGGAAGCCGTCGGCTGGTTAGGTGCGATCCATCCCACGCTGGAGCGGGAGCTGGATCTGCATGGTCAGACCTATTTCTTTGAAATCGAGGCATCAGCGCTTTGCACCAAAATGGTGTCGAAATTTACAGAAATTTCAAAATTTCCAGCGATTCGCCGCGATCTGGCCGTTGTCGTGGAGCGTAGTGTGAGCGCCGCCGATGTGTTGAATTGTATCCGAAGCGCTGCCCCCGAGACCCTGGCAAACTTAAAGCTCTTTGACGTTTATCAAGGCGAACATATTGATTCAGGTAGAAAAAGTCTTGCTTTGGGCTTGACCTTACAGGCACAATCACGCACTCTTACCGATGAAGAAGTTGATGCTGCAATTAAAACAGTGGTGAACACCCTGAGCACACAGCTCGGGGCGACATTAAGAGAATAAATATGGCGTTAACGAAGGCAACGATCGCTGAAACCCTTTTTGAAGAGTTGGGGCTCAACAAACGGGAAGCCAAGGAACTGGTCGAACAATTTTTTGAAGAGGTCCGAATGGCGCTGGAAAACGGATACCAGGTCAAGCTTTCGGGTTTCGGCAACTTCGACCTGCGTGATAAAAAAGAACGGCCGGGAAGAAACCCCAAAACAGGCGAGGAGATTCCTATCACTGCTCGTCGTGTAGTCACTTTCCGTCCAGGACAAAAACTCAAGGCAAGGGTAGAGGCCTATGCTGGAACCCAGCAATAATAACGAACTACCGCCGATCCCCGGTAAACGTTACTTCACCATCGGTGAGGTCAGTGAACTGTGTAACGTCAAGCCCCATGTGCTGCGTTATTGGGAGCAGGAATTTCCTCAGCTGAGTCCGGTCAAGCGACGCGGTAATCGTCGTTACTATCAGCGACAGGATGTCATTATTATCCGTCAGATCCGTGCCTTGCTTTACGAACAGGGTTTCACCATCGGTGGTGCCCGTCAGCAGCTCGAGAGTGAAGATACCAAGACGGATGCCAATCAGAGCAAACAGATCATCCGTCAGCTGCGCGTTGAGCTGGAAGAAGTGCTGGATATCCTTAGGCGCTAAAAAATCACCGGGATTATATTCTCAACCGTGCTCATCTAGTGTATGATGCGCGGCTCATTCGGGCTGGTTGTCAAACCAATCCATTGCTCACGGGGCGTAGCGCAGCCTGGTAGCGCACCTGCATGGGGTGCAGGTGGTCGGAGGTTCAAATCCTCTCGCCCCGACCAATATGAAGCCGACCATCAGGTCGGCTTTTTTTTTGTCGCGAACATACTCAGTTCTGACATCTGCATTTATCCATGTGCCTGTGTCATCACAGAGGTACTGTCAACGCGCCAAATCAGCTAGCATTGCGAATTCCATGAGTGGTGTTGCATGTCATTATCTCTGAAAACCGAACTGCCCTATCATCCTGAACCTCAGCGTCTGTTCTCCTCGCTGGCAGCCTTGCCGTGGTCGATGTGGCTCGATAGCGGCGGCAGCGGTGGAGAGCTCGGACGTTACGATATTTTCGTTGCCGATCCTTACCTCACTCTGGTGACCCGCGGTAAGGAAACCCTGATCACTTCCTTTGCAGAAATCACCTATTCCGATGACGATCCTTTTGCGCTTCTACGAGAGGAGCTCAAGGCGGATCCGCAGCTTGAGTCCGATCCGGAAATCCCCTTTGCGGGAGGTGCTGTTGGTTATTTTGGCTACGATCTGGCAAGGCGCATTGAAATGCTACCGCAGATAGCAAAAGACGATATCAGCATGCCTGAGATGGTTATCGGTCTTTATGACTGGGCTGTGGTGTTCGATCATCACAAGCAGCGGTGCTGGCTGGTTTCGCACGGCCGTGGGAGCGAGACGCATGACAACTGGTCACAGCTGATAAGGCGTTTCAGCGAGCCGCATACGGTTCCAAATGGCGAGTTCAGGGCTACATCCACTATCGACTCAAACATGGACGAAGAGGGCTATGCCAAGGCTTTCCAGCGGATACAACACTACCTGGTCGAGGGAGATTGCTATCAGGTGAACCTTGCACAGCGTTTTTCTGTTGCGGTGTCAGGTGACCCCTGGCAGGGTTACCTGCAGTTGCGACAGCACAATCCAGCGCCGTTTTCCGCCTATCTCAATATGCCTTTTGGACAAATCCTTTGTACCTCACCGGAACGCTTTCTCAAGTTGGAGGGAAGAAGGGTGGAAACCCGACCTATTAAAGGTACACGGCCACGAAGCCAGGATGCCAGAATCGATGAAGCATTGACAGAGGAACTGCTCCATAGTGACAAGGACCGTGCAGAAAACCTGATGATCGTTGATCTGCTGCGCAACGATTTGGGAAAAAGCTGTTGTACGGGTTCTGTGCGTGTACCGAAACTGTTTGCTCTGGAAAGTTATGCCACGGTGCACCACCTGGTAAGCGTGATCGAAGGAGAGCTTTGCGAGGACAGTGATGTACTCAAGCTGTTACGCGACTGTTTTCCCGGCGGATCGATCACCGGTGCGCCAAAACTGCGGGCGATGGAGATTATCGAAGAGCTGGAACCCTGCCGGCGTGGGATTTACTGCGGCAGCATCGGTTACATCGGCTACGATGGCAACATGGACAGTAATATAGTCATTCGCACCGCCTTGCACCGAGAAGGCAGGCTCTATTATTCCGCGGGTGGGGGAATAGTCAGGGATTCGGAATGTAATGCCGAATATCAGGAGACCTTTGATAAAGCCGCGGGTTTTTTTAATGCGTTCCGTCGGAATTAGCCCGTTAGGCATGGCCTTAGCGAGTTAGGTAGTTAGAGCAAGCGGACAATTCGCATTGAGTACTCACCACCAATAAATAGCTGTTCCCATTCGTCAGCCCCCCCGTGCCACCAAAACAACTTCTTTCTGAGCTCAACGGTTTCAATCTGTCGGAAATCCTGGCACTGCAGATGCTCGATATAAAAGGGTGATAGAAACGCCGCTCGACTAGCCTGGCGAGGCAGGGGGAGACAAAGCGATAGTGACAACTGATTATCTATTTTCACCCATATAAGGTATGTGGCAATAGTAGCAGCGATGTAGAATCAAACTACTAGGAGCACAGCACAGGAAGCAGCCAATATGGGGGGGCCTAATGGCAGGGCGTTGGTATCGAGCGATGATGGAAAGAGCCAGTAATATTTACGCGTTTTTTGCCCTGCTGGTGATTTTTCTTGCGGCCTGCCAGGCCAATAATCCTTCCCGGACGGAGGAGGCTGGTAACGCGTCGAAGGTTGGAGTAACCGGCTGGGTCGGCTGTCCATCGGCCTGCATACCTCGAGTCGAGCTGCTGGATGCAGTTGCTCTTGATTCCCTCACTGTAGATGAAAACGGCCGTTACACAGCGCCCTTTCGAGAGACTGGCCTGCGCTATCTGGCAGTTTCCGCTCCAGGTCACCAACCGCAACTATTGCGCCTTGATGCCGGGATGTACCCTCCCGCAATCACACTCGTAATGGCACAGGATCCACGTCAGGCCTATTTATTCGGTGTCACGGTAGACGCTGTTATCGGCGGCACGCAGCGCTCACGCTCCACTTTGCGGCCGGTTCCTGACAAGGAAATCTTGCTCACCCGTGGCCGTGCACAAATCCGTTTGCGCAGCAATGTCCAGGGGGAGTTTCTGAAGGCCCTGCCAGCAGGGCATTACGACATTCTGATTGACGGCAGGCGCCATTCGATTGATTTGCCGCAGCAGGGAAGTCTCTTTTTGCCACTGGTGCTCAGTAGAACGCTGGTGGAATAAGCGATCGTCATCATGGTTGGATGAATAATAATAAAATCAGGAGTAGGTATGAAAAATCGTTTAAAGAGGGTAGGGAAACTGTTGGCGATAGCAACATTTCTCCTTAGTGCCATGAGCCCTCTTGCGGCGAATCCGATTGCCCCGCAGGACTGGGATAGCTACCTGCAGCAGCGGTTTGGCGCCCTTAATCAGATGTCCATCAATGGCGCATCCCGGCGTATAAACGGGCCACAGAAGCCAGTGAATATGACCATCCTCCTGTTGCAGGCGCGAGGTCACTGGGATGAGCTCAGTACGACGACCCGCAATCTGGTTTCGCCCTGGTTGCTTCGGCCGACTACGACAGATGTGGCAGGTAATTTAATCGGTGATGGTGTTGCTTTGGCACTTGACCCGGCGATCTTAACCACGGTTGATACGGCTCATTTTCGTCTCCACTACGTCAGTGCAACTACCTATCCCGACAACATTCATCGTGCCAGTGATAGTTATGCGAATAGCGTGGCAACCGTACTGGAAGAGGTTTACGGCATCCAGCACGCTACGCTGGGCTATGCGGCGGTGCCCTCAGACGCCGCTATGGCCGATAACGGTGGTAACGGCCTCTATGATGTGTATCTGGGGGATCTTGGTGCAATAATGCTGTACGGATATGTCACCTTTGATGCGGTGCATACTGACGACACTACGCGCCCCAGAGGTTCGGCCTCTTACATGGTGCTGGATAATGACTTTGCGCCGAGCCAGTACGGGTATGCCAACTCTCTCGACCCACTGCAGGTAACCTGTGCCCACGAGTACTTCCATGCGGTGCAGATGGGGTACGACTGGCAGGAGCAGCCGGCCTTTATGGAATCCTCCTCGACCTGGATGGAGGACCAGGCCTATCCCGCCATCCATGATAATTACCAATACATTGGCGAACCCTATACCGATACCAATAACAACGGTTACTACGACAAGGGTGAACCCTTCACCGATCACGATGGCAATGGGCAGCTTGATAGCGGCAGTGTGGATTATCCGGAGTTACCCCTCGACAGCTTCGGTGTCATCGGTTTCGAGCAGTACGGTCGTTTCCTCTGGGTGCGGTTTCTCGAAGAACACTATGATGTGAATATCGTACGGGAGATCTGGGAAGAGGCGGCAACCCTCGATAGCAGTATATTTAATGATACAACCTTCCTGGCGGTCGACAATGTGCTCATCCGTCGAGGCTCGACACTGGCGCAGGCGTATCAGACCTATGCCGAGTGGGGCTACGACACCAGCCAGTTCAGTGATGGCATGAATTATCCCCGGGTCTGGATTGATGGTGTGTTTGATGCTGCAGTCAGTTTTTCATCTGCCATATCGCCCAGCCTCTCTTGGTTAGCAAGCTATGGGTATCCAGTACAGATGAAGCTCTCTACTGTTTACATGCAGATTAACCATCCCTCCGGGGAATATTCTTTTTCCTCAACAGGAGGTGTTCCTGCGGTGACGATGTTAGTAGACGATGGTAGCGGCACCCTGCAAGCGCAACGGCTGGTACTATCCGCCGGCCGCGGCAGCTGGATACCCCCAGCGGGGGTGGTGAAGGCGGTAGCTGTCATCTCCAACAGTAGCGCACAACTGAACGGCATGAGCTGGAGTTTCGTTTCCGGCAGCAACGTCGCTAATGTCACGGTCCCTCCGTCTCGAGGGGGAGGAGGCGCTGTCAGTTTCATCAGCCTGTGGATGCTGATGCTGGGTGGGCTGCTACCGCTGTATCGTCGACGCATCGCTGCTGTCGCAAAGGAATAAACTGAACTGGACGGGGATTGAACTGAACGATCTTCAAATCCCCGTTCCTTGCGAATATATTCAATCCCACGCCGTGCGGTTGACCTTGAAACTGTCCAGCATCTTCACATAGCTGGCCCGTTCGTAATCTGCCGGCTCCTTGGCATGGTGTTGTGAAAGAACACCCTTAACCTGTTCCAGCGAGTCGTAGGGGCTTTCTTCCAGCCAGGTGCTGATGTCGTTGAGGATCTCTCGCAACCGTTTGGGGCCATGCAACAGCAGGGCGCTGCAAAGGTGAGTGACATCGGCCCCGGCGAGCAGCATTTTGATGGCATCCTCCGCCCGGTGGATGCCGCCGGTGGCGGCCATCGAGAGAGCAACCCGTCCACTCAACAGGCCAAGCCAGCGCATCGCCAACAGATTATCGCCAGGGTGCGACAGATGCAGGGTGGGTGCGACGCGCAGGCTGTCGATGTCGATATCCGGCTGGTAGAAGCGGTTAAACAGGGAGATGCCATTGGCGCCTGCTGCTTCCAGTTGGGTGACAAAATTGCCGAGTGCACTGAAATAGGGGGAGAGCTTGACGGTGATAGGGATCGAGACCACTTTGCGGAGTTCCGACAGCAGGGTGATGTAGCGCTGTTCTATCTCATTGGCACTGATCGCGGGGTTGGCGGCGACATAGTAGGCATTGAGTTCCAGCGCATCGGCGCCGGCCTCGGCGAGTAGCTTGCCGTTCTCCACCCAGCCATCGAGTGAGACGCCGTTGAGGCTGGCGATCACCGGGATCGAGAGGGTCTCCTTGAGGCGCCGGAGCTGTTCCAGATAGGCATCCAGTCCGCTGCCCGGTTCGGCGTGCACCGGCAAAAAGCTCTCCGCCTCACTGTAGCCGACCTGCTGATGCTCTAGAAAGGCGGCCTGTTGCAGCTGCTCGTGCAGCTCCTCCTCGAACAGGGAGTACATCACCAGGGCGGCGGCACCGGCATCCTCCAGGGCACGCGCCGTATCGAGGCTGCGGCTGAGCGGAGATGCGGAGGGGACGACCGGATTTTTCAGTTCCAGGCCAAGATAATGGGTGCGCAGGTCGACGCTCATGACTCCTTGTCCTCTCCGGTTTCAGGTTTCTCGTAGCTCAGTGCCGCCAGTTGCTCATAGTGGTGATAATGGGCGAACGCTTCCTCCTGCGATTCGTGCAGGAACTGCTCGGCGCTGTCCGGATGGCTGCGCCAGAGCATGTTGAAACGGGTCTCGTTGGAGACGAAGTCCCGATAGCCAATGGAGGGGGCCTTGGAGTCGAGCTGCAGCGGATTCTCTCCCAGGTCGAGTCGGCGCGGGTCGTAACGGAACAGAGGCCAGTGCCCACTGCGTACCGCCAGGTCCTGCATTTCGTGGTTGTGGGCCAGGTCATTGCCCCAGGCGATGCAGGGAGAGTAGGCGATGATGATCGAGGGACCGTCATAGGACTCGGCCTCAAGGAAGGCGCGAAGGGTCTGGATGTCTTTGGCGCCATAGGCCACCTGGGCGACGTAGACGTTCTCGTAGCTCATGGCGATCATTGCCAGATCCTTCTTCGCCGTGGGCTTGCCACCAGCGGAGAACTTGGCCACCGCACCGCGTGGCGTGGCCTTGGAGGTCTGGCCGCCGGTGTTGGAGTAGACCTCGGTGTCGAGCACCAGGATGTTGACGTTACGGCCGGAGGCGAGCACATGGTCCAGACCGCCGAAGCCGATATCGTAGGCCCAGCCGTCGCCGCCGATGATCCAGACACTTTTTTTGATCAATTGGTCGGCCAGGATCTCCAGGCGGCGGGCTTCCGGTTTGTCGATCCCCTTGAGGCTTTCCCGTAATTCTTCAACACGCTCGCGCTGGTTGTGGATACCGGCTTCGCTGCCTTGTTCCGCATTCAGCAGGGCCTCGACGCGCTCCTCGCCGATTTCTGCGCGCAGCTCCTGCACCAGTTCGCGGGCGAGCTCGGCCTGCTTGTCCACTGCCAGGCGCATGCCGAGGCCGAACTCCGCGTTGTCCTCGAACAAGGAGTTGTTCCAGGCCGGGCCGCGGCCTTCGGCGTTGTGCGCCCAGGGGGTGGTCGGCAGGTTGCCACCGTAGATGGAGGAGCAGCCAGTGGCGTTGGCCACCATCATGCGGTCGCCGAACAGCTGGCTGGCGAGCTTGAGGTAAGGGGTTTCACCGCAGCCGGCACAGGCGCCGGAGAACTCGAATAGTGGCTGGGTGACCATTGCTTCCTTGATCACATTCGGCCGCAGCTTGCGCCGGTCGAACTCAGGCAGGCTGAGGAAGAACTCCCAGTTGCGCCGTTCCAGCTCGCGCACCGGCGGTTGCGGCACCATATTGAGGGCGCGGCGTCCCGGATTCTGCTTGTCCTTTGCCGGACAGATATCGACGCAGAGGGTGCAGCCGGTGCAGTCCTCAGGGGAGACCTGGTAGCTGATATGCCAGCCTTCAGGAAACTCCTTGCCCTTGACCGCTACGTGCTTGAAGGTCTCGGGGGCATTTTCCGCCAGCGCCGGGTCGAACACCTTACTGCGGATCACCCCATGAGGACAGACAAACGGGCACTTGCCACAATGGATGCAGAGTTTTTCGTCCCACTCGGGGATCTCCAGGGCGATGTTGCGCTTCTCCCACTGGCTGGTGCCGCTGGGGTAGGTGCCGTCGGCAGGCAGTAGGCTGACCGGGAGAGCATCGCCGCGTCCGGCGATGATTTGCGCGGTGACCTCGCGAACGAACTGCGGGGCGCTTTCAGGCACCACCGGCGGACGTTCCCATTCGCTGCCGGCGTCGGCCGGAACGGTTACTGGATGCAGGTTGGCCAGCGAGGCATCGATGGCGCGGAAATTCATCTCCACCAGTTGCTTACCCTTCTTGCCGTAGGTTTTCTCCACGGCCTGCTTGATCGCGTCGATGGCCTGCGTCTGCGGCAGAATGTCGGAAATGGCGAAGAAGCAGGTTTGCATCACCGTGTTGATGCGCTTGCCCATGCCGGACTCTTCAGCAACACGGTAGGCATCAATGACATAGAATCTGAGGCGCTTGTCGATGATTTGTTGCTGCATCTGCCGTGGCAGGGTGCCCCAGGCCTTGTCAGCCGGAGCGGTGGTGTTGAGAAGGAAAACACCCCCGGCCTCGGCTTTGTCGAGCATGTCGTAGCGCTCGAGAAAGACGCTCTGGTGACAGGCGACAAAATGGGCCTGGTCGTCGCCGATAAGGTAGGTGGAATGGATCGGCTCGGGACCGAAGCGCAGATGCGACACCGTGACAGCGCCAGATTTTTTCGAGTCGTAGACGAAATAGCCCTGGGCATAGAGTTCGGTGCACTCGCCGATGATCTTGATCGAGTTCTTGTTGGCGCTGACGGTGCCGTCGGAGCCGAGGCCATAGAAGAGGGCGCCGACCACCTTACGCGAGAAGTCGGTTCGAAAAGCCTCATCCCAAGATAGGCTGGTGTTGCTGAGGTCGTCGTGGATCCCAATGGTAAAGCCGTTCTTTGGCTTCTCGGCCTTCAGCTCGTCGAATACGGCCTTCACCATGCCTGGACTGAACTCCTTGGAGGAGAGGCCGTAGCGGCCGCCGATGACCCGCGGCATGTCTGTGCAGGGGGCCTGACCCGAGGCGATACCCTGGGCCAGGGCGGTGAGTGCGTCCTTGTAAAGGGGTTCGCCATCGGCACCAGGTTCCTTGGTCCTGTCCAGCACCGCAACAGCCGTTACCGTGGAGGGCAGGGAGGTGAGAAAACTTACGGCATCGAAGGGACGGTAGAGCCGTACCTTGAGCACGCCGACCTTTTCCCCCTGGGCTGTGAGGTGATCGACGGTCTCCTGGACGGTTTCGGCTCCCGAACCCATCAGGATGAGCACCCGCTCGGCATCGGCCGCACCGTAATAGTCATAAAGGCGATATTGCCGACCGGTGAGCTCGGCAAAACGATCCATGCACTGTTGCACGATGCCTGGCATCAATTGGTAATAGGGATTGACGCTTTCTCGGGCCTGGAAATAGACATCGGGATTTTGCGAGGTACCACGGATCACCGGGTGCTCCGGATTGAGCGCCCGGCGGCGGTGCGCAGCAACCAATTCGTCATCGATCATCGAGCGCACTGTGCGGATATCGACCTCTTCTATCTTGTCGATTTCGTGGGAGGTACGGAAACCGTCAAAGACGTGGAGAACGGGAATACGTCCCTGCAGCGTTGCTGCCTGGGCAATGAGCGCCATGTCCATTACCTCCTGCACGGAGTTGGAAAAGATCATGGCAAATCCTGTGGCGCGGGCTGCCATGACATCGCTGTGATCGCCGAAGATGGAAAGGGCCTGCGCAGCCAGCGAGCGGGCGGCGATATGGAAGACACTGGGGCTGAGTTCACCGGCGATCTTGTACATGTTGGGCAGCATCAGCAGCAGCCCCTGCGAGGCGGTGAAGGTGGTGGTGAGCGCGCCGCTTTGCAGTGAGCCGTGGATCGCGCCGGCGGCACCGCCCTCGCTCTGCATCTCTACAATCTGCGGCACACCGCCCCAGAGGTTCGGCTTGCCCTGTGCCGACCAGGCATCGGCAGATTCGCCCATGGGAGAGGCGGGAGTGATGGGATAGATGGCAATGACCTCATTGGTCAGATGAGCAATACGAGCAGCCGCTTCGTTGCCATCCAGGGTGATCATACGACGTGTCATGCGAACTCCCCTTCTCGGTGAGGCATTATTTTTTTTCTTCATTCACACCATAGCGCTCGGGAGAAAAGGAGACAAGCGATGGAACAGTTCAAGGTGTTAAGTTCAAGGTTCAAAGAATCGCATTCATACGACATTACCTCTTGATACCCAATCCGCGCAGGTGATCCTGGTCCGGTACCTTGAACTTTGAACTTTGAACTTCGAGCCTGTGTGGTAGCATGCCGGGTTTAACGGTTAAGTACGCCGAGGTTGCTTTTCAGGATGAATCTTGTCTTTTTTGCCATTGTGTTAAGCGCCTTTGTTGTTGCTGCCTGGAAGCAAATCTTAGGCAGTGGTGGTGATCCCTCAGCGATGACGGCGCTGTCCACGGCGATGGTCGAGTCGGCCAGCGGGGCCGTAGAGCTGGCGATCGGCCTGGTTGGCGTCATGACCCTGTTTCTCGGTTTGATGAAAGTGGCCGAGGCGGGGGGGATGTTGACCATTCTGGCCCGTCTGATTCGTCCCTTGATGGTTCGGCTGTTTCCTGAGGTGCCTCCGGAGCATCCGGCGATGGGGGCAATGATCCTGAATATCTCCGCCAACGCCCTGGGGCTTGGCAATGCGGCAACCCCC
>JBFEWO010000197.1:0-3395 GCA_041546305.1 Thiohalomonadaceae bacterium | reverse complement strand
GTCACTGACGCCTCCGACTGGCGCGTGGAATACCCCTTTGTGGTGCTCACTCCCGATACCGAGGAGGAGGTCGCGGAGGTGGTGCGCGCCTGCATCGAGTTGGGCCTGACCATCATCCCTCGCGGTGGGGGTACCGGTTATACCGGGGGCGCGGTGCCGCTGCATGCGGACACCGCGGTGATCAACACCGAAAAGCTGGAGATGATGGGCGATGTGAGCCCGCGTCGCCTGCCGGGGGTGGAGCAAGAGGTGACCACCCTGTTCGTCGGTGCCGGTGTGGTGACCCGCCGTGTCTCCGAGAAGGCTGAAGCCTCGGGACATGTGTTCGCCGTCGACCCCACCTCACAGGATGCTTCCTGCATTGGCGGCAACATCGCGATGAACGCCGGCGGCAAGAAGGCAGTGATGTGGGGGACAACACTAGATAATTTGGTCTCCTGGCGCATGGTCACCCCAGATGGTAATTGGCTGGAAGTAGAGCGTCTCAACCATAACCTGGGCAAGATTCACGAGGTCGAACTGGCCGAATTTCGCGTCAGTCGTTACGGCGCTGACGGCAAGACCCTGCAGGGTGAGCCGGAGTTCCTGAAGATCCCCGGCGAGCACCTGCGCAAGCGCGGCCTCGGCAAGGACGTGACCAACAAATTCCTCGGCGGCCTGCCTGGCGTGCAGAAGGAGGGCTGCGACGGCATCATCACCTCCGCGGTGTTCATCCTACATCGCATGCCAAAACACACCCGCACCGTGTGCATGGAGTTTTTCGGCAGCGACCTGCGCCGTTCGGTGCCGGCCATCGTCGAGACCAAAGATTACCTTGATGCCCTGCCCGATGTGATGTTGGCCGGCCTCGAGCACCTCGACGACCGCTACATCAAAGCGGTCAACTACAGCACCAAGGCGCCGCGGCCGGATCTGCCCAAGATGGTGTTGATCGCCGATATCGTCGGTGACGATGAGGACAGGGTCGCCGAGGCGGCCTCCACCGTGGTGCGCATGGCCAATGCACGCGAGGCAGAGGGCTTCACCGCCGTCAGTCCTGAGGCACGTCACCGTTTCTGGGCTGACCGGGCGCGCACCGCGGCCATCGCGGCCCATACCAATGCCTTCAAGATCAACGAGGATGTAGTGATCCCGCTCGAACGCCTTGCCGACTACAGCGAGGGGATCGAGCGCATCAACATCGAGCAGTCGATCAATAACAAGCTCTGCATCATCGACGCGGTGGCCGACTATCTCAAGGGACCGATGGCGGAACGCCGCCGTGATACCGAATTGGAAGAGAGCGAAGAGAACACCGCCATTGTCGAGGGCAAGCGCAGCGCGGCACTGGCCCATCTGGATGCGGTGCGTGCCCGCTGGCAATCTTTCCTGGATGGTCTTGATACGCCTGCCAAGGAGCATGCGGAGGCGATCGGGGTGGAGCTGTGCGAGCGGTTGCGTCCCGGCGATACCCTGTTCAGCCTGCAGCAGCGCCAGGAGCTGCGCGTCTCCTACCGTCGGGAGGTGGAACGTCCCCTCAAGGAGATCTATAGCGGCCGCGAACTGGAAGGGGTGCGTGAAAAGCTCGATACGATCCACAGGGCGATGCGGACCAAACGGTTGTTCGTCGCCACCCACATGCATGCCGGTGATGGCAACGTGCACACCAACATCCCGGTGCACTCCAACGACTACGAGATGTTGCATGAGGCCGAGCGGGTGGTCGAGCGCATCATGGCGCTGGCCGAGTCGCTCGGCGGGGTGATCTCCGGCGAGCACGGTATCGGCATCACCAAGATGCAGTTTCTCGCGCCCGAAGTGGTCGAGGCTTTTACCGCCTATAAGGAGAAGGTGGACCCGGAGCAGCGTTTCAACCGCGGCAAACTGCTGGCCGGCTCCGGGCTGGACAATGCGTATACACCTTCACTGCGCCTGGTGCAGCAGGAGGCGCTGATCCTTGAGGCGAGTGAGCTCGGCGAGCTGAACGACATGGTCAAGGACTGCCTGCGTTGCGGCAAGTGCAAACCGGTCTGCACCACCCACGTGCCGCGCGCCAATTTGCTCTATTCGCCGCGCAACAAGATCCTGGCTACCGGCCTGATGATCGAGGCTTTCCTCTACGAGGAGCAAACCCGTCGTGGCATCTCGGTGCGTCATTTCGACGAAATGAACGACGTGGCCGATCACTGCACCGTCTGCCACCGCTGCGTCAAACCCTGCCCGGTGGATATCGATTTCGGTGATGTCTCGGTCCGGATGCGCAATATTCTTCGTGCCCAGGGACAAAAGCGCAGCAACATTGGTACCCGTGCTTCCATGGCCTTCCTCAACATCACCGATCCGTCAACCATCAAGCTGATGCGCAAGACGCTGATCGAATGGGGCTACGCCGGCCAGCGCCTGGCCCATCGACTGGCCAAGAGCACTGGCCTCCTCGGTAGCAGCAAGAAGCGGCCGAAGGGCACCACCGGCAAGATGCCGGTGAAGGAGCAGGTGATCAACTTCATGAAGCGGCCGATGCCCGCCGGCCTGCCAAGCCAGACCACCCGTGCCATGCTCGGGCTGGAGGACAACAAGGTCGTGCCGATCCTGCGCGACCCGGCCCGCAGTACCGAAGAGTCTGACGCCGTATTCTATTTCCCCGGCTGTGGCTCGGAGCGCCTGTTCAGCCAAGTGGGTCTGGCAACCCTGGCGATGTTGTATGAAAGCGGTGCACAGACGGTGCTGCCACCCGGCTATCTCTGCTGTGGCTACCCGCAGAGCGCCGGCGGTGACGATGTCAGCGGCAAGCGGATCTCCACCGACAACCAGGTGCTGTTCCACCGGGTCGCCAATACCCTGAATTACCTCGACATCAAGACGGTGATTGTCTCCTGTGGTACATGCATGGATCAGCTGCTCAAGTACCAGTTCGAGGCGATCTTCCCCGGCTGCCGGTTACTCGATATTCATGAGTATCTGATGGAGAAAGGGATATCGAGCGAGGGTGTTGAGGGTAAGCACTACCTTTACCACGACCCGTGTCATACGCCGATGAAGCAGTACAATCCGGTAAAGGTTGCCGCCACCCTGATGGGGCAGGAGGTTCGCCTCAGCGATCGCTGCTGCGGCGAGGCAGGCACTTTCGCCATTTCACGCCCCGATATCGCCACGCAGGTCCGTTTCCGCAAGGAGGAGGAGCTGCGCAGCGGTATTGCTGGCTACACCGGGGAACAGAAGTCTCACGGTGAGGTGAAAATCCTCACCTCCTGCCCGGCCTGCCACCAAGGGCTTTCACGCTACACCGACGCGACTGGTCTGGAGAGCGACTACATCGTGGTCGAGCTGGCAAACCGTCAGTTGGGTGAGCAGTGGCAGCAGCGCTTTATCGAGCGTGTAAAGAAAGGCGGCATCGAGCGGGTGCTGTTGTAGGCTGG
>JBFEWO010000045.1:0-18642 GCA_041546305.1 Thiohalomonadaceae bacterium | reverse complement strand
CAGTACCACGACCTTGACCGGCAGCTCGCTGTTGAGCAGCCAGGCGAGCTGGGCAAAACCGCGGCCGCCGAGGCTCTGGTCATTGCCGATAAGCAGCAGCGGCGGACACAGCAGGCGTTCCTCGTCACTCAGATCCGACCAAGACAGCGGCCGGTCCTTGTCTTGGTCCTTCGCCGCCTTGGGATCGAGTTCGGCGCGGGCCTGACGCAGCAAACGTACTGCTTCCAGCGCCTCGTTCATCTGGCCCTGCAGCAGCCCGGCAGCGACCTGTGCCGCATCGCCGGTCATGTCGATGGTGACCGGGGCGTGGAACGGATTGTGCGGGAAGGCACCGGCCCAGGCGGCAGCCGACCCGGGAGCGACCGCGATGCCGTAGCGGGCACGACCCAGGCCGTGCTCGCCCTGGGAGAGGCGCCAGTGCAGTTCACCCAGGCCCTGGGCCAGGGTGATGAGGCGGCGCAGGTGGGGGGCATCGACGCCGCTACCTTCGATAATCGAGTCGCCGTCCTGGATGAAGGCGCTGAGGCTGGCCTCGCGGGTGTGGACCTGCTGCAGCCCGCGGGAGAGCCGCTCCAGGTCCTCACTGGGCAGCGCCTCGGCCAGGGTGTCGCGAATGGTCTTGCTCACCGCCTCGCGGGCCTCAGCCAGTTCCTGGATGAAGCGGTGCAGCAGCGGCTGCTGCTGGTATTCGGTGGCGGCGAGTACCTGGCGAACGGCGATCTTCTCGCCGGAGCCTGCCTCAGCCCCATCACCGCCGGACAGAGCAAAGGCACAGTGGCGCGACAGCATCACCGCGGCCATCGGGCCCATGTCGGCGCACTTGCTCAGACGCTCAATCGTGGCGGAGGAAGTGTCCGGGGTCTGTTGCCACAGGCGCCAGCTGTGGCGCAACTCGTTCACCGCTTCCCCGGTCTGGTCGAACATCGCCATCGCCTCGTCGGCGCAGACGGCGCTGCACAGGCCGCAGCCCTTGCAGCTGTCGGGATTGATGACCAGCGAGAGCAGCTCGCCGCTGTCCTTTTGTGCCTTTTCTGCCAGACTGAACAGCGGTTCGGTGATACTGATCGGCAGGCCGGCCAGTGCCTGTTGCATCCGCTCCAGGGCAATCTCGATGGAATCGCGACGGTCTTCGGCCACGGGCGACTTTTCTTGCAGCCAGGTATAGGCATCGGCTAGAAGATGATCGGCGGTAACCGCCTCAGTCTCGCCCTTGCGCGCCAGGGTGGCGATGCCGGTCGCCAGCTTGCCGGCGATGGCACGTACCTCGGTGGCCTCGGCCAGGCGGATACCGGTTTCGACGATGCCCTTGGGGCTGAGGGCCACCGCTCCGATGGCGCTATCCGGACAGGTGGTCCAGCACTTGCCGCAGGCGGTACAGTTCTCGGCACTGAAGCGGGGGAGGGTGAGGCGTGCCGGGCTCAGGTCGCGAAAGGTGGCGCTGAGCGGCGGGATGCTACCGATAGCCATGTAGGGATCCGCGGTCAGCGCCGCACCCTCGCTGTTGCGGTAGAGCACGCCGACCTGATCCCAGAAGCGGGGCAGGCTGCCGTAGCTGTCGCCACTACGACCGAGGTGGCGCACCGCCAGCGGCGCCTCGTCATTCCAGTTGGCTAGTGAGGTCCCGCTTGCCGCGGGCAGGGAGGTGAAGTCGAAGCGACGGACCTCGTCCATCCCCTGCTCGAAGGCCTTGAGTCGCGGTGTGCGTTCGGTTTCGGCCAGGTGCGACAGGGCCTCCTCGCGGGCAGTTAGAACACGGCGAGGCTTGAGTTTGAGTCGTTCGCTCTGCAACAGGGCACCGAATAGGCCACCAATTAGCCGTTCGTGGTGTTCCTGCCTGGTGTCTTTAGTTTCCGCGGCGGGAATCAGGTAGAGAGTTGCCGCCTTTTCCGTGAGTGAGTGGCGCAGCTCAGCGGGCAGAGCGTTCCAGACCTCAGAATCCTCTCCGGCAGCGCTGAGTATCAGCATGCCGCCCTGGTGCAGATTGTCGAGGGGACGCAGGTTAGGGTGCGATGGATTGGTAGCGAGCAGGGCGATATCGGAGGCGAACTCCTCGCCTGGATCATTCAGTCCGGCAGGGGCGTGCAACAGGTGGTCGCACAGGACGCCGCCCCAACGCTCCCAGCTGATGGCCGACCGGCTGCGCACCTGTCCGCCGAGCAGTTGATGCAGGAAGCTGCCCGCCTCCAGTGCTAGCCCTTCCATCGCTTCGCCTGCGAGTCGGTGTACCGTGATGGCCGTGGCGCCCTCCGGATGCAAATCCGGTGCAGCGGCACTGCTGCGCAGACCCAGCGCTGCGATGGCCGGGTAGTGGCGGCGCAGGGCGTCGAGCATGACCTGGCGCTTGGGGTGGTGGGTATCCGCACGGTGAAAATCGAGGCCGAGATAACGCTGCGAAGCACTCTTTTCATCCATCTGCTTGCACAGTTCGGTAAGGTCGGCGGCACGCAGTGCCAGGCCACCGAGCCCATAGATGACCGAAAGCAGGCGCGGACGCTCGTTCTCGCGCATCGCCGGATAGCCAGGATGGCAGTCGGCTGCAAAGCGGCCGTTCTCCAGTGCCCGGTCGAGGGCGCCGCGCAGTTCCCGAAGCAGTGGCGGATCGCCGGCCAACGGCGTGTCCAGGCGTTCTAGCACGGCAACGGCGCGCTTGCCCTTGAGCAGTTCTGCTAGGGTTGCACCGGGGAAGGGGCGCAACCCGTGTAAGCCGACCACGCCGACCTTCAGCTTGTAGGCCTTGCGCACGTGTTCGGCCACGGCACAGGCGGTTTCGATGGCCGCGCCCTGGGCGACCAGCAGCAGTTTGGCTTTGTCGGCAGCAAAGCCGGAGACCTGGGTGTACTGACGACCGGTGAGGCGGGCGAATTCGTTGAACGCTTCCTCCAGCAGGGCAGGCAGCTGATGCTCGAAGAAGGGGGCCTGGGCAGCATGGCCGAGGGCGTAACTGTCGCTGTCCTGTAGTGCACCGTGCAGGGCGGGACGGTCCAGGTCGTGCCATTGGGGCACACGGCGGCGATTCTCGCCGAACAGCAGTCTCTGTGCCTCGCTCGGTGTGGCAATGTCCTCACCGGCCTTGCCGATAAAACGTTTGATCAGCTGCACTGAGGGGAGTTTGACCTCCTGTGCCGCCTGCGCAGTCTGCTCGCCGTCCATCGCGACGATGCCGGGGGTGAGGCTGAGTTCGGCCACGCGGCGGGCGATCAGGGTAAAGTCCACCGCCTGCTGGGCGTTGGCTGCGAACAGGGTGAAGCAGCCGCTGTCGGCGCTGAGGTGAACCGTTTCGTGGCCGCTGCCGATGGCGGCACCGTGCGAGGCGAGGGCACGGTTAGCCAGGTGCATCACCAGTGGCAGGCGGCGTCCGGCGGCGGAGACCAGCAGGTCCTGGGCGCCGGCGAGGTCCTGTGCCGTGAGGAATACCGCCGCACGCTGCCCTGCCATGCACATTCCGGTGGCGGCGGCCAGGGCGCCGCGTGCTCCTTCGGCCTCTTGGGAATGGAGCAGGCCGCCAAACATGTTGTTGCGGTTGCGTTGTTGTTCCGAGCGCCAGGCTAGTTCGGCACCATCGGCGGAGAAGCTGGCACCAAGTCCGGCGCTGTCGGCGATACACGCCTCGGTGATGGCCACTGCGGTATTGCCGTCGAGGACTGTTTCAACGCCGTCAGGCAGCTGGCCGGCCAGGGCCGGGGAACCGAACAGGCGGCGATAGAGACGGATGGCCGTATCAGTGAAGCTGGGCATAGCGTTTCTGGCTCTCGTTTTGTGCGTCCTGATCCTGGAACTGGTTGCCCTCCAGCCAGACAATGGCGCTGGTGGGACAGCGCGAGGTGGCCTTGGGGGAAACCGGCAGGCCGCTCTCGTAGTGGATCAGGGGCAGTTCATTCTTCATCTCGATGAGTCCCGGTGCGGCATCGGCGGCGCACTTGCCGCAGCCGTCGCAGCCGACGGTACACAGCACGCTGACCGACTCGCCCGCCAGCGGGGTGTTGCACTGGACGAACAGCTTCTGGCTCAGCGGTACAATCTCAAAAAGGTCTTTGGGGCAGGCCTCGACGCAATCGCCGCAGGCGGTGCACTTGTCGATATCCACTGCCGGCAGGCCGTTGTCGTTCATCACGATGGCATCGAAGTCGCAGGCGATCTCGCAGTCGGCCAGACCCAGGCAGCCCCAGGAGCAGCCTTTGCCGCCGCCGGAGATCACCGCCGCGGCGCGGCAGCTCTCGAAACCGTCGTACTCGGCAATCTGATACGCCTGTGCCTTGCCGCCGGCACAGTGCAGCCGCGCCACGCGTTTTTCCGCCTCACCGGCGTCGACACCGAGAAAGTCGGCGATGGCATCAATGTCGTCGGCACTGGCCACGGTACAACTGCTTGGCTGCACCTCACCGGTCACCAGCTTCTGGGCAAAGGGCAGGCAACCCGGCTCACCGCAGGCACCGCAGTTGGTGCCGGGCAGGAGCTCCTCGGTGCGTGCCAGGCGCGGGTCCTCCTCGACGCGCAGGAACTTGTAGGCCACCGCAAGGATAATGCCGAAGAACAGGCCCAGGCCTGCCATGATTCCCGGTGCTGTCAGGAACTCATTCATTAGTTGCCCTGTTAATTAAAGGGAGCTGCCCTTTGCATGAGCTCATCCAGCTTGGGCTCATGGGCATTCCACGGCTGCCCCGGGTGGATACACTTGGAAGGGCAGATCTCCGCCGCCTCGACCATCTCGGCATAGGTGCCGGCACTGAGGTCACCGATGATGGCCATATTGTTCTCGTCATAGACGAACATCAGCGGGTTGATGTTGAGACAATCGTTACAGCTGGTACAGAGCGGAGTGTCGATCCACGGCTCCTCCACCAGCACCTCTTCCTCTTCCTCCACCTGAGCTTCGGTGGCGATTACCTTGGCCGGTTCCGGCTCTGCCAGTGTGGTAGCTGGTGCCGGGCTGGCAGCCTTTAGGGTAGGGCGGGGAGCGCCGGTTGAAAAATCCATCCCCAGCAGCACATCAGTTAGGCGGCCCATCACCTCGCTGGCCGCCTCGGCGCGCACGCGGGCCAGCTCTTCTTCGAACTGTGCCTGCATCACTGCCATCTGTTCGGCGGCATTGGCTTCAATCTCTTCACGGGTACGTGCCACCGCGTGGTCGATGTACTTGTTTCGCACCCCGGCCATTTCCTGCAGGGTGCGCCAGAAATTGAGGCGGTCGCGGCAGGCCTGGACCAGGGCGCGGGAGAGCACTACCCGGTGCAGTACCGAACCGCCGCTCACCGCCCAGACGAAGGGTACGTGCTTGTGCACCTCTTCTTCCGGCAGCTGCAGAAATTCGGCGATGGGGACCAGATTGTCCGCATCGCATTCGTTGGGCACCACAGCGAAGTGGTGGTGCAGGCGTGGGATCAGCAGGGCGTAGTCGGCGAAGGTAAAGGCCAGCTCGCTCTCGATCTTTGAGCCTGTGTCATCAACGTACTGGAACGGGTGCAGCGGCCAGTCCTGTTCCGGCTGCGGGTTACCGCCGAAGTCCATGCGGTCGGCAAAGGCATCGCCGGCGGCTGGGTTGATGTAGAAGAAGGGGTGCACACGGCCCTCTAGTGCCGCGCCAGCTACCAGCCACGCGTTGAGACCCAGGTCCTGGCCAGTGGGGCGTAGACCGATATTGATCAGGTGCAGGCTGGTGCGAGTGGCGTTGAGCGCATCGCTGTAGCGGGCCAGCAGGTGCTGGTGACGCGCCGCGGAGGCCTGTGAGACCACCGCCTGGCGATGGCTGATACCGAGATAACCCAGCTCGGTACGGTAGTTCTGGAATGGATCTTCATCGGCGCGGGCACCGGGGTTATTGTGGGCCTGCACGCGCACGAAGATCTGCACCGGGCGGCCAGAGCTGAGCAGGTGTGAGAAGGAGGGCATGCCAGCGGCAGCCACATGGTCGGCTGATTCCAGCGCGATCACCGCCGGGACCAGCAACAGTTCATCCCGGTTGAAGGTTTCCCAGTTGAAGTTGGCAAAGAACGGGTCGTGGATCGCCGCGTCGTAGATCCCCTCGATCTCCAGTTCGGCGATACGAGCCGCGCCGAAGACCTTGGCCAGCCGATCGGCTTCTTCGTCGAACAGGAGGGTGGCCGCCTCGCTAGGCGCTTCGGCAGTGATCGCCTCAAAACCTTCCGTTTCCTTCAACCAGACCTCGTCCAGCGCACCGCCATGAACGAAGCGTACTAGGGTGGTGTTGTGACGGTAACTCTCCAGGGTCTTCAGGGCGTTCTCGATGCGGGCGCGGCGTTCCTTGGACATCACCACCGAGCCGTGAGAATGCTCCATCACTTTCGACAGGGCACCTGTGTCGAAGAAGTCGGCAGCGCCGCCGACTGAGCCGCGCAGCTTTTCCGGCTGCTTCGACTCGGGAGATTTGCTCTGGTCCACATCGAGCAGCAGCTTGAGCTCCTTGACGTGTTTTTCGATCTCGCGTTTGAAGCGGGCATGGCGCGGGATCACGCTGCTGCGGATCACATGGATCAGCAGGTGGATCGCCGGGTACCGGCCATAGGAGAGGAGCTGACCACCCTCGGGCATCGCCTCAAACAGCTTGTCCAGGTCCGCCTGCAGTCGGGCGTTGTTTTCCTTGTCGAGATTAAGGTGTGCGGTCAGTGCACGGGTGGCGTCCTGTAGCAGTTGGCCGGCGGCAATCGGGCCTTCCATCTGACTGACGCGTACGCGCACGTCCCGTTCGATCCAGGGCAGGTTGTCCTTGAGGATGCGCGCCGCCTCATCGCCGGGGGCAAAATCCTTCACCGTCTGCAGCAAGAAGGTGGACAAGGGGAGCGCCAGCTCCTCGGGCTTGCGCTCGATGGCGGTACCTTCAGCAGGAAACAGGAACAGAGGGTAATCATAGCGTAGACGGGTCACATCACGGTAGGGCTCGAGCAGCGCCGGCAGGTAGTCGCTGCTGACTCGCTTGACCGCATCACTGACGCTAGGATTGCCCAAGTGGAAGTGACGCAGGGTGTGCATGATCTGCTGGGTGGCATCGGTGTCCTTGACCGCCATCGGCAACACCGGGATACCTGGGCTTCCAACCGTGTTTGCCGGTTTGCTGCCGGACTTGGTCTTGACCTGTCTCACTGCGCTCATGCTTCTGTTCCTGTTTTCGACTTTCGTCTCTCGGCTTTAGGTTTTAAATGGCAAAGGCGTCCATCGCCGCATTAATCGCGGCGATCTTGTCTTCATCGCTCTTGCCGATGTCTTTGGCCGAGATGTCCTCGTAGACCACTGCATCCGGGTCCCAGTAGAGCAGGCCGAGCGGCAGCTTCTCTTCGTCGCGGGCGAACTTCATCGCGCCAAGCCAGTCGCGAGGGTCGTGCTCGACCACGTCACCAAACACACGCTTGACGCTGTCATCGAGTTTGATGCCGTTCTCGTGCTCCAGCAGGACGAAGTTCTGCGGGTTGTCCTGCAGTGGTTTGCAGAACTCGTTGGAGAACACCGGGCAGCGCTGCAGGATGCGCACGAAGCTGGTGCCGCGGTGCTGGTGCGCCGCCTTGATGGTTTCGAACAGCAGCGGCGGGTTCCAGTCCACCACCTGGGCAACGAAGGAGACGTTGGTAATGCCCAGGGTCACAGTCAGCGGGTTGAGCGCGGGCAGCGGTGCACCGACCGGGTGGGTGTTGGTCTTCATCCCAGTGGGGGTGGTGGGGGAGGTCTGCTTCTTGGTCAGACCGTAGATGGCGTTATCGAACACCAGCACCACCATATCCATGTTCAGGCGCAGGGAGTGGATCCAGGGGCCGGCGCCGATGGAAAAGCAGTCGCCGTCGCCGGTGGCGACCCACACGTCCAGGTCCGGGCGGTGAGCCTTGATGCCGTTGGCCAGCGGCAGGGCGCGGCCGTGCAGGCCATGAAGACCGTAGGTGCCCATGTAGTGGGGCAGGCGGCTGGAGCAGCCGATGCCGGAGACGGCAACGCTCTTTTCCGGTGGCAATTGTGCATCGCGCAGCACGCGGTGCACGGTATTGAGTACGGCGAAGTCGCCGCAGCCGGGGCACCAGCGTGCCTCACCGCCTGAGTAGTCGCCCAGGGTAAAATAGCGTTCGAAGACGTCGAGTGACCAGTCCGCTTTGATTCCAAACATCGTGATACTCCTTAAGAATTCAGGGCTGCGAGGCGCTCGCCGAGCACTTCGACCAGTTCGCCGGGTTGCAGCGGATGACCGTAGACCACGGACCAGCAGTCAACATCAACCAGAGTCTGCATGCGAAGGATATTGGCCAGTTGCGCCCGACGACGGTTCTCGTCGTTGATCAGCGGGGCATCGGGCTTGTCGCTGTAGTTGATCTCGATGGTCATCACCTTCTTGAAGCGGGCGAAGATCTCCTTCAGACCGGGCTCCAGCGGCGAGAGAAAACGCAGATGCACGCTGGAGACCTTATTACCCTGTTCACGCAGGATATCAACCGCCTCCTCAATAGCACCCAGGGTGGAACCCCAGCCGACCACCAACAGGTCGCCTTCCTCGTCGCCGTGGATCTTCGGCGGCTTGAGGGTGCTCTGCAGCGCGGCGAGCTTGCGGCTGCGGAACTCCATGGAGGTCTGGTTGGTTTCCGAGTCGTACGCCACCTTGGAACGGTGGGTGTGCGATAGGCCGGTCAACACATACATACCACCGGGCTGGCCGGGGATCGGGCGCTGCGACAGGCCGGTGGTTGCATCCCAGTCGTAGGGCGGCACGCTGCGGTCCCATTCGGACTGGTCAACCGGTGCGGCCAGCCACTCCTCCTGTAACACAGGACGCTCCCAGGGCTGCACGCCGGTGGCGAGATTGGCGTCGGTGAGCAGGATTACCGGGCCTCGGAATGATTCGGCCAGCTTGCGCGCCAGGATGGCAAAATGGAAGCACTCGGCGATGGTGGCGGCGGCGAGGATGATCTTCGGCGCATCGCCGGGCATGCCAAACAGGGAGGAGAGCAGGTCGGCCTGTTCCACCTTGGTCGGCAGACCGGTGGAGGGACCGCCGCGCTGCACATCGACGATGACCAGCGGGATCTCGCCCATCACCGCCAGGCCGATGAGCTCGGTTTTCAGCGCCATTCCGGGACCGGAGGTAATGGTGCAGGCGGTCTTGCCGGCGTAGGAGGCGCCGATGGCAAAGCCAATGGCGGCGATCTCGTCCTCGGCCTGGTGCACGAAGCCGCCCACCTTGTCATAGACATCGGCAATGTAGTGTGAGGCGGAGGTGGCCGGGGTGATGGGATACATGGAGACCATGTCCATGCCCGAGGCCATCACGCCGAGACCAAGCGCGGTGTTGCCGTTGCATACCATCATCGGCTTCTTGTCGCTGTCTGTGGTGTAGGGCTTGATCTCGTAGTGGTATTCGACGTTATCGCGGGCAAAAGCGTAGCCGGCGTCGAACAGGTCCTGGTTGATCTTGACCACCTTCTCGCCTTTGCGGCCGAAAGCAGCGTCGATCTCCGCATGCCCCTTTTCCACATCGCGGCTGTAGATGTGGCAGAGCATCCCGAGCACGAACATATTTTTGCCCTTGCGTGCATTGTCTACCAACTTGAGACACTCGATCTCCATCGGCAGCTCGTGCACGATGAGGCCATTCTCACGGAATTCCTTCACCGCATTGGCGTAAGCCTCGCGGATCTCCTCCTGCGGGTCATTGGCCCACTTGTTCTCCAGTAGCACGATGGTGCCATTTTTGTATGCGCCGTTAGCGATGCGCGAGAACAACACCTGCTCGTTGAAGGCGACCACCAGGTCGGCCTCGTTGCCCATGTTGGTCATGTACTTGGAGCCGACGCGGATGCGGTTACCTGAGGCGCCGGCCGGTGAGCGGGCCGGGGGCTGGATTTCTGCGGGGATAATCTCAACGGTCCAGACCCCATTGCCCATCTTGGCGCTAATGGTGCCGAAGGTTTGGCCGCACTTTTGCGCCCCTTCCCCCGAGTCGCTGACGATCTCGACGATATGCTCATCGATGACTTTCGCCTTCCCAACCCGGTTAGCGGTGTCGATATCGACCACCTTGCCTGTTGCCTGTTCTGTCATAAAGCTGTCCTGTGAAAAACTTCTCGAGACGATATAAACATGACGCACACGTTCCTCGGCGCCGCGGGCTGCTAGCCCTGGCGGCGTGACGAAAGTTCGTACCCGTCGATAAACTCCAATGGCTCGTGGGAATAATGCTGTTGCAGCGATTCTCTACCCCGCGGTTGGACCGATGTGTCTAACCAGTTACTCAGAAAACCTCCGGCATCAAATTTATTGCGCGGGGACGATAGGCTGGTTGTGGTCCTGTGAAAACGAAGCCCGATACTATGACAAAAGGTGTGGTTAGGGTCAAATTCTGTGACCCTTATCACATCGGGAAATTGGTTTAGAAATATCAAGTTATCGGACATCATCAAGCTATCAAGGCCGTTTCCGCCGTTAGCGGTTCAATGCCTGTTTGTACTCATCCATGAAGTGGAAAAGCGAGCTTTCCAGCACCTTGAGTGCGCCATCGAGCATGTGACAGCGTCCTGCGTTGGGCAGGATCTTGCTCAGGTTAATCAGCGAATCGAGATCGGCACGGCTTCCCTGTCCGGTGTCGATCTTGTTCAGCAGCATCGCTGCGTAGTGGGTGCCGGTCTTGCACGGCGGGCATTGGCCACAGGAGGAGTGAGCGAAAAAGCTCACATATTCGGTAACGCGTTTAACGATACCGGTCCCCTCGGAGATCACGATCATCGCCCCGGTGCCGAGGCTGGAGTGGCGTTCGCGCACCGACTCGTAATCCAGCGGTACATCCAGATCCTTTGGAGTGAGGATGGTATTGGAGGGGCCACCGGTGAACACCGCCTTGAGCTTTTTACCCAGCAGCATGCCACCGCCGTATTCGTTAATCAGGGTCGACAGCGGGGTACCCATCGGCAGCTCGTAGGCGCCGGGATAGAGCACGTCACCGGTCAGGCAGTAGATCTTGGTGCCGGTCGCCTCGCCAAGACCCAGATTTTGATACCACTCGGCGCCATTGCGCAGAATGTGTGAGACGTTGGCCAGGGTCTCCATGTTGTTGATCAAGGTTGGGCAGCCGTGAACCCCGGATTCGGCCGGGAAGGGGGGTTTACCACGCGGAAAGGGGAACTTCCCTTCGACGCTTTCGATGGCGGCGGTCTCCTCGCCACCGATGTAGTGGCCAGAGCTGGGGAGCACCAAATATTCCACGCCTTTGCCCAAAACTGCCTCGATGCGGGAAATGAAGTCTGATGCCTGCCACTGGGAGACCGCCTCGCGCATCGCCTCGATTGAGCGTTCCTGATCCGGGTTAATATAGAAAATGATGTGGTTGCAGCCGGTGGCCAGGGCCGTGATGGTCGCCCCCTCTATCACCTGAAACGGGGTTTCGGCCAGTAGGATCTTGTCCTTGAAGGTGCCAGGTTCGTCTTCATTGCCGTTGCAGATGAGGTACTTTTCCTTGCGGTTGTCCTGCGCCGCGACAAACTCCCACTTCTTGTAAGTCGGGAAGCCGCTGCCGCCCAGGCCCCGCAGGCCCGCTTCCCTGATGAGTGGGATGACTGCCTCCGGTGCTGCCAGCGCTCTTTCCAGTCCCTTGCCGCCGACGCCGTTCAGCCAGACAGTCAGATCCGCACCGACACGGTTGCTTTCATGCAAGAGAACCTGATTTAACGGACTCATGGATGATTACTCCTGGGTTGCCCGCTTTCGGCGATGCTGACGCAGGCCGTCGTAGTCGGAATCGTCATCGAATTTGGCGCACTCGGGGAACAGCATGGGGCTTTTCAGCTCCATCGGCATGTTCGTAATGGTCAACTCCCGACGCAAGCGACTGAGGTGCTCCAGCGAGACCTGCTTGTGTCCCTTGCTTGTGCGTTGAGCGGCGGCATGCGCACCGGCGCGGCGCCCGAAACTGATGATTTCCAGCAGGGCGTTGCCCATGATGCGGTTCTTGCCATGGATGCCCCCGCTGACCTCGCCGACACAATAAAGCCCGGGCACCGAGGTTCGGCCATTCTCGTCGATCATCACCCCGCCATTTTGGTAGTGAAGGGTGGGGTAGATAAGTAACGGTGATTGGCTCGGATCGATGCCGGCCTTCTTGCCAAGATTGAGTAGTTTGGGAAACCGCTTTTGCAGAATGCCGGGATTGCGCAGCTCCAGTCCGGGCGTATCGAGCCAGACGCCGACGGATTCGTCGCTGACACGTACTCCGCGTCCCTCAGCACACTCCTTGAGGATGGCGGCGGCTACAACATCACGGGGCGAGAGTTCGTCAACGAAGCGTTCACCGAGACCGTTGAGCAGATAAGTGCCTGCTGAGCGTACCCCTTCGGTGATCAGGGTTCCGGCCAGGTGGTGTGGGTGAGCCAGACCGGTGGGGTGATACTGGAAGGAGTCCAGATCGCGCAGCTTGGCGCCGAGGCGATAGGCCAGGATTAGCCCATCGCCGGTGGCGCCGAAATGGTTGGAGGTAGGGAAGCCGTTGAGGTGCATGCGGCCGATGCCGCCGGTGGCGATAATCACCGACTTGGCCACCACCTGCACATAGCTGCAGTTTTTCAGGTTGGAGAGTACCGCACCGGCGCAGTGGCCAGACTCGTTTTCCAGCAACTCCACGGCCGGGCTGTAGTCCCACACATCGATATCGCTGTTCTGCACTGCCTCGCGCAGCACCCGCATCATCTCCAGGCCGGTGTAGTCGCGGTAATAACAGACGCGGTTGGCCGAGGTGCCACCGGCGCGGCGGGTGAGCAGGTCGCCGAAGTCGTCCAGGTCGAACTGCATGCCCTGTTGGATCAGCCAACGGATCACATCCGGGCCGTCCATCACCATGCTGGCGACGAGATTGCGGTCGGCCTCGCCGTGGCCAGCTCTGATGGTATCGTTGAAGTGCATCTGCGGCGTATCGTTCTTCTCGATCGATGCCTGGATGCCGCCTTCAGCCATAACCGTATTGCTATCGCCAAGGCGCAGCTTGGTGGCAAGGATGACATCGGCCCCAGCCTTGGCTGCCACCAGCGCGGCAGCACAACCGGCGCCGCCGCCGCCAATGACTAGCACATCGGTCTCTACCACCGGGGCACCAGCGAGATCCGCTTCGTCGATACGGGCATCGGCTTGCAGCAGGACGGCCAGTTGGCGATGGCAGGTCTCGCCGCTGTTAGGGCCCACCTTGAGGGTAGTGACGGTATCCGCGCGATGATCCGGATGAAAGGCGCGCAGCAGGGTATCACGTTCCTCGGACACTCGCTCAAGCGGACGCTCTGCCTGCGGCCGATAGTTTGCTAGTGCCTCGTAGTAAGGTATGCCGTTCGCCATGATGAAATCCCTTAACTTGCGTTCTCGTTGACGGGCTCATCAACGGCGTGGATATCGATACCGAGCTCCCCCTGACGAATCTTTTCCAGTCGGTTGATCAGATTCGAGGGTCGGATATGAAAATAGGCAGTGACACGGCGGGCAAACAGGCCGACATGATTAGGGGCGATCTCCTCGGGGCAGCCGGTCATGCAGAGGTTGCACATGATGCATTCGACAAACAGTTCGCTGGCCTCGCGAAAACGCCCCTTGCTGGCCAGTTCCACGCCCAGTTCTACATTGATGCCTTTCGGGCAGGCACGGAAACAACCACTACAATGGCGGCATTGGCTCGCCTCCGGGAAGATGCGATGGAACTCCGCCTGAACATCCCAGGAATTCTTAATCTCGTCGAGCTGATAATGGTGATGGGTGGGATTGGGGAAGACGAGAAACAACACCTGCATCCCTTCTTCTACCAGCGTCTGACAACCCAGCTCCATGCTGACCCCATCCTTGTCCGCACGACGTACCAGCACACGGCAGGAGCCACACACCCCCTCGAGGCAACCAACCCCTTTGACCCGTGGATACCCTGCGTACCAGAGCGCCTGTATTACCGACAGGGAAGAGGGGGCCTGGATGGCCTTGCCGTCGATAACGACATTAACGAGTTGTTGTTTTTTTGCGCTCATTCGTATTACCGAAATCGTGTGACGGGGGGAGGCATTTCGCCAATTACCTGAAAAACCTTATTTTTTGCATGGTAACAATCACCTGTCAAAGCCGTGGTATTGTATCGAAATCGCGCGAGGAATTCTCAATTTTGTAACAAAAAAATTCCTGTATGTGTTTGTGTTTGCAGGAAAAATTACCAAGTAAAATGGTGTGGTATAGGGCTTTAACTATTAAATATTGGAAAAGAAGAACTGTGAGTCTTGTCACATAATGACCGGCAATAGTTCATTAATCTATGACGAAATCTGTCGTCAGCAAACACGGCACGGAGTGGTTCGTCGTGAAGCGAAGCAGGCTCCCCTTATGCGGGCAGAAAATAATACCAGCGTTGAAATAACAGCAAACAAGGAAACATGCATTCATGGCGTAACAGCCAGTCTGCATGAATACTCAATAATAAAGGAGTTTCTATGCCCGCTACCTCTCCCGGAACACTCACATCCCCATTGGGGATAACAACCAATGTGCTGCGGTGGCTCGTTGTACCAGCGGTGGCAATGTCCTTATCCGCCTGTGGCGGTAGCGGCGGCTCTTCAACTACTTATACTTCTCCCTCTCTCACTCCAGACACGTATGAGCAGGATGACAGTGCAGCGACTGCCAAGACGATTACGGTTAACGCGACTCAGAACAGAAACCATTTCGATGACGGAACGGACTGGATCAAATTCACAGCCAATGGCGGCTATCAATATACGATAACGACGTTCAACCTGGGTGCATGGGCAGATACTACACTTACTCTCTACGATTCGAACCAGAACTGGCTGGATTACAATGATGATTATTCCGCAGGTCTGGAATCGCAGATAGTCTGGACAGCACCGACTAGCGGTACTTATTACATCAATGCGGGTTCTTTGTTCGGTGCTGATTCATACACTTCCTATTCCATTGCCTTGACGGCCCAGGCGCCACTGCCGCAGCCAGACCTGGTGATGGAGACAATGACGCTGCCGGCCTCTGTGGCCATCAATGATGTCCTCACCTTCTCAGACACGATTAAAAACCAGGGCGGCGCCCCTTCGGGTGGTTTCAACGTAGATTATTACCTGTCCACCAACACGATTATCAGTACCGCAGACAGCTATCTTGGATCACGGCGCGTGACCTCCCTGGCGGCAGCAGCAACCAGTACCGCGAGCAGTTCATTTGCTGTGCCTGGTACCCTTACCGTCGGTGGTACCTACTACCTGGGGGCACTCATAGACACCGGGAATGAAGTGACGGAGTTGTTTGAATCCAACAACACCAGTAACGCATATGCAATCACTATTGCCGCTGCGTTACCGGCAGAACTCACCATCTCTGGCGTGAGTGCTGCTACCGCATCCGTTGCTGCAGGTGAGTTGCTTACGGTCAGCGATACGGTAAGCAATTCCGGCATTACCGCGGCAGGGGTTGATGTTTATTACTATCTTTCTGCCGATGCCACTATTGAACCGATCGATGTCTACATCGGTAAGCGTTCTATCGCTACCGTGGGCAGTGTTGATGATGTTAACACCGGGCTGGATATTTCTCTGCCGAGGGATTTCATCCCCGGTAACTACTATCTCGGCGCGATTGTCGATCCCCTTGATACGGTGGTTGAAGGCAATGAGGCAGATAACGTTTCCAATGCAGCGGCCGTGTCCGTGACGGCGGCGATACCCTCGGATCTGGTGTTCAGTGCCTTCACTCCTGATACCGTGGTTAATACCTTCAACCAGATGTCGATTACCGATACGGTGTGGAACCAGGGGAGTGGGAATGAGCAGGGCTTTAATGTTAGCTACTACCTCTCAAGTGACAGCATTATTGATCCTGTGGTCGATACCTATCTGGGCAATCGCACCATAACTTCACTCGCCGGTGGCGCATCCGATACCGGGACAGTCTCTTTCGCTATCAACCAACAGGTAGGCACCTACTATATCGGTGCGGTGATCGATACTGCTGCTCAGGCGATAGAATCGGATATCACCAATAATGCCAGTGCCGCGATGACGGTATCGGTTGTGAATCCCGACCTGGCGATGGGCACCATTGGCGTCACGCCGACAGTAGTGCAGGTAGGTGACCCGATCACGATCAGTAGCGTCGTGACGAATATTGGAAGTGCTGATATCACTAATAACTTCGATATTCGGTACTATCTGTCTGGTGACCCCGTGATTAACACGGCTGATGCCCTCATAGGTACTCGTACGGTCGCAGGTCTTGCCGCCGGTGCCACCGACTCGGCCAATGTGCCTAGCACAGTTCCGGCTGTGGGTCTCAACGGCATTTACTATCTTGGTGCCATTGCGGATCCCTTTAATAACCTGAGTGATGGGAATACAGCCAATAACACCAGTAATGTAGTCTCAATGAACGTGACGGTATGTACGCCTGATGCGTATGAAGAAGACGATGCCTACACCTCAGCCAAACTGATCGGTGTGGGGCAAGCGGCACAGAGCCACAATTTCTGCGAGGATGCCTCAGATTGGCTCGCTTTCACTGCCATTTCCGGTACGAGCTACAGCATTGAGACCACTGTCCTGGGTACGACGGATACGGTGCTTAAGCTATATGGCACGGATGGGATAACGCAGCTGCTCATTAATGATGATGGTGGTGTGGGATTGGGATCGCTTATCACGAACTGGGTTGCTCCAGCAACAGGGACCTATTACATCAATGCGACGAGTTTTGGAGGGGATATTGGGTATCCTGTTCAAGATTACACCATCACCCTGAGAACGCCATAATTGGAGTGGGGAGACTAATAATGAAGATGAAATACTACGTCATGTGTGGACTGCTGTGTGGTGCTCTCAGTATGCAGGCGAGTGCACAGCCGGTAAATAATCCGGGGCAGGGCAAGGGGGCGCAACAGATGACTGAAGCGCAACTCTTGGCCGCCGAAAAACAGGCCAGAAATGAGGCTGCCCGCGTCAGGCACCAGGCGCGCTTTGAGGAGGAGCGCGCTGTAGGCAAAACAACAGTGCCCATACAACGGCGTTACTCACTGCGGTAATCAAAAAAAAAGCCTTATAGTCATATAGGGCTTTTTTCTTTTAGGTGCGGACGGATAAATACTATTTTCGGCGAACCTGATCTGAACAGGCGGCGGAATTATTGCGATGCGAGCAGCATATACTCACCAGTCGTTGCTGCCAGGTGCCTTGTCACCACTCTTGTTTCTCGTTCCCAGCTAAGGGCGTCACAGGGTGGTGCCAGTCTTTAACAAAATTACAAGCAAAAAAGGGAGGCGTAGCCTCCCTTCTTTTCGTGGCGGTAATAAACTACCAAAGACCGCCTATGCGAATGGCCGTGCTGTGGTATTCATGTCCTTCTATCGTATTGGTCGATGCGGTCAGGGAAATCAGTACCCGTGACTCTTCCGATACCGGGATCCCGTAGCCAACGCCAAGAAGGATACCGCTGCCGGTATCACTGCCAACAGGGTTGGTGATGGAAGAGGAAACGACCGCTTTGGAGAAACCCAGGTCGCCGCGAACAAAGAAACCGTCTCCTATCTCCTTGCCAAAGAAGTGCATGACACTGCCGGCATAGAGATACTGGTTGATTTGCACATAACCCAAACCATCATCTAGCCGATCAGCGCTTCCACTGATGACAAAACCCGCTGAAGTTTGATTGTTTTTTAATGGCCAGTAGAAACCAAGTAGATCGTATGCCGTCTGGCTTCGGGTCACCCCAGGGAAGCTGTCTACGGTTTTTACCAGTGAATCCAATGGTTCCTCATAGGTATGGTTGGAAAAACCGAAGCCCCAATAGGTATACCAATCTTCCACCGCAGCCGAAGCCATGGTTGACGTGGCACTCAGACCGAAAAATAGGCTTAGGGAAAGGAAACGTTTGCTCTTCAAAATGATTCTCCCAATATTTATGTAGTAATAATTGTTACAGCGAACTCAGTCCGCTCGAATTATACTCCGGGTGGTGTGATGGGAGAAGGAGGATTGGGAAAAGATAGCCCGTTTCATTCAGGTTGATGCAGGGCGCTCAAGGCACCTAAATACCATTAGGTGCGGTGGCATTTAATACGGTTAAAGACTGGTTTGTTGTTATGTTGAGTGCGCAGTTTATTGCAATAAAAGAGGAGGGTGTTTGAGACATCCATGTCTCTGAAATCAAACTCCTGGTGAATGTCTTTAGTTGTTTTTATTGAGACTCGTTGTCGGCGTATACGAAGTCAACCAGTTGACACTCATTTACGCCTTTCTTTCCCTCTTCCTCACTAACAACATGTAGTCTGGTGCGCGCCATCAAAACCCCCATTTTCGCCTCCTGCCAGACATAATGGTTGTGGCCTCTCTTGGCATGCACTTCTACAGTGTCATCATTCTCGGCATGGGAGGTTATGGTGTGCTTTCCGGGTTCGACTATCAGGCGGACATAGTTGTTTGCACGAGTAACCGCGACTTGTTTTCCATCGAGATCGATCTCCATAGCAACAGCGCCTCCGAGGAACTCATTGCGGTAGACATAGATGTTTGATTTGCCTTTCGGCGGCATGAATTGTTTCGCTTTGGTATCCTCAGCCTGGCTGGCCATGGGAACGGTAGCGCAGCCTGAGAGTGTTACCATTGCTAAAGCTGTAAGTGCAAGAAGAATATGTTTTATTTTCATTTGACT
>JBFEWO010000058.1:0-15856 GCA_041546305.1 Thiohalomonadaceae bacterium | reverse complement strand
AGGTCAATGCCGTCGATCAGATCAATTGGGTCGAGCACATTGCCTTTGGACTTGGACATCTTCTGGCCGTGGGAGTCACGCACCAGGCCGTGGATGTAGATCTCGCGGAACGGGACATCGCCGATGAACTTCTTGCCCATCATGATCATGCGGGCGACCCAGAAGAAGATGATGTCGAAACCGGTCACCAGCACGCTGGTGGGATAGAAGGTCTTGAGCGCATCGGTCTGCTCGGGCCAACCCAGGGTGGAGAAGGGCCAAAGGGCGGAGGAGAACCAGGTGTCGAGCACGTCGTTGTCCTGGGTGAGCGCAATCTCGGAAATGAGATTGTATTTGTTGCGCACCTCGGCCTCGCTGCGGCCGACGTAGACCTTGCCCGTCTCGTCGTACCAGGCGGGAATACGGTGTCCCCACCAGATCTGGCGGCTGATGCACCAGTCCTGGATGTTCTCCAGCCACTGGAAGTAGGTGTTCTCCCAGTTCTTCGGCGTGAAGGTGATGTCGCCGCCGCGTACCGCCTGGATGGCCGGGTCGGTGATGGTGGTTTTGCCGCCGGGGCGGCCGTCTTCCTGGGTTTCACGGGTCAGGTCCACGAACCACTGGTCGGTGAGGAAGGGCTCGATGACGGTGCCGGTGCGGTCTCCGCGCGGGACCATCAGTTTGTGGCCGTCAATCTTCTCCAGCAGGTCCAGTGCCTTGAGGTCATGGACGATCTCGTCCCGCGCCTCGTAACGTTCCAGGCCGCGGTACTTCTCCGGCGCCTCGTCGTTGATGTGCGCATCGACGGTGAAGATGTTGATCATGGGTAGGCCATGGCGCTGACCCATCTGGTAGTCGTTGAAGTCGTGCGCCGGGGTGATCTTCACGCAGCCGGTACCGAAATCCATCTCGACGTAGTCGTCGCCGATGATCGGGATCTCACGGCCGACCAGCGGCAGGGTGATGGTTTTGCCGATGAGGTGTTTGTAGCGCTCATCCTCTGGGTGCACCGCGACGGCGGTATCGCCGAGCATGGTCTCGGGTCGGGTGGTAGCGACCACTAGGTGGCCGCTGCCGTCGGTCAGCGGGTAGCGAAAGTGCCACAGGTAGCCTTGTTCTTCCTCGCTGATCACCTCCAGGTCGGAGACGGCGGTGTGGAGCACCGGGTCCCAGTTGACCAGGCGCTTGCCGCGGTAGATCAGGCCCTCTTCATAGAGGCGGACGAAGACCTCTTTCACCGCATCGGACAGGCCCTCGTCCATGGTGAAGCGCTCGCGAGTCCAGTCGGGGCTAGCGCCCATGCGGCGCAGCTGACGGGTGATATGACCGCCGGACTCGGCCTTCCATTCCCACACCCGGTTGACAAAGGCCTCGCGGCCCAGATCGTGACGGGATTTGCCCTCGGCAGCCAGCTGACGCTCCACCACCATTTGGGTGGCGATGCCGGCATGATCGGTGCCCGGCTGCCACAAGGTGTTTTCGCCCTTCATGCGGTGGTAGCGGGTCAGCGCATCCATGATTGTGTCCTGGAAGGCGTGGCCCATGTGCAGGGTGCCGGTGACATTGGGCGGCGGGATCATGATGCAGTACGCATCCTTGTTGTCGCCCTTCTCTGTCTTGGGGCCGAAGTAGCCGTTCTCTTCCCAAGTCTGGTACCAGCGTTGCTCGATGGCGTGGGGGTTATAGCTTTTATCCATGGTTCAGGCGGTCTGTCACTGTTTGGCTTGAAAGGCGCGATTATAGCCCAGAATCGCGACCAAGCGCGCCTGGCTGTGCCGTTTGAGAACATTGAGAGATAAAAAAGAACCCCGGCACGAGGCCGGGGTAAAGGGGCTGCTATGCCCAGCGTTGCCCTTGGGAAAGCGGAGTTATCTTGTTATTGAACCCGGCTAAAGCTAATGCCGAAGTCGGTAAAGCTCATGGTATCTGTGGCAATCGTCGTATTAATCGGTGCCGCAGGAGGGAGGCAGGAGTTAGCTGGATCATCAAAGCCACCCACTCCGTTTTGGATATGGCTGAGGATAGTTAGCTGACCTGCGGCCGCATCGTAGCTGTAGGTGCCGATCTCTGCATAGGCAGTCACTGTACCATTACAGCTAGGGGGTGCACTGCTTGGATTGGTCCACTGGAAGTAAGTGCCGTCGGCATAAAAGACCAGTATCTCTGACACGGCAGGATTGAAGCTGGTGGGATTCCCTGTTTGCGGGTCATTCATCAGCCAGGCCCCGACAATGGAATTATTGACATCGCTGACACGGGTGAAGGGAACGCTGTTGGCGATGACTATGGTATCAGCACCGGTGTTCGGCTCGGTGCCGGTCACAGCCACAGCGAAGGTGGACCCGACGGGATCGAGTCCCCCCAGCCCGTTAACGATATGACTGGTAACGGTGATCGAGCTGTTGGTTCCTGAATAGGTGCCAATTTCATAGGAGTCGCTCGCGCATCCACTCAGAATGTTGCACCACTGGAAGTAGTAGCCATTGGGGAAGAAGGTCAGGATGTGTGAATCGAAGCCGAGGGCATTTATATCCCAGCTGCCGACGGGACTAACCGTGGCGGCGGGTGGTGTCGTCGGTGTTGTGGAACCCGGGGTTACATCCACCGTGGTTGCTGCAGTACGACCGAACACATCGTTGGTGAAGACGATAACCGACTGGCTGGTCACAGTGGTACCGGGGGCCGGGACCGTCAGCGTAGTGGTCGATGTGCTGTCGGTGACATTGTTCTCTGCCGCACGTTCGTAACTTCCATCGGCGAGGAAGCGGTCAAAGGTTACGCTAGTGGTACGCGAGCCGGCCGGCAGTGTCCAGCTGACGGGGAGGTTGCCGGAGGAGAAATTGGCAAGGTCCCCTGCGGTGGGCGCACTGATGGAAGCAAACTGCGTGGTCTCGGTGGAGAGTAGAGGGCGCTTGATCAGGGTGCGCATCTGAGTGTCGACGACGGTGTCATCCAGCGTGCCGCTCAGGGTGGTGGCATCGGCCACGGTGACCGGGGTGGGGCTGGTGGCGTAAACATTGGTATCGCCATTCAGATCGCGATAGCGGGTGAGGGTGTAATTGGCCCCGTCGCTGATGGTCGCGGTAATGGCATCGTTGACGGTGTAACCGTAAATCAGGAAGCCCGTGCCCTGGGCGTTGGCAAAGTCGTTGAAGTCATGCTGCACCATCACCACCCCGGCGGTAGGAAGCCCCGGCCCCTGGATAATGAAGTAGTCGCCAGCCTGTAACGTTCCCAGATTATCGTTAATGGAGAAATTCAGTTCGGTGCGAATGGTGGTGTTGGTTTGCGACCAGTGGGTTTCGGTTTCTGTAGAGGAAGCCCAGGTGTAGCCGTTACCGGTAAAGACCCAACCGTTGCCGGTATTGGCCAGGTTCATCTGCTCACCGGTGCCGAAGCTGATGGTGGCGGTCTGGTTTACGCTGTCCAGGGCGGCGATAGAGAAGCCCTCCGTGGAACTGCGGAACTGGGTAGCATCCTGCACATCGACCGGGTTGGTGCTGGTGAAAAAGCCCATGCCCATGGTTTTATTGATACCGTCGTACATGAAGGCGACATCAAAGTAGGGGTCAAGGGCCGTGGCGCTCGGAATACCGGCACTGAACTCAGCATTGAAAGCGGCGATCATCTGACTGATGGCCTGTGTGGCCGAGATATCCCCGCTGACATTGGCTGGCGTTGTGATCGGGGTGATATCGGTTTCGATGGTGAGGTCATCGATAATGGTGACGGTGGGATCCGGAGCATAGGTAATGGTGGCGGTTTCGGTATTGGGATCGACGACCACATCCAGTACATCCAGCACCCCGTCAATCCCCGTGTGATCGGCACTGAATCCGGTCTTCACCAGGTCGAAATCGGCAGCTACCCCGGCGGCATCCAGGACGGGTTGCAGGCGTGTCTTCAGGTTGCTTTTCGCGCCATTGAGAGCGGTGGCCGTGATTCTGGTGTAGTCGGGGGTGTTGAAGAATTCCTGGCCGTCCTTTCCGCCCACGTTACCGATCACAACGTCGGTAAGCGGTGTAACGTTCACTGTGCCATTGAGGTCATCGGCGGTGGCGGCGGAGGCGATAGTGTAGGCCTTGCCACCGGCCACACCGCTGGCAAAGAGGACAAAGGGCGGAGTCTTCGAGCGCAGGTCGACAGAGTAGTTGCCATTGGCATCAATGTCGGTAGTGACCACATCGCTATTGGCATCCTTGATAGCCAGAAAACCCTTTAGCGGAGCTCCTGCGGCAATGGTGCCGGAGAGTGTGGTATTGCTGGCAGGAGGGGGAGAGGTTCCATCTGAACTTCCGCTGGAACCGCATCCTGACAGGGTGACTACCCCACAAACAGCCGACGCTAGCAGTGATTTTCTTAACATCCCTCTTCATCCTCTTGTGGATTAATTTTTGTTCCGTGGCCACATCCTAAAAGAACGGGAGGGAGGGGCGCATCACCCAAATGAGGGATGAAATGGATCTTTAAGTGCCTGGAAGGGGCGGTATTGGAGAGAAAGGTATCGTCAGGGCAGACGAATTAAATGTCTTTACGAGTCGGTTTCAGGGAGGAGTCGTTTCAAGAGAGGGCTTACTGTTTCTTTAATGCGTCCAAAGGCAGGAGCTTATGCAACTCGTCCATTACCTCTTTTTTCAGCAGGGGCCGAAGACGCTCCAACCGGTGGTTGACGAGAATGTCGACCACCTGCTCAATCTTCGCCAGACTGACATTCGTATTGCCACTAACCTCTTCAGGCGGTGTGGCCTCGACGAGCAGCGGGATTGCCTCATCCGAGGGGATCACTTCTTCGAGTAACGGAATGGCATTCTCGTGATCTTCTGAGGCGGCCACCTCCTGAACTTGCTTGCTCGCCGCTTCACTTTGTTCGTGCAAGTCCCGTCCTTGTGATCGTTCTCTGGTCTCGGTCTGTTGGCGCAGGTACTCCTCCACGCTGAGATTAACGGCTTCAGCCGCTTTTTTGATGCGCAGATACTCTTTTACGGAGGCGATCTCAGCGACAGAATTGTAGCTCGGGGGGTTATCAAGTTCCTCGTCCAGTAGCTCCTTGATCGAACCCAGTTCATCGAGCAGATCGCTATTCTTGCCAGGTTGCTTGCGCTGGTTGCTATTGCTCATGGTTTGCTATCCCGTTGTGATGTTGTGGGATTCCATAGGGTAGCCCCGCTCGCGGTAAAAACGGTAACGCTCTCGCCCGGCCTGACGCACCGGTTCCTCGGCAGTAATGACCTCGGCTACCCGCTTGAAGCGGCTGAAAAAGAGCGGTACCTCGCGGCCCAGATTAATCAGAACATCATCGTGATGCAGCGGTTCATCTCCGTGGCCGATGTGGACGCGGACCGTATCGGCGTCGGCGGCATCATCCAGGCTGTGGGGCAGGAAGCTATCGGCATGAAAGGTCCACAACATCTCGTCCAGCAGGTTGCTCTGGGTGGCATCCTCGGTGTGGATGTAGACCTTGTGTCCCTGTTGCCAGGCCTTCTCCGCCAGACGGCAGGCAAAGTGCTGCCGGGCGCTCGCAGCACTCTCCTCAAGGATATAAAAGTCGACTCGGGTCATTGAGCGATCAGTTCCCTTTGGACTTGTCGATCAGGTACTGGGTGAGCAATGGTACCGGGCGGCCAGTGGCCCCCTTGTCCGCGCCGCTCTTCCAGGCGGTGCCGGCGATATCCAGGTGCGCCCATTTGTAATCCTTGGTGTAGCGCGAGAGGAAGCAGGCAGCGGTTATGGTGCCGGCCTCCCTGCCGCCGATGTTGGCCATGTCGGCGAAGGGGCTCTTGAGCTGTTCGTCGTACTCCTCCCACAGAGGTAGGCGCCAGGCGCGGTCGCCGCTTTTCTGTCCGCACTCGAGCAGTTTATCGGCCAGTTCGTCATCGTTAGCCAGCAGGCCGGCGGCATGATTGCCCAGGGCGATGACGCAGGCGCCGGTGAGAGTGGCGATGTCGATGACCACGGCCGGATCGAATTTTTTTGAATAGGTCAGTGCATCGCACAGGATGAGACGGCCCTCGGCATCGGTGTTGAGTACCTCGATGGTCTTGCCGGACATGGAGGTGACGATATCGCCGGGCTTGTTGGCGTCACCGTCCGGCAGGTTCTCTGAACTTGGCACCACACCGACCACGTTGATCGGCAATTCCATCTCGGCGATCGCCTTGAGAATGCCAAAGACACTGGCGCCTCCGCACATGTCGTACTTCATCTCATCCATAGCCGGGGCGGGCTTGAGCGAGATGCCGCCGGCATCGAAGGTCAGGCCCTTGCCGACCAACACCACCGGCTTTTGCTTATTCTTGGCTTCGGTACCATGATATTCCATGATGATCAGCCGAGGCGGTTGGCGTGAGCCGCGAGCGACTGAGAGCAGGGCGCCCATACCGAGCTTCTCCATCTGCTTCTCATCGAGGATGGTGGTCTTGATGCTCTTGTATTTGCGTGCCAGCTCGCGTGCCTGGTCGGCCAGGTAGCTGGGGGTACAGATGTTGCCGGGCAAATTGGCGAGATCCTTGGTCAGGTCCATGCCGTCGTTGAGGGCTCGCCCCTGCAGGATACCCAGTTTGATCAAGGCCCCCTCACCGCGAGTAGAGAAGGGGAAACTGACTTTGCGCAGGGCCGGCTTGTCCTCTTCTTTCTTCTCACTCTTGAGTTGATCGAAGCGATAATCGGCATGACCGAAGGCCTCAATGGCCTGGCGTACCTTCCAGTCCAGTTCGCGCTCCGGCAGCGGCAGCTCTGCCAGTGTGCTAAGTGCATCCTTGGCCTTGGTACCCAGCACCGCTTTGGCCGCCACCTGCACCACCTGGCGGTAACTGCGATCCTTGAGCTCCTTCTCCTTGCCGCAGCCGACCAGCAGCAGGCGTTCGCATTGCAGTCCCTGAGGTGTCTGGACCAGCAGGGTCTGGCCCACCGAGCCCTGCAGATCACCGTTCTTCAGCAGGGATTTGAGCAGACCATCGGTGGCATCATCCAGTAGCTGCGCACTGGGCGTTAGCTTGCGGCCGTCGTAGATGCCGACGATCAGGCAGGCGGTGCGGGTGGTGGTGATGGAACCGGTGCTGGTTGTAAATTCCATTGGGACTCCTGGATGCGGGAATGGTTTTGTCGTCACTATCTATAGCGTAAACTTCACGCTTTATTCAATGCGTCTGCATATTATCGCATTGAACGGCTTATTTTTTGATGGGGGACCACACAGAGTGGGGCTGATAATCCACCGCTATTTGCTTAAGGAGATCGGCTGGACCTTTCTCGGGGTCACGTTGCTGCTGTTGCTGATCTTTCTTAGCGGCACCTTTGTACGCATTCTCGCTCAGGCGGCGGAAGGGGATTATCCGGCCGGAGTGGTCCTTAGCCTGTTCGCCCTCAAGTCGGTGGGCAACATGGTGCTGGTTCTGCCTATCTCGCTGTTCCTCGGGGTGATGCTGGCCCTGGGGCGATTGTACAAGGATAGTGAGATGGTGGCGATGACCTCTTGCGCCATCGGCCCGGGTCACGTGCTGGGCAGTGTGGCAAAACTGGGCCTTATCGTTGCCTTGATGGTGGCAACACTCACTCTCTTTGTGAGCCCGCTGGCTGAGGAGTTGAGTCAACGAACCCTGGATGAGGCTCAGGCGAAAGTGGAGATCGAGGGGATTGTTCCCGGGCGTTTTACCCAGAGCGAAAGCGGGCGGGAGCTGATATATGCAGCTGCAGCCGGTCCGGATGAAGGGGAGCTGCTCGGGATATTTGCCCATCAGCGTAAAAATGGCGTGCTTACCCTGTTGACTGCCAAATCTGCAATTACCTACTTGGATCGTCAAACCGGTCACCGTTATCTGTTGCTGCGTGATGGTTACCGCTATGAAGGTGAAGTCGGCACTTCCGAATACCGAATCATTCATTTTGCCGAACACGGCATATTGCTGCAGACCCGCGATGTGGTGGCGAGCAAGCGCCGCCGCAATGCCATGCCCTCTGAAAGCCTGCTGGCCTCGAGCGAACCGACCGATATCGCCGAACTGCAATGGCGCATTGCCATGCCCATCAGCGCTTTGCTGCTGGCGCTGCTTGCTGTTCCCCTGAGCAAGACCAACCCGCGTCAGGGCCGGTTCGGTCGGTTGTTTGTCGGCATCATGGTGGTGGTGATCTACAACAACCTCCTTTCTGTCGGGCGCAGTGCCGTGGCCAAGGGGGACGTCCCTCCCTGGATTGGTATGTGGTGGGTGCATCTGCTGCTGGCGGCGTTGGTTATCCTGCTCTACCGACAGCAGCTGCGAATGGGTGGTCGGACGAGGGCGGCGGCATGAGATTACTGGGCAATTACATCGGTAAAACCATTGCGGGGCATATTCTTGCGGTGATGCTGGTGCTACTCGCACTCTATTTGTTCAGCACTTTCGTGACTGAGATCACTGATGTGGGCAAGGGCAAGTATCAGGTAATTGATGCTCTCCAGTTCAGCATCATGCTGCTGCCGAGGCAGGTCTATGAGCTGTTTCCCCTCGTCGCGCTGATGGGAACGATGCTGGGACTCGGTGCACTGGCCAATACCAGCGAATTGACCGTAATGCAGGCTGCCGGGATATCGGTGGGCCAGATCATGCGCGAGATCCTCAAGGTGGGCGCAGTACTGGTGGTGGCCGCCGTTTTACTCGGTGAGGTGATCGCCCCACCGCTGGAGAAAGAGGCGCGCAATCTGCGCGCTCTGGCGATGTCGGAAAACATCAGCCTCAATGTCAAGAGCGGCTTGTGGGCGCGCGAAGGCGATACCTTTGTCAATATCGAGCGCATGCTGATCGATGGGCGCGCCACTGGCATCCATCTTTTTCGTTTCGCGCCGGACGGGAAGCTGCTGCAGAGCACCTCAGCCAAACAGGGCCATTATCAGGAGGATGGTTGGCACTTGATGCAGGTGGAACACACCTTTTTTGGTGAGCAACAGATCACGCGTCAGTTCGAGCAGAGTATAGGGTGGAAAACCAGTGTCGCCCCCGAGATTATCGATGTGGTGGCCATCCCACCGGAGAACCTCTCAATACGGGACCTGGTGGATTACCTGAGCTACTTGCACGACACCGGGATCGAGGCGCAGCGTTATGAGCTCTCCTTGTGGACCCGGATTTCTGCCCCGTTTGCCACCGCCGGCATGCTCCTACTGGCGATCCCGTTCGTGTTTGGTTCGCTCCGTGCGGTGAGCGTGGGGCAGCGTATCGTTATCGGCGCGCTGCTCGGTATCGGTTTTTATCTGTTTAATGGCATCTTTGGGCGCGTAGCGCTGGTCTATAATCTCCCGCCGTTGCTGAGCGCGGTTACGCCAACCCTGCTGGTATACCTGCTGTGGTACGCATTGATGCGGAGGCTCAGATAACCTGTTCAAGGTTCAAGGTAGTCACGTTGCGCCATATACGTGACAACACTGACCTCCGTTCTGTCAGGTAGCTGGCCAACCCGGCCAACGGGTTATTTTCCTCACGTTCAGGCTGGGGCGCGATAGTGATTCTGGGAACCTCCGTGCTTGAATGCGCCTCTTGAACCTTGAACCTTGAACCTTGAACCTTGAACCTTGAACCTTGAACTTTTCACTTTGAACCGTTTTTATTTCTTCCCCTTCGGCAATACCACGAGTTCGGTCATCGAGTAGCGGTCGTGCCAGGTGAGCTTCTCTCGATCGATTAGTGACCAGAGAAAGCCCAGGCCAAAGGCCAGCCAGGAGAGGATGGCTACGAGAAAGCGAAGCATGAGCTGCCACAGGCTTGGCGGCCCCCCCCGGCGGTTTTGCAGACGGATGCGCCAGGCCCGCATGCCGAGGGTTTGACCGCCATGGGACCAGAACCAGGCGAAGAAGGCGAATGCCAGCACGAGCAGATAAAGCCGGAACACAAAGAGGGTCGGTGCTGAAGGGTTATCTCCCATCAGTGGCAGCACTACCAGGCTGGCCATGAACAGGATCGCCATCAGCAGCAGGCTGTCATAGAGAATCGCAGCCAGCCGTCGGGCCAGGCCGCAGTGGGGCAGGGAGGTATTTTCCGGATTCATGGGAACTCGCAGCTTGTTCGTTGCCGCGGAGTATAGCAAACGGAAGCGGGATTCGAGGAATCACTGTACAGAGCGGGCGGGGGAGCCTGTCCAGCGAGTCCATCCCTGGCGTCATTTCCCTCCTATCCTGCATCCGATGTTTATGTCCTCTGCCGCTTCCAGTATTATTCCGCATTCCCTGTTAACCTAATCTATAAGGCTCTACCGACATGCTGATCCTGCGTGGAAGCCCGGCCCTGTCCCCGTTCCGTCTGGAAAAATTGATGAGCGCTGTGCGTGAGCGCATTCCAGACCTCAGCCATCTCTATGCCGAATATGTCCACTTTGCGGATGTGGAGCGCAGCCTGGATGAGGCGGAAAAGGAGACCCTGGTGCGCCTGCTCTCCTATGGTCCGGCCGCGGTCAGCGAGGATCCGGCGGGACAGCTGCTGCTGGTGATCCCACGTATCGGCACCATCTCGCCCTGGGCCTCGAAGGCGACCGACATCGCCCGCAACTGCGGCCTGTCTTCGATTCGGCGGTTGGAGCGTGGCGTGGCCTATTATCTCAGCCGTGCCGATGGTGCACTGACCGACCATGAACTCAAGCAGATCGCGGCACTGTTGCATGACCGCATGATCGAGCAGGTGCTGGAGAGCCTGGAAGAGGCCGAAGGACTGTTCCTTACCCAGGAGCCGGCGCCGATGCGTCAGGTGGATATTCTCGGTGGTGGAAAGGCGGAACTGGAACGGGCCAACAGCGAGTGGGGCCTGGCGTTGGCGCCGGATGAGATCGACTACCTGGTGGAGAATTTTACCGCGCTGGGGCGCAATCCCTCCGATGTGGAGCTGATGATGTTCGCCCAGGCCAACTCCGAACACTGCCGCCATAAGATCTTCAACGCAGACTGGATCATCGACGGGGCAGAGCAGGAAAAATCCCTGTTCGCCATGATCCGTAACACCCATCAGCAGAACCCGGGCAAAACCCTGTCGGCCTACAAGGACAACTCTGCGGTGATCGAGGGCTACACCGCGGGTCGCTTCTTCCCCGAGCCGGGTAGCAACGAATATCGCTACCACAGTGAGCCGATGGCGATCCTGATGAAGGTGGAGACCCACAATCACCCCACCGCCATTTCACCCTTTCCCGGGGCCGCTACCGGCTCCGGCGGTGAGATCCGCGACGAAGGTGCCACCGGCCGCGGTTCCAAGCCAAAGGCGGGGCTGACTGGTTTTTCCGTTTCCAACCTGCGTATTCCCGGCTTCGAGCAGCCCTGGGAGAGTGACTACGGCAAACCGGGACGGATAGTCTCGGCGCTGGATATCATGATCGACGGTCCGCTCGGCGGCGCCGCCTTTAACAATGAATTTGGCCGCCCGGCGATAAACGGCTACTTCCGTACCTTCGAGGAGCGGGTACCCGGTCCCGAGGGCGACGAGGTGCGTGGCTACCACAAACCGATCATGCTTGCTGGCGGCCTCGGTAACATCCGCGTTGAGCACGTGGAGAAAGATATCATCCCGCCCGGCGCTCAACTGGTGGTACTCGGCGGTCCAGCCATGCTTATCGGTTTGGGCGGCGGCGCGGCCTCTTCCATGACCAGCGGCGAGTCGGCGGAGAATCTCGATTTTGCCTCGGTACAGCGCGGTAACCCGGAGATCGAGCGCCGCTGCCAGGAGGTGATCGACCGCTGCTGGCAGCTGGGCGAGGCCAATCCCATCGTCTCCGTCCACGACGTCGGCGCCGGTGGCCTGTCCAATGCCATGCCGGAGCTGGTCAATGATGCCGGCCGCGGCGCTCGCTTTGAGCTGCGCGCCATTCCCAACGACGAGCCGGGCATGTCGCCGATGGAGATCTGGTGTAACGAAGCGCAGGAGCGCTATGTACTGGCGATCAAGCCTGAGGACATGGAGCGCTTCGCCGCCATCTGCGAGCGCGAGCGCGCGCCGTTTGCGGTGATCGGCGAGGCCACTGCCGAGCAGCAGCTGGTGCTCGGGGACGGCCATTTCGACAACAGCCCCATCGACATGCCGATGGAGGTGCTGCTGGGCAAGCCGCCGAAGATGTTGCGCGAGGTGCAGCACAAGCCGTTCCACAAGCCCGACTTCGACACCAGCAAGATTGATGTGCGTGATGCGGCTTATCGCCTGATGCGCCTGCCAACTATTGCTGACAAGACCTTCCTTATCAGTATCGGCGACCGCACCGTCACCGGTCTGGTCAACCGCGACCAGATGGTCGGTCCCTGGCAGGTGCCGGTGGCCGATTGCGGTGTCACCGCCAGTAGCTACGACACCTATACCGGTGAGGCGATGGCAATGGGTGAGCGTACCCCGGTAGCGCTACTCGATCATGCCGCCAGCGCGCGCATGGCAGTGGGTGAGGCGCTGACCAATATCGCTGCGGCACGTATTGAGGATATCTCCCGAATTGTGCTGTCGGCCAACTGGATGGCGCCAGCGGGTCATCCGGGCGAGGATGCGGGTCTCTACGAGGCGGTTAAGACGGTCGGCATGGAGCTGTGTCCGGCGCTCGGAATTTCGATCCCGGTGGGCAAGGACTCGATGTCGATGAAAACCGTTTGGCAGGAAAACGGCGAAGACAAGTCGGTCACCGCGCCGTTGTCGCTGATCATTACGGCCTTCGCACCGGTCAGCGATGTACGCAAGACACTGACCCCGGAGCTGCGCACGGACTCTGGCGATACCGACCTCATCCTCATCGATCTTGGCAAGGGGCGTAATCGCCTCGGCGGCTCCTGCCTTGCCCAGGTCTACAAGCAGGTGGGCCACCATGCCCCGGACCTGGATGACGCTCAGGCCTTTAAGCAGTTCTTCGGTGTGATTCAGGAACTCAATCAGGAGGGCAAGCTGCTGGCCTACCACGACCGTTCCGACGGCGGTCTGTTCGCCACCGTTGCGGAGATGGCCTTCGCCGGCCATACCGGCGTCAGCCTCAATGCGGTCGTGCTGGGGGATGACCCCGTGGCCGCCCTGTTCAGTGAGGAACTGGGTGCGGTGATCCAGGTGCGCCACCAGGATACCGAAGAGGTGCTGTCGGCACTGCGAGAGGCGGAGCTGGGGAGCTACAGTGTGGTGATTGGCGAACTGAATGAGGATGACCGTCTGGTGATCCGTCATGCCGGTCAGGTCGTGCTGGATGAATCCCGTATTGATCTGCAGCGTGCCTGGTCCGAGACGAGCTTCCGCATGCAGTCGCTGCGCGATAATCCCGAATGCGCCCGCGAGGAGTATGAGCGTTTGCTCGATGGTGCCGACCCCGGCCTGCATGCCGAACTCGGTTTTGAACTGGATGAAGACGTCGCTGCACCGTTTATCGGCAAGGGCGAGCGTCCACGCATGGCAGTGCTGCGTGAGCAGGGGGTCAACGGTCAGATCGAGATGGGCGCCGCCTTTGACCGTGCCGGTTTCAATGCGGTTGATGTGCACATGAGCGACATCATCAGTGGCCGCGTCTCGCTCAAGGAGTTCAACGGCCTGGTCGCCTGCGGCGGATTCTCCTACGGCGATGTGCTGGGGGCCGGTGAGGGCTGGGCCAAATCCATCCTGTTCAACCCGCGAGCGCGAGATGAATTCGAGGCCTTCTTCCGGCGTGAGGACAGCTTCGGTCTCGGCGTCTGCAATGGCTGCCAGATGATGTCGAATCTGTATGAGCTGATCCCCGGTGCAGAGGGCTGGCCGCACTTCGTGCGTAACCTGTCCGAGCAGTTCGAGGCCCGTGTGGCGATGGTCGAGGTAATGAAATCGCCCTCCCTGTTCCTGCAGGGGATGGAGGGCTCGCGCATGCCTATCGCGGTAGCCCATGGTGAAGGGCGGGCCGAGTTCCGTCATGGCCATACTCCGGAGGAGGCGCTACGCAAACAGGTGGCTGCGCTCCGCTATGTGGACAACTATGGTGACCCCACCGAGATCTACCCGGCCAACCCCAACGGCTCGCCCCTTGGCATTACCGGCCTGACCAGCACCGACGGTCGTTTCACCATCATGATGCCGCATCCGGAACGGGTATTCCGTGCGGTGCAGCACTCCTGGCACCCGGATGACTGGGGCGAGGATGGCCCATGGATGCGCATGTTCCGCAATGCCCGGGTGTGGGTGGGATAAATCAGCATCAGGGCGGCGCCTTCCGTGTTGCCCTGCCTTTTCAAGGTTGAGTCATGAAACCTTCTCTCGAAGCATTAGCGCGGATCCTGAAAGAGGCCGCTTGCGCTGAGTTGTTGCCGCGTTTTGCACGAGTCGAACGCGGCTTTAAGGCCGATGGCAGTATCGTCACCGAGGCCGATACCGCGATGCAGGCAAGGGTGCTTAACGCATTACAGGAAGGCTGGCCAGAGATCCCGTTGCTGGGCGAGGAGATGAGTACCGCCGAGCAGCAGGCGCTATTAGCCGACTCCCCTGAGGGGCTCTGGTTGCTTGACCCGCTGGATGGCACTAGCAATTTTGCGGCCGGGATTCCCTATTTTTGCGTCTCTCTGGCCCTGTTGCGGGGAGGGGAGGTGGTGCTCGCTATCATCTACGATCCACTGCGTGATGAGTGTTTCTCTGCCGAGTCGGGCAACGGGGCGAGGCTCAATGGCGAGCCCTTGCATGTACCGCCACAGCTGCCTCCGCTAGAGCGCACCATGGGTTTGGTCGACTTTAAACGCCTTGCCCCGGCGCTGGCAGCCAGGCTAGCGAGTGCCCCCCCTTATGCCTCGCAGCGCAGTTTTGGTTCCGGCGCGCTGGACTGGTGCATGATTGCCACGGGTCGCTGCCACCTTTATCTCCATGGCGGGCAGAAGTTGTGGGATTATGCCGCCGGACAGCTGATCCTGAAGGAAGCTGGTGGTCATGCGACCACGCTGGAGGGCGAGCCAGTGTTAATGCCTGCGCTGGCAACACGTTCGGTGGCGGCGGCGAGCAGTCGGGATCTATATAACCGTTGGTCGGCCTGGCTGTCGGAGTAGTCTGCGCCCCGGAAGAGGCAATTAGCGCTCCCGGTACTCAATTCCTCGCTCACCGAGCCAGGCAATCACCGCCTGCTTGTCGCCGGTGATGGCGATCTGTTTGGTGTTCTGCGTGATCTGGTAGTCGTACATCGGGTCGTAATAGCCGCCCAGCAGCTCACCGATCCAGGCACGATGCTGCCCGGTTTCTCCAGTACGGCGGTGTACCTCGATCGCCGCTTCCAGCACCTTCCTCAGTTCCGCATGGCGCACGCCGCCGAGACGCTTCTTGATCTTGTCCAGGCTCGCCAGCAGGTAGGCCGCCCACTTCTCGAAACCCTGCTCCTCACCATAAATAGTCACATGTTCCGCCAGGGCTTCGCCGATGTACTCCTGATGGGTATTTTCGATCCGTTCCTCCAGCGTGGCCTCGAGGATCACCAGCGGTGAGTCGCGGAAACGATCGCGGATGGCATCGGGAATAAAGCAGGAGCCCACATTGCGGTGCTCATCCTCCACCACAAAGGCGGGATTGCCTTGGCCGCGAATTTTCAACAGTTCGATGGAGAGGGCATTCTCGAAGCTGATCTGCCGCGGTTGCGGCGTGGCGTGAGGACCGAAGGCTGAGCCACGGTGCCAGGCCAGCTTCTCCAGGTCCAGCATCGGCGAGAGCTGTCGCAGCAGCAGGGTTTTGCCGACGCCGGTGCGCCCGCCGAGCACGATGGCATTGACCTCGCGGGCGCTTACCTCCAGCTCGTCGATCAGGAAACGGCGCAGCGCCTTGTAACCGCCCTTGACCCGCGGGTAGAGGATGCCGGTCTCTTCATAAAGCCATTGCTGGCTGATCTTTGAACGCATGCCGCCACGAAAACAGTAGAGCACGCCTTCGGGGTGCTGCTGGGAAAAGGCCTTCCACTCGGCAACGCGGGCGGCCTT